>JBILKV010000045.1:0-26600 GCA_044376515.1 Chthoniobacteraceae bacterium | reverse complement strand
GGGCCGGGTTGCCAGTTGTCTTGAACGCACCTCCCCAGAATGAACTCAGTTCCTCCCGATGGTTTGTTTGATTTGCAAGTGAACGGCTTTGCCGGTGTCGACTTCCAGCGTCCCGTTTCGGCTGAAGCGCTTCACAGGGCCTGCCTTGCCCTGCGCGCCTGCGGGATGCAGCGGGTATTGGCCACTCTAATCACCGACCGCATTGAGGCGTTGGAAACCAAATTTCGAGCGTTGGAGGCTTTCCGCCGGCAGGATCCGCTCATTCGCGAGTGCATTGTCGGGTTTCACCTCGAAGGGCCGTTTTTGAGCACCGAACCCGGGTACCGCGGAGCCCATGATCCGCAGTGGATGCGCGACCCGCACTGGGAGGTGTTTGCCCCGCTTCAGGAGGCCGCAGGCGGGCTGATCCGTCTGGTGACTTTGGCCCCCGAGCGGGTGGGTTCCGCACCGTTCATCCGGCGGGCGGTCCAATCCGGGGTCCGCATCGCTCTGGGCCACACCAACGCCTGCGACGACGCGATCTCCGCGGCAATCGATGCCGGCACGACCCTCTGCACCCATCTGGGCAATGGGTGTCCGACGACGCTGCACCGGCATGACAACATCATCCAACGGTTGCTGGCACGCGATGAGCTGACGGCCTGCTTCATCCCGGACGGCATCCATCTTCCCCCAATGGTGTTGCGCAATTTGATCCGGGCCAAGGATCCGGCAAAGGTAATCCTCACCACCGACGCGATGGCCGCCGCGGGCGCCCCGCCCGGACGTTATACGATTGGCGCTATCGAACTGGAGGTCGGGGCGGATGGGGTGGTCCGCCTCCCGGGCTCCGCCCATTTTGCGGGCAGCGCACTGCGGTTGGATCATGGCGTGGCAAACGCCGCCCGATGGCTCGACATCTCCCTTGAAGAGGCAGCCGTTTTTGCCTCGAGCATTCCGGCGGTTGCACTCGGGTATCCCGCCGAAGCCGGTCGCTGAGCCGCTCGGGACTGTAGGCTTCAAAAAAGAGGTGCGCGCGTCCCCGCGTGAGGTCCGCATGGGCCCGGCGTCTTGGCGCCGAGGTTTGCGCGGATTGGGGCCTGCCGGGCGCACGGCCCCGCTACGGGCCTGCCGCGCAAACCGGGCAGTCCTGCCGCCGCGCGATGCGCAGGCGCCGGAATTCCATGGCTCCGAGGTCGATGCTAAGCAAAAGCCCCGCGAGCGGCCGGCCGATGCCAGTGATCAGTTTGACGACCTCCACAGCGGCCATGCAGCCAACGGTACCCGAAACCGCACCGAGGACCGGGAAGCGCCGTCTCCACTCCGGCGGCTTTTGCGACACGAAGCATTCGAGGCAAGGCGTTTGCCCCGGGAGGATGGTGGTGAGCTGGGCCTCCAGCGCGAACATGGAGCATTCGACCATCGGCTTGCCCGCGGCGACGGCCGCTCGGTTCAGCGCGAAGCGCTCCTCAAACAGCGGGGCGGCGTCCACAACAATGTCCGCTTGCGCCACCAGCGAGGCAGCGTTGGATTCAGAGGCGTTTTCGGCGATCCCAACCACTTCCAGCCGCGGGTTGAATTCCCGCAACCTGCGCACGACGTTTTGGATGCGCACGGTGCCAATCTGGTGGTCGGCCTGCAGCAGTTGACGGTTGAGGTCGGACGGCTTGAGGACGCCGCCGGTCGCCAGCACCAGCCTGCCCACGCCGGCCGCCGCAAGTTGGAGCGCCACGGTGCCGCCGACACCGCCCACGCGCGAAATCAACACCGAGGCGGCCTTGAGTTTGCGCTGGCCGCTCTCGCCCATTCCCGCAAGGTCCATCTGCCAGGCGTAGGCGGCCAGATCCTCGGCACTCAGCTCACCGGCGTGTTTGGTCATGTGGCGGGATGGGGAGCCTTCGAGATTTCGGTAGCCTGCCCGTCCTCGAGCTGAAATTGGGCATCGGCCAGGGTGCTGGCCTCCTGCCTGTTGTGGGTGATGTGCAGGGCGGTAAGTCCGAGTGCGGTCTGGAGGTCTTTGAGCAGGCGGACCAGATCGGCGTGGGTGTGTTCGTCGAGCGCGGAAAGCGGTTCGTCGAGCACCAGCGCCGCGGGTTTGGCCGCCAGCGCCCGGCCGAGGGCCACCCGCTGCCGTTCGCCGCCGGAGAGGTGTTCAGGGCCCCGCTCCAGCAGGTGGGCGATTCCCAGCAAGGAGGCGAGTTGCTCGATTTCGGCGGCGATCTCCGCGCGTGGCCTCCCCCTGAGTCGCGGCGCAAAGCCCAGATTTTCGCGGACCGTCATGGTGGGAAACAGCGCGCCGTCCTGGGGTACGTAGCCGATCCCGCGCCGTGCAGGCTCCAACGGGGTGACGTCCGTCCCGTTGATCCAGACCCTTCCGGAGGCGGGTTTCCTCAGGCCGCACAGGATCTCAGCGAGGGAGGTTTTGCCGCATCCCGTGCGCCCGGTCAGCACCCCGTAGGCGGCCGTCGGCACCGTGAAGGTAACGGGGCCAAGGGCGAATCCGCCTGTCTTCCAGCAGATATTTTCAAAACGGATCATCGCGGCATGAAAAGCTTTCCGTACTCCCACGGGGGCTCAAACCCTTTCGCCCACCTTGCGCACTGCCATCAAGATACCCACGGCAAAGACGACCATCAACAGGCTTACAGCCACCGCCGCCTCCAGATTCCCGACGCTCAGTTCCAGCCAGACGGTGGTGGGCAGCACCTCCGTTTTCATGCGTGTGGCTCCCGCGAAAACCAGAATGGGACCGAACTCCCCAAGGCTCCTTGCCCAGGCCACGCTCGCCGCCGCAAACATTCCCCGTCTCGCCGCGGGGAGGGTGACCAGCCAGAACGCCCGTGCCCGCGAGCATCCCAGGGTCATCGCGACGGCCTCGGGCCTCGGGGAAAGGTGGTCAAAGGTGCCCCGCATCGTGCGGATGGCGAAGGCCGCGCCGATGACAAACTGGGCAAGCACCACTCCGTAAACGGTGTAGGTGAGCGTCACCGCCTTTTCCAAAAAGTGCCCGAGCGGCGTCTGGAAAAAAATCAGCAGACACAGTCCGATGACCATCGGCGGAAGGACGATGGGGATGTCCAAAATCGCCTCGACCAGGGCCTTCCCCGGAAAGGTCGTCCGGGAGAGCAGATAGCCGGACGGGACGGCAAGCAGCACAGAAAGCAGCGCGGTCGCCGTGCAGGTGACGAGCGAGAGTTGGATGGAGTGTTGGATTTCCCGCGAGCGCAGCGTCGCCAGTAGGTGGGCGGGAGTGCTGTAGGCGGCGGTTGCGCTGAGCAACCCGAGCAGGAAGAGGGTGTAGCCGCCTGTCACCAGTGCCAGCAGCATCCAGAAGGACGAGACTTTGGAAGTGTTCAAGGAGTTCGGGGGCAACGGATTTCCTGCTTTATGTTTTCAAGGGTCCCTGCGGGTCGGATGGGATGGGTCGGTGCCAGCATCCGATTCGAACTTCGGGGCTGCAAGTCACCGCTTGCACCAGGCTCCCCTGGCGGACCGGATGGCTCGCACTCAGCGGTTGGACACGTTGCTTTTCAACCACTCGGGAACCTCGATGTGTTTGCTCTGCACGGCGGCCTCGGTCCCGCGCCACACGAACCCGGCCTTCTCAAATTCGCCGCGGTTTGCCTTGAGGAACTCCAACAGACGCAGTGCCAACTGCCGGTTGGGCGAGTGGGCGCGCACGGCGAAGGGTTGGACCGCCCTGGCTCCCGCGTGGGTCAGCGGCACAAACTCCAGTGGCGCGTAAGTCGACTGCACGTTGACCCGGTAAACGATCGCGGCGTCGAGCGCTCCCGCCCGCATCTGGTTGACCAGAAAGTCGGCGGTGGGGACCTCCACCACCACGTTGCGCCGGATGCTCTCCAGCAGGCCGGAGGATTTAATGATGCCCTGGGTCATGTAGCCAAGGGTGCTTTGCTCCGCGTTGCAGAGTCCCACCCGGAGACCGGGTTGGGCGAGGTCGGCGAGCGTCTTGGCAGCCTTGGGATTGCCCTCGCGCACCGCGATTCCGATCTGGGTTTCCGTGAGCAAAAAGGCCTCGGGAAACTGCTCGGCCACGGGCGGCACAAAGCACAGGTCGCAGGCGTAGTAGGCGTCGGGAAACTTTGAGTCCGGGCCGTCCCCCAGCGTTTTCATCGTCGCGCACAGGATGCCGCAACCGTTGAACACCGTGGTCATTCCGACACCCTCCCGCGTTGCAAAGCTTTGGAGCAGGGCTTCGATCGCGGTCCGGTTGACTCCCCCACTGTAGAGCCGCAGTTCCGGTTTGAGCGCCCATGCGTCCCCGGGTTGCGGGGTGAAGCCCGCGGCCTTCAGCAGTGCGCCCCCCTTTTCCGGGGCCGCCAGAAAGCGCGCAAACTTGAGGGCTTCCGCAGCCTGCATCGAGGAGGCAAGCACTCCGGCGGATGCGGTTTCCGGCTTGGCATCGAGCTCGGGAAGGTGGACCGCCTCGATGCCCGAAAACTGGCCGGGCAGGGCGTCCCAGAGGATGGCGGCGTCGACCGCGCCCAGTGCGAGGTCGGCGGCCCCCTCGGTCACGGTGGGTTTCATCACGGCGGCTTTCTGGGACAAGGTCTCCCAACGATCGCCTGCTGCGGCGCGCACGGTTTTGCCGATGCTGGCGGTCTCCGGATTCGTGAGCGCGAGGCGGATTTCCGGTCGGAGCAGATCCTCGAAGCGGGCGACAGCTTTTGGGTTGCCGGTGCGCACTCCGACCACGGGGGTCAGGGTTGCGAAAGGAAGCACCTCCCGGGTCAAATCGAGTCCCTTCGCCGTTGCCATGGTTTCCGCATCAGCCGCGATGAAAAGGTCCCCCGATTTGGCAACTCGCAGCTGGCTAAGCAGCGTGCTGCTGCCACCGAACTGGAAGCTGACCGGCAGGCCACATTCCGCCTCGAAAGCCGCCGCAACAGCTTCCAGCGGCTTGCGGATTCCCGCGGCGCAGTAGACGACCAGTCCGGGCTTCGCCGTGGCGACGTTGTTTTTGCGGCAGGCGGCGCCGAGGCCGGTGCAAAGAAGCGACAGCAAGAGGGCAAGCAGTCTGCGACGGGTCATTTTTTAAGCGCTTTCTTGAGCCGGTTCCGGTTGGCAATGGTCAGTAGGACCAGTCCGATTGCCGCGAGCGGAAGGGCGATGATACGAGGGGGGGAATGGCGTTTGGGCGGATCATCCGTGCCCGGCGTGCCGCTGGGAGCGGCGGTTGGTTCGAATCGCACAGTCTCTGGTTGAGGAGCCGAGCCGGTTCGCGTTTCGGGGCCCGGCTGCGCAGGTGAGTCGGCGGTGGAGTCGGCGGATGCGGACGTCTCCCGGGAGCGGCCGACGGCGCGCAACCGTTCCTCCCAATCCATCTTCAGCAGGAGGTCCCAGCCCGGGTTCTGCCGTTTGACCTGACACGAGCAGGCTCCGGTAAGGAAGAGACAGATCTCGTCGGTCTGCTCGTTTCCAAAGTCCGCGGCCGGCCAGGCGCCGAGCACTCTGCCTCTGCCGAAAACCGCCGCAAACCATGGCTTCCCGCCCGCGGCGAGATCCGCATGCGAACCGGCGAGGTTCGCCCGCAACAGTCCTTCCGCATTTCCTTCCGGCCCGGGCGCTGGGCGGAGACGCACCAGCGAAAAGCGGACGGTCAACTCCGGGCCGGGGCCCGGTCGGCTGCTCAGATCGTTTGGATCTGCCGGCGGGATCGCAATGGCCTGCTGGAGGTAGGCGAGCCGTTTTTCGAGAAGGCCCGCCGCCGTGTCGTCCGCCATGGGGTCGCCGGACTCCGCCAGCACCCACACGGCCGAGTCTCCGGCGAGCAGGCGCCTGACGATCTCTTGGCTGACGGCCGAATCCCCGAGGCTGCGCAGCCACGGTGCATTCACCTTTCCCTCCCAAAGCGTTGCCTCGGCGGAGTCGCCCGGTACGGGACGCAGCATGCGCGAGGGCCCTTGCGGTGTGCGCTGGATTTCCAGATTGAGGCCCGAGTCCGCGCTGAAATTGCGCAGGAACTTGGCGACGTCCGGATCCGTCGCATCCTCTTCCGAAACGAGGAGGCGAAAGGTGTCGGCGGGCCAGCGGTCCAGTGCAAAGCGGAAGACTGGGAGGCTGCAGGCACAGGCCGAAACCGCCAGTCCACAGGCCAGAACGAGGCAGACCAGAACCTTCGCCCCACATGGACGTTCATTTCGCGCTCTGCGGAGGCTGGAGGTCTGGGGTGGGTGCGGCATTCAAACGGGGGACGCCGGGTTATGGCGCCTTCCCGAAGCAAAGCACTTTTCCGTCGACGGTGGCCACATAGAGTTTGCCTTGGGCGACCGCCATGCCATCCCAGACCGGTGGACTGCCCAGCTTCAGCTCCTCGCCCATTTTACCGGAATCCGCCGAGACCGGGAAGAGACTGGCGCCGCGTTTGCCGTCGAGGGCCTCGTCCTGCTCCTTGAGTTGCTCTTTTATCGCCTCGTCTTTATGACTGAGTTTTTCAAAGGCGTACTCCTCCTCGATGAGGTCGGGCGGGCCGGACACAAACATCGTTCTTTGTGCCATGGCCATGGCGCGCAAAAACAGCGGAACCGGGTGTTCCCAGCTGTGTTCCACAAAGGAGCTCTTGGCTGGGTTGGCGGCGTTGGGGTGCTGCCCGACCTTTGGTGTCGAAGTCGCCAGCGCGGATTTTCCGCCTGCGGCCGCCGGTTTGCGGAACCAGAGGGCGGCGGCCACCTTGCCTTTTCCCGTCTCGACGCCGTTGAGGATGCCATTGTGTCCCTTGCCCGATTCGTCGCGGGCGTTGCCGTTGTCAAAACTTGCCGCGAGCAGGAGCCCCTTGGCTGTTTTGAAGGCGGTTGCGCTGTTGGCGTGTTCGACGAGTTCGGCCTCGGACAGCGCGCGGTTGTAGATTGCGAACTGGTCGAGAAGGCCTGTGTAGGGGGCGTTGCCAAAGGTGGCCACCTGCGAATTTCCCGGGGCGCCCAGTTGCAGCCCGAGCGCGGGCTGGTTGGGGATGAGTCCCTTGCCCTTGGTTTGGGAGGCGAGCTGTCCGTCGACAAAAAGCTGCAGGACGCCGCCCTCGCCAAGCACCCCGGCGACATGATGCCAGCCCTCGTCCAGCGGTCGCTGTGCATCCACCGTGACGAGGTCGCCCGGACCGGTGCGAACGCTGAAGCCGGGACGCCCGTCCTTGAGGGCAAGGGCGTAGCCCATCCGGCCGCCGCCGTGCTGGGCCAGGAGTCCGTCCTTGCCGTCCGGAAGGATCCAGAGCTCAACCGTCAACGGAGTGTCGTGGATGGTCAGGCCCTCCGATTCGAAACGAACGGTGGGCGTCTGCACGCTCTGAGCCGGGTTGGCGTTTTTCTTTCCGGGTTTGTCTTCGGCCTCCACCTTGGCCGCGGGCGCGTCCTTCGGGGCGCTGAAAAGCTGGTGTTCCATGGTCGTGGTCCAACGGTAGTAGCGGGCTTCGCGGGCGTAGCCGTACACGTTGTCCTTGTCGTGGATCAGGATGCGTCCCTCAGGGGTGTACTTGCCCGCCTGAAAGTAGCCGCTGTGTCCGCCGGAAAAGTTTTTGCCGTAGACCCAGTAGCTGCGGTGGAACCACGAGTCATCGAGGAAACCCATTGGCGCGAAGAGATGACGGCCTTCGCCCTTCTGCGCGCCCCCCTGCTCGGTGGCGTTGCCGCTGACGGGCCCTATATCGATGCGGGTGCCGTCCTCCTTGATCTTCTGCGAGCGCAGGTAGAGGACCGAACCGTCGCTTGAAAGGATATCGTTCAACCCCACAGGCATCTGCAGGGTCTTGTGGCGGTCCTGAAAGTCGCCGCCCGTTTCCGGATCCTTGTCGTCGTACACGGCCTCGGCGAGTTTTTTACCGGTGCCTGCGTCGAGGCGCACAAACCGCATGCCGCCGTCCAAAAAGACGGAGCGGCCGGCGACGGCGTGGACGGAGCCTTTTTCCACCAAGACGCTGCCGTGGACGGGCCAGACGCTTTCGACCTGCTCCCAAGCGGCATGACGCCGCTCGCTGGGGGCCGCGAGAAAGCGCCAGACCATCGCGCCGTCGGAAGCGCGGAGGCAGTAGACCCAGCCGTCCTTGCCGCCGCAGTACAAACGGCCTTTCCAGTAGGTGGGCGGCGAATCGATGCGGGCGCCGGCGGTGAAATGCCAGAGGTGCTTGCCCGTGTTCTGATCCAGCGCGTGCAGGGTGTGTGCGTCAATCTGGGAGACAAACACCATTCCCCCGGCGATGCTTAGCGCCGAGAGCCTGCCGGGGATGGGGTGTTCCCATTGCGGCCCCAGACCGTCCTGCAGGGGTTGATCGCTGAACCCGCTCCGCGCGGGATCGTGCCGGTAAGTGGGCCAGTCCTTTGCATCGGCGTCGGTTTCGACGAGGGGTTGGCCCCAGGCAGGTCCGTGTTCGAGCCGTTCCTCGTCCGGGACGGGGGCGGGGTGGGGCGAACCACTGCCGGGGGCCAGCGCGTTCATTCCGTCGAGCTTGGCTTCGGGGTAGCAGGCGCAGTTGTGCGGGCCCGCGTAGGTGAGGCCGTTGGCGGGCAGAACGCCGTAGAGGCAGGCGCCCCGCACCCAGTGGTTGAGATCCCAATGTTGTTTTGCGATATCGACGTATTCAATGCCGGTGCGCGAGGGGATGATGAATTTCTCGGTTGCCTTGGCAATGTAGCAGCGGTGGTGGAACCAGTAGGTGCCGTCCGGCACGTCCGGGGCGAATTGTTTGACCACTTCGCCGGTGGCCGGGTTGCGGCCAGTGAACTCGCCCGTCTGCTTGCCCTGGGTGGTTCCCGCGTTCCAAACCAGACCGCCTGCGACGATGAGATCCTCAGGCGAACGGTATCCGGATTTTTCGTGGGAGCCTTCCCAAAGTTGTTTGCCGGTGGCGAGGTCCAGCGCGCGTTCGACGCCATCGCCGCCCGCGTACAGAACGACCTTGTCGTGGATGAGCACCCGCGGACCGAAGTTGTATTCGATGAGTTTCCGCACCTTCTGCTGGTCGCTGGTCCAGTGTTTCCGTCCGGTTGCGGCATCGAGACACTGCACCTGGGTGCCGTCATAGAAGACCACGGCCTTTCCATCGGTGCCGAGCGTGATTGGCGCGCAGGTGGCTTCCTGTTTCCAGAGCAGCTTGCCGCTGTCGGCCTCGAGGGCCATGAGTTGACGCGGTTTTCTGTCCCACTCGTACTCGTTGGCAACGCGGCCTTGGTCGTTCTGTTGTTTCGGCGCGTACTCGTTGAGCGCCCATTTGCCAGGGTTGACCAAAAGGTAGAGCACCCCGCCGGTGTAGAGGATCTCCTCCACTCCCTTGGTTTCGGGATATTCGCGGACGAGTTTGCCCGTGGAGCCGTCCACCCAGTGCACGGGACCCTCGAGTTCGCTCGCGACAAAAATCCGGTCGCCGTCCCCAACCAGTCTCCGGGTCAACTGGGTGGGGCCGGTCTTGAGCGGCCAGAGGTGGTCGCTCCAGCGCTGGATGGGCTTTTTCCAGAGAACAGTGCCGTTGAAGGCGTCCCGGGCGATCAGGGCCCATTTTGAAGGAAGCAGGATCGAGATGCGGGAGCCCTCATCCATGATGTAGTAGAGGCGCCCGTTGGCGGAGACCTGTGCGGAGACGCTCGACATACGGTCGTGGTGCCGTGACCAGCGTGGATTCCCGACCCATTGCAACCGCTCGGGGGGACCCACCTCCGTGTCTTTGGAAACGGCGTTGCCCTTGGCGTCGTAGTAGTAATGGGTCCAGTCATCCAAGGCGCCCGGCTTGGGCTTGACCGTCCGTTCCCAGGTCCCGTTCTTGCGCACGAGCAACACGCCGTTGGGCACGAGCACGCGCAGCGCTTCGGCGCGGGGCACGTCACCTAAATCCTCCGCCACCATGAGGTTGACAAGGTTGTCGATGTAGGGAAGTACGGTGCCTTTGAGGCGGCTTACGGCAACCGGGCCGTACTTGCCCGTGGCGCGGATGGTTTCCCGGGCGGCGGCAACTTTGGTGCCGTCGGTGTCGAGTCCCTGCACCTGATAGGAGTCGTTGGCCTGAAGCGCTGCCGTGAGCGAGCCGTCCCCCACGCCGATGTGCACGACGATTCCGCCCTGCACCCCCGAGGCTTGGAGGATCGCGGCTGCCTCCTCGGTTTTGGCTGACGGTGGCGCCGGGCTTTGGGCACGTGTCACAGGTGCGGTGAGGAGAAACAGCAACAGAAAAAAGCGACGCATAGGGGTTCTCGCAGGAAACACCGCCCGAGGCGAATGGTTCCGCTCTTTGGGAGAGAAAGGCTGTTCCCGAGCGGGATGGCCCTGTACGGACAGAACCGCCCGCCCTTTTGGTTGGCTGCATCCCGCAGAACCGGGAAATCCAACGGAGCTGCGCGGTGGAAGATGAAGGCCTGGATGCAACTGGGAAAAAACGGGATGCTGCTTTCCCCGTCTCGGCACCTCAGCGAGGTTTGACCATTGCAGGTGCGGTCCATTCGCCCTTCCAGATGGGGCCGTGGTCCTGACCGTAGCCGTCCTCGTAGAGGCTGAATGTCCGTTTCATTGCATCCATGAACGACTCAAACGCGGCGTCATCGCGGTAGAAAGAGGAAGCCGCATTCCCGTTGATGAGCCCAGCCTTTCGCAGTGCGTGATGGAGCTGGACGAGGTTGTCCCCGAGCATCCCCAGCCGGTCCAGCTGGGCGTTGGTTGCGCATTCGGCGAGGCTGGAGAGGTAGTACCGCTCCAGTCAGGGAAAGAGAGGGGCGTAGACGGCCTGCATGACATCCTCATTGACCTCGTACTGGCTTCCTTTGTTGAGCGGCGACGGCGCCTCCTTGTGGGCGAGCATCCGTTGATCGAGTGCGTCGTAGAGGGCACTCATACCACGTATCTGAGTTTTCTGGATTATGAGCGATGGGAACCCCGTGAATTGATCGTTCCGCCTTGTTGAGAAAAGCGGCGCGGATTTTCGCCAAACCTGACGCCCTTCAAGGGGCATTTCTCTTTCAGCCCATGGCAACGCCATGGGAGAACCGTCCCCAAAAAAGAATACGCCCTGAAAGGGCACACTCACATGCCCGGTCCATCCGAAAGCGTGGCTTCCTAATGGGGCGCCCTTTCAGGGCTTCCTGTTTGATAACGGATCAAACCCACGGCGTTGCCATGGGCTGCGAGTGGCCTACCCCTTCGGGGCGGAAACACTCCGGTTGTCATTGAGAGTTGGTATGAGAGCGTGTCTGACTTTCCCGCTCGCTTTCGCCAAGGTAGGCGACCGCTCGCACTGCAAAGCCCGGCTGCCCCCGGATCGGCTGGTCCAGCGCGAAGCGTAACGACCGGTTCTCTGGAATGTCCTCCCCCAGTGGCCCCGGAAAAAGCCAGCGCACGCCGAGCACCCGCTCCGCGAATTCGCAAACGCCCCACAGCGTGCCGTGGCTCGGCGCGCCCCAAGTCCCATTGGGTGCCGCGTCGTTCCCCGCAATAACGAAGGCGCCGTCTTCCAGTCGGATGAGGAAACCGTCGTGTGGCAGGGACTCATCCGGAACAAGACGGATGGCGGGGGGCGAAACGGCCGCGAAAGAGACGGCGAATTCGCAACCGGTGGCGCGGAGGATGAGCCGCTGCAACTCTTGAGCCGCCCACCGGGTGCTCTCCGGGGCATCAGGCCGGCAGTGGATTGAAGCGTCGGCGCCTTTCAGGGGGCGGGTTCCAAGAAGAAAGCAGAGAATCAAAACGCTTGGCCACATGGGGTTCCCGGTTTCCGCAGTTGTTTTTGGCGGCGCATCCCTTTGGTGGCACAGCCGGACCGCCTCGGGAGGGGGAAGGATTTCGAGCGAGCGTACGCGCAGATGGGTGACGGGAGGCGCGCAGTCAACGCTCCTCCCGCCGGTCGAGCGATGGCACTCGCAATCCGTGGGGGACGGCGTTCCACCTCTGGCGGTTAAATGAAACCAGAGAAATTCATGCGGAGACGCGGCACCCCGGAGAGGGGCAAACGTTCCCCCGGCCTTTTTCTGCAAACAAGCTCAGTGTCCTCCGCTGCTCGGCGTGAGACCCTTTTTCCGCGTTTATTTCAGCAGTTCCTTGACCCGTCCTTCAATGGCATCGGCCCAGATCTGATAGCCTTTTTCGTTTGGGTGCAGAAGGTCGGGCATGACGTCTTTTGGAAGAGTGCCGTCGGGAGCGAGAAATTTGCTGCCGACGTCCAGAAAGAACACTTTTTTGTCATCAGCGAAACCTTTGATGATCGCGTTGGTGGCCTCGTTCTGCTGGCGGAATTTGTCCTCCTTATTGGCGCCACGCGGGAAAATTGCGAGGAGCAGAATCTTGGCGTCCGGGCACTTCTGCTGGAGTCTGGCAATGATTGCCCTGATCCCCTCGGCGGTCTGCTGCGCGGTGCACTCGTAGATGGCGCCGTCGAGTTCCTTCTGGGGTCTGCCTTGGTGGCCGGTGTTGTTGGTGCCGATCATCAGCACGATTTCCCTCGGCTTAATGCCGTCAAAGTTGCCGTGGTCGATCCGCCAGAGGACGTGCTCGGTGCGGTCGCCGCCGACCCCAAAGTTCGCTGCCTTGAGGGGAGCCCAAACCTGCTCCCAGACCGCCTTGCCCTTTCCGTCCCAGGCGTGGGTGATAGAGTCTCCGAGGAAGACGAGTTGGGCTTCGCCTTTTTTGGCGATCTCGTTGAAGGATTCGTGGCGTTTCTCCGTGCCGGGATGCAGCACCGGTTGGATCGCGTGGTTGGTGTCCGCGAGGGAGGTCAGGAGGGATGCCGCAAGGGCGACAACAGAAGCAATTTGAGTCTTCATTGGGGGTGTGCCTCGGGAGTCTATTTCCCCTGAGTGTTCTGGCAAGAGCAACGCTCCAAGGCGTCTGCTTTCCACCCCGCGCTTCCTTGATCCCACCGCTTTAAGGGTCACCGCTTCGCCGCGTCGAACCGGAAGAGTGTCTCACCCTCTTCCTTGAGGTCGAGGCGATCACGGGCAATGAGGCTCAAGTATTCCGGACTGGTGCGGAGGAGGCGCTCTTCGCGTTCGTGGCGTTGGAGAACGGCCTTTCGTTCTGAGAGTTTGGCTTCCAAATCGAGGATCTGCGCCTGCATCTCGGTGCGGCGGGAAGTCTCGGGCAGGTAACGGATTGCAAGGGTAGTCACGACGAGCAACACAATAGCTGACGCCACGACTCGGTTGAGGGAGGCCCAAACCGGTCGAAACGGGGCGGGATGATGCTCGAAGAACTGGTCGCTCACGCCCGCATCTTTCCTCCGTAAACCGCTTTGTCTCCGAGCTGTTCCTCAATCCGGAGCAGTTGGTTGTATTTCGCCACCCGATCGGTCCGGCACAACGAACCGGTCTTGATTTGTCCGGCGTTGGTCGCCACCGCGATGTCAGCAATCGTGGTGTCTTCCGTCTCCCCCGAGCGATGCGAAATCACCGCCGTGTACCGGTTTTCCTTTGCCAGTTCGATGGCGTCGAGGGTTTCGGTGAGCGTGCCGATCTGGTTGACCTTGACAAGGATCGAGTTCGCAACACCCCGGTCGATCCCTTTTTGCAGGAAGCTCGTGTTGGTTACAAAAAGGTCGTCTCCCACGAGTTGGGTATTGTGACCGAGCGCATCGGTGAGGGCTTTCCACCCGTCCCAGTCATTTTCCGCGCAACCATCCTCGATCGAGATTACCGGATAATGCTTCTGGAGTTCCGCATAGTAGGCGACCAATTCTTGCGCGGAGCGGCGGGACTGGTCGCTCTTTTTGAAGACGTACTGGCCTGTTGCCGCATCAAAAAACTCGGAGGACGCAACGTCAAGGGCGATAAAGATTTCCTCTCCCAGCTTGTAACCAGCCTTTTCCACCGCCTGAGCGATGGTTTCGAGGGCGTCGGAGGCGCTCTTGAGGTTGGGTGCGAACCCGCCCTCGTCTCCAATTGCCGTGGAAAGCCCCCGTGCCTTCAGGACCGACTTGAGCGCGTGAAAGATCTCTGTCCCAGCCCGGAGAGCCTCGGAAAAGGTCTCGAACTTCTTCGGCACGATCATGAACTCCTGGAAATCAATCGGGGCATCTGAATGCGCGCCGCCGTTGAGAATGTTCATCATCGGTACGGGCAACACCTTGGCATTTGGACCGCCGATGTACTTGAACAGGGGCAGGCCCAGTTGATTGGCGGCCGCGTGTGCCGTGGCAAGGGAAACCGCCAAGAGCGCGTTTGCCCCCAGTTTTCCCTTGTTGTGCGTGCCGTCCAAATCGAGAAGCAGTCGGTCGACTGCGACCTGATCCAATGCGTCGTGGCCCTCCAGCTCGGGGGCGACGATCTCCTCGACGTTGTGAACCGCCTGACTCACTCCCTTGCCCAGGTAACGGGTCTTGTCCCCATCCCGCAATTCGACCGCCTCATGTTCCCCGGTGCTCGCGCCACTGGGTACCGCCGCGCGCCCAACGGACCCGCCGGCCAGTTCCACGTCGACTTCGACGGTTGGATTCCCGCGAGAATCAATGATCTGGCGGGCGAGGACACTGGAAATGGCGGTAAGGGACATAAACGGGTGGATGAAAAGCTGCGCTCGGGATGGCTAATGATTCTGGGGAGGTGAAACCGACAAAAAACAATGACTTTTTAATCTGAGTTATTGCAAATCATTTCCGCCTTTGTGCCACGCTTCGATTGAAATAATTTGGACGGTGGCCCCGTCTTTTTCGGTGGCCAGTTCAACCGATTCCCCTTGTTTGTGGCCGATCAACGCGCGGGCGATCGGTGCTTTGTAGGAGATGATTCCCTTTTCCACATCCCCGTCCCAAGCACCCAGAATGTGAAATGTTTCCTCGCTGCCGTTTTCGGTGTTGCGGAGCCGGACCGACGTACCAATCGAAACCTGGGCGGTGTCCGCATTGGCGAAGTCCGTACCGCGTGCGGTCATGATCTCCCGTTCGAGGTCAGCGCGCCGCCGGCCCAGCATGCGCTGGGTTTCCTTGGCGGCCTTGAACTCGGCATTTTCCTTGAGGTCCCCATGGGCGGCGGCCTCGGCGATGTCCCGGGTGTTTTCTGGAATCTTCTTGTTGATGATTTCCTCGTATTCCTCCTGGCGTCTCTGGAGGCTTTCCCAGGAGACCACCAGGCTTTCCTGCTTTTCCTCTCGGTCGCCTGAGATCAGCGATTCCAGTTCCGGGTAGGCGCGTACAAATCGTCCCAAGAGCGAACGCTTGTTGAGGTCTTCAAAGACAGGGGAGAGCAGAAGTTTGCGCATGGCTTCGCGCACCTCCTCGACTTCGGCGTTTGCCAGCAGATCGGGCAGCAACCCCTCGTCGCCCACCAGCAGGTCGTGGAGTTTCCGGTCCCTGTTCTCGTTGAACTGGTCCCGTTCAAGCGCGGAGAGCAGAGCGCTCACGACCCTTGGATGCAGCAGACTGCGAAATTCGCCCTCCTTTTTGTTGCGCTCCTTTTTGTCACAAAGCCAGGTCAGCGCCGCGGACGAAATCGAGTGGTCGCGGATGGAGCGGTCCAGAGCGGTGCGGAGTTCGGAGGTTTTGCCGTGTTCCTGGAGCAGGCGGGCCGCCTCTGCAACCAAGCGGGTGCTTCCGCGCGTCACCAGCAACAAGGCTTTTGTGGACCAGTCTTCGCCAAACGCCTCCTGGAAAGCTCCGAGAGCGCGCTTGAGCTTGGCCGCCGGGATTTCTTCGAGCAGGGAGGTGAGGTTGCGCTGCTCCTCCAGCAGGATCGCCGGCAGGGTGAGTGCATCGGGGCCCCTGCGCAGTCCCTTGGTGCGGTCGACTATCTCGTCCCGCAGGGTGATCAGGGTGAGGCATTCCGCCGTCTTGAGTTTCAGGTTCCTGCGGGCGGCCTCCTCTGCGTTTTCCAAGACCGACTGCAACTGCGGGAGAAGTTCGCCGAAGTCTTCGGCGTCTCGGAGGATTTTCTCCAAGGCGAAGATCTGATCCTTCAACTGCCGCGCCTGTTGGAAGGCAGCCAAATGCTGGTCCGCGTGGGAAACCGACTCGCTCCGGTAAACGATCGGGTCGGTTTTCTTCGCAGGAAAAGAAAAATGCCCGTCCTTTTTGAGGAGCTTCTTGGCCGTCTCCCACCAACGCTTGAAGTCTGCCTCGGTGAACAGGGCGGGCACTAAAATGCGGGTCAGTTCATCCTGGGTGCGCTTGTTGCCATAATTGGCCAAAACCGATGCGGTGAAGGTCACCGGATCGGCGTTCGCCTCTGCGCGGACGGCGGGGGCGTCGAGGGCAATCCTCGAGAGAATGTGGTCTGGCTCGATCGGGGTGAGCGACTGGGCCGCATACTCCAACTGCATCAGGTGGCCGGCTTTCGAGCTGAAATCGATCCGGACCTGATTGAGCAGAAAGTCTATGCCTGCAATCCTCCCGAAACCCCAGCTTTTGTGCGTCACACAAGCCCCTTCCACGAGTCTCTCCAAGGTTGCGACAGCTGCGTTGGGAATTTTACCAGCCTCTACGGCTTTCTGAATCTCGGGGTTCATAGAATGGGCGACCATACCCCCGCTTTCGCGGTTGGGAAAGTGGGGAATGGAAAAACACGCGCGGTCGGTCGGGTTGGCGCGATCTTGGGTGTTTGGGCTGGTGCGGCGGCCTGCGGAGCGTGGGAATCAAAAATCCGATGACAGAGTGGGTTTCTCGGAGGATCGTGTGTTTCTTGGAGGCGCGTATGGAGTTTACCCGACACAAGCCACCCGCTTGCCCCCCGGTGTCCACCGGAGGCGAGCCGACCACCGGCATCTCTGCTCTTCGTGCGGAGCCCGCTCCTGAAATTGCCGCTGTTCAGAGAGCGGCTCAAGTGGCCGGGCCACAACAATGGCGGGTGGAGGGAATGCGCTGTGCGGGATGCGCCGCCCGGCTTGAGAGCGTTCTGCGGGGGGTGCCCGGCGTGTCTGATGCAGAGGTGAATTTCGCCACTGGTCTCGCGACGGTCCGCTGGGAGGAGGGCACGACTCCTGGTGCTTCCGAAGACACTCACGCGGAACGCGGTTCACAAAAAGGGAACGGGCCACAATCAAACGGCGCGTCGGAGGTGGAGAAAGCCATTCTGGAAGCTGGGTTTGAAGCGAAGCCGGTTTCCATCGAGGAGGTTGCTCTTCTGTTGGTTGGGGAAAAAGATGACGCCAGCCCGAGGCGTTTTTTGTGGGCGGCTGCGGGTTTTTTGCCGCTTTTGGTGGGGACCATGGGGGCGCACTTTGGGCCGGACACGCTGCTGGCGAGGCAGTTTGAGGGGCGGGCGGCGATGGAGGCGTTGCTCTCTGGAGGCGTTATTTTCGGGGCTGGCCGGGAAATTTTGTGGGCGGCTTTGAGGGCGGTTTTGCGCAGGGCACCGGACATGGATTTTCTGGTGGGAGCGGGGGCGGTGTTGGCGTGGTGCGGGAGTCTGTACGCGTGGTGGAGCGGGGAGCTGGGGGGGGCGGGGCATGGGGGCGGGTATTTTGAGGTGGCCGCCGGGATCGTGACGTTTTCCTTGTTTGGGCGGTGGTTGGAGTTGCGCAACCGGATCAAGGCGGGGGAGGCGATTCGGTCGTTGGCGCAGCTGCAGCCGGGCGTGGTGCGGGTGGTTGATGCGGGTGAAGTGAGGGAGGTGCCCTTGGCGGAGGTGCGTCCGGGGGATGTGGTGCTGGTGGCGCCGGGGGAGCGGGTTGCCGTGGATGGGGTGATTCTCGAGGGGAGCAGTGCTTTGGATGAGGCCTGGGTGAGTGGCGAGTCCGCGCCGGTCTTGCGCGCTCCGGGCGACCCGGTGACGGGAGGCACCGTCAACGGAGATGGAGCGCTGCGGGTGCGGGTGTCAGCGGCTGGGAGGGAGGCCTTTTTGCAGCAGGTTCTGCGTATTGTGCAGGAGGCGCAGGCTTCAAAGCCGCCCGTCCAACGCCTTGCCGACAGAGTGGCTGGCCGGTTCGCGCTTGGGGTGTTGCTGCTCGCTCTGGGAACCGCGTTGTGTTGGGGGGTGGTTTCCCCTGCGGGGACCCGGCTTCACGACGCATTCTGGCACGGCTTGACCGTGCTGGTGGTGGCCTGTCCCTGTGCAGTCGGACTGGCCACTCCGGTGGCCGTTCTCGCGGGAACGGGCCGCGCCGCGCGGGAGGGAGTCCTGTTCCGTGGGGGCGCGGCTTTGGAAATGCTGTCCAAGGTGTGCACCGTGGTTTTTGACAAAACCGGCACCTTGACCCGCGGGCGTCTTGAGGTGGCCGAGTGGTGGGAGAGCCGCTCGTTTCAGGGGCGACTGTTGGAACTGGTGGCGGCGGCTGAGCAGCACAGTGCCCACCCAGCCGGAGCTGCCGTGGTGCGGGCCGCCCGCGGTGGGGGATCGAGACTGCCCGTGGCCGGTTTGGTTCGAGCCATCCCGGGGCGCGGTCTTCAGGCGGAGGTGGATGGAGTGGACCTTCTGGTGGGGACCCACTCGCTTCTGAAGGAGGCGGGGGTGGAACTGCCGGACGATCCGCAGGACGGCCGGACTTGGATCGCCGCGGATGGTCTTTTTTGCGGCTGGTTCCGGTTGGAAGACCAACTCCGCCCAGAGGCTGCCGGGGTGGTTGCAGAGTTGCGGAAGCGCGGGATCGAATCCGTGTTGCTTTCCGGGGACCAAACAAGCGTCGCTCAAAAAATTGCGGCCGTTGCCGGGATTCAGAAATTTCGAGCAGGAGTCCGTCCTGATGAAAAACGTCGGATGATCGTGGAGCTCCAGTCCGCGGGGCTGACGGCGATGGTCGGGGACGGCGTGAACGACGCCCCCGCGCTGGCTCAAGCGGATGTAGGGATTGCGATGGGCGGCGGGACTGCCGTCGCGCGTCAGACTTCGGACATCACGCTGATCCGGGACGACTTGCGTCTTCTGCTCACAGCCCTGGATTTGTCCCGGAAAACACTGCGAGTGATCCGGCAGAACCTCGTGCTGGCTTTTGGTTACAACGCTCTGGCGATTCCCCTGGCGGCGGGTCTCCTTGGTGCCTGGGGCGGGTGGGTGCCCGGGCCGCTGGCGGCCTCCGCGGCGATGGCCCTTTCCTCGGTGAGCGTGGTGCTCAATGCGCTGAGGCTCCGCCGCGGTACCCTGCGCTGAACCCTCAACCCAAAGCACCTGAGGAGCCGTTAAGAATAAGGGATCCGGAGCTTGAAGGCTCCAGGAAGCCGGTTTCCTGCCACCGAGGCTTACAAAAAAGGCCAACGCTGCCGGAAATGGGGTTCCAATGAAGAGGCCTGTTTTTGAGGCTCAACCCTTGGCGAGTCTCGCGCTGATCCACTTGCCCTTGCGGCCCACCTTCAGGAGTCGCATTTGCATGCGATCGAAGGCGGAAAGCACTTCCTGCTCCTGCTCCCGCAGCACCCCCGAAAGGAGCAGTTCGCCGCCCGGGGCGACTGCCGAGGCAATTGTTCGAGCCGCTTCGATGAGCACGCCGCTGAACAGGTTCGCGGCCACCACGTCCCAAGTCCGGCCCGGGGTCCATTTTAAAACGTCAGAGCGTTCCAGCCTGATGCCGCGCAATCCGTTGTTACGCAGGTTTTCTCGCGCCGTCTTGAGCGCCAGCGCGTCGAAATCGGTTCCGAGGATTTCGCCGGCGCCAAGAATTTTGGCGGCCATGGCCAGGATTGCGGAACCTGTTCCGAGATCCAAAAAACTCCAGGACGTCTCCCCGCGGGTTTTGGAAATGTCGGCCAAATGCCGGAGGCACATTGCGGTGGTGGCGTGTTCTCCGGTGCCGAAGGCGAGCGCTGCGGGGATCCACAGGGCCGCGCCCCGGGCCTCGCGAATCGCAGTCAGCTCCGCTTCGGTGGAAACCACACAAAACCTTCCGCGGATGCTGATTGGAGCCCGCTGTGGAGGGTCCTGTGCGGTCAGCCACGTCGCTTCCGAGACCGACCCACCGTGGGCATGCAACAGGCTTTCCGCCTCCGGTTTGGTGAGTCCGTGGGCTTGGATGCGGGCCTGGGCTGCGCCCGCGTTCTGGGTGATCATCACCCGCAGCGGCCCCAAATGAGCGAGTGTTTCAAACCAGTCCTCCGCCGTGCTGGCGGCGGCGCGTCTACTCCAGGAGAAACGGTGCGGGTCAAGAGCGGGCATGGGATCGTGGGGAATGAAAGGGGGGTGGAGCGTCGAGCGTTCAGGGGTGTGATAGAGGTTCTTATCGGGCAAAACGGTTGCCTTGAAGCAAAGGAAGCTTCAGCCCTCTTTTCGGGCAATCACAAGCACGCTTAAACCGAAGGGAAGTTGGAGAACGCGCAGCAATTGCCGTTCGATCCAGGCTAGGAAACTGAAGAGTCCCAACAGGCCGGTGGTGCGCTGCGCGGTGTCGCTTACGCACTGCTTCCCCTCGATCTTGGATTTCAGCCATGCCGCAGGAATGAGAAAAGCGTAGGCACCGGTGGCGCAGCAGACGTTCAAGCCGGCTTGGTTTGTAAGCACTTCCAGTTCACCCAGACTAAACCGCCGTGCGGTGTGAGTTTCACGGTCGTGGCCCCGGCGCAGGCTCCGCACACCGGGTTCGAGCAGGCACACCCATCCGCCCGGTTTGACGACTCTGGCCAGTTCACGGACCGCCTTGTTCGGATCAGCAACGTTTCGATGGTAAAGCACCGTGACGCATAAAGCGCCGGCAACGGATTGGTCGGGCAGCGGAATGGCTTCAATGGCGCCGGGAGTTAGTTCCGCATCAGGATGTCGGGTGCCGTAAATTTCGAGTGCTTCCGGCATCGTATCCAGTGCGATCACAGTTCCGAATTTGGACAACCAAGCACCGGTCGCCCCCGTGCCGCATCCCGCATCCAGAAACCGTTTGGAAGCCGCTGTTTCCAGAGCGAGGCACTCCGGCAGCAAAAACTGTCTAAGGAGTGTTCGGGTCGCCCGGTACCACCAGTGGGCTTCTTCGACCGCCGCCATTCGCTGATATTCGGCGCTTTCCATCGCTCAACACACTGGTAACCCCGCAATACTCTCAAGGTCTCTCCTGCAATCCAATTGCCGCTGAAAAACCATTTCCCGCCCGCAAAAACAGCGCCCCAGGCGAGGGGCTTGAAAGGCCACGAAATCTCTACGTCTCTGCGGATCATCCCGCCGCAGCTTTCGCAGCACTCCGCAGCCTCACCGAAAACGCGTTAGGGAGGGTTTAGCCAAAGAGTTCCTTGGCGGCGACCCCTTTCCCGTCTTCCGTGGCGTAGAAGGGGCGGTTTTCGATTTCGAACATGGTCTGCGGACTGATCCCCATCGCGGAAAAAATGGAGGCGTGTAGATCCCTGACAGTGATTGGCTTCTCGACGGCGAGGCAGGGGCGCTCCGGAGCGGTGGCTCCGTACAGGAACCCCCTTTTGACGCCGCCGCCAAACATGGCCACGGAACAACCTCCCGTGAAATGCCGGTGTAGGCCGTAGTGCTTCGGATCCTCCATCGTGCTGCCCTTGTGGGCGGCCTGATCTCCGGCGGCAGAACCCACCGTTCCCTCGACCATGGCGTCCCGGCTGAACTCGGTGGCGATGACTACTAGGGTCCGATCTAAAAGACCCCGCGACTCCAAGTCGCGGATCAGGGTGGCGATGGGCAGGTCGATTTGCCTGTGCATCTCCACCAAGGTTTCGTGTCCGCTGCCGTGCGTGTCCCAGTGCAGGAAAGGGACGTATTCAGTGGTCACCTCAACGAAGCGCGCGCCATTCTCGACGAGGCGCCTCGCCAGAAGGCAACCCCTTCCGAACCGGCCCGTGTCGTATTTGGCGAAGCTGTCCTTGGGTTCGAGTGTCAGGTCGAAGGCGTCTTTTTCCTTCGAGCTTAAGAGGCGGTAGGCGTTGTCGTAGGAACGCAGCATGGATTCGCGCTGGTAGTCGCTTAAAAACTCGCGGTTGGGACTCTGGTCCACCAGTTTGCGGTACAACTTGTAGCGGTTTTCGAAGCGGCCTGCGTCCATTCCTGCGGGGGGATGCACCGAGCGGGCCGCCTCCTCCGGATAAGGCAGGTTCATCGGGCCGTACTCCGCGCCGAAGAACCCCGCAGTCGTGAAAGCCTTGATCTCCTCGGATTCGCCGATGCCTTCGATCCGCTGGCCGACGTTGATGAAGGCGGGCATCACAGGATTGCGCGGCCCGAGCACGCGTGCCATCCACGCGCCAATGTGGGGGCAGGCAACGGTTTGCGGGGGCACGTAGCCGGTGTGCCAGTGGTACTGGTGGCGGGAGTGCAGGATGCTGCCCAGATCCGGCTGCACGTGCGAACGGATGAGGGTTCCCCGGTCCAGCACCTGCGCGATGTTCTCGAGTCCTTCGCAGATCTGGATTCCCGGCACTGCCGTGTTGATCGCGGGGAAAGTTGAGAGGATGTCCGCCATCGGACGCCCTTTTTCGTAGGGCAGGTAACGCTTCGGATCGAAGTTGTCCGGCGCGGCCATTCCGCCTCCCATCCAGAGGAGGATGCAGGAGTCCGCGGTGGCCTTGGGATGTTCCACGGCTTTTGCCGCACCTGCTCGGGGTTCGGGGGAGAGCAGCGTGGCGAGCGAGGCGGCGGAAAGCTTCTTTAGAAAATCACGCCGGGAGTCTGCTGGATCAAGGGGAAGCGGTTTCATGAGGCTGGTTGCGGGTTGGCGGGTTGGGTTCTTTTTAGCGGACCAGTTGGAATTCGGGCAGGACAAAGACTGACCAGAGGAGGTCTTCAATCGAAGAGGCGGTTGGCTTTTCGCCCAGAGCCTCCAGGGACGCGGCCGTTTCTCCGGGAGAGGGCTCCCGCCCGAGAGCGGCTGTGTAGAGCCAGTCCACCAGTTCCCGGGGGGCTCCGGAGGAGGCGTCCTTTGCAATCCTTGCGGCGGCGCCTGCAAGCAACTCGGACAGTTTGGCGCCGGCGGAAAGGTCCAGAGCCTCCAACGTGCTCAAATCCTGTGGACGGTTGGTGACGATCTGGTCCCGGTTGGGCCGGCCGAGGGTGCGCATGAGCAGGTCCGCCTTCAGCAGCGAAGCGCGCGCGGGCGGCGCCGGTTGCAGGGCCCACACGTAGTCCTTGTGTAGCCGGGTTTTCTCGAGCTCAGCATCGTTTGGTTGGGGCGCCGCGAGGGCCGTGCTCCGGCTCTCCTGAGGAACGGCGGCCGCCTTCGACGAAAAATTGCCCTTTTTGAGGGCGTCCTCGGTGAGGCCCGAGGCGGTTTCCCAGGAGGCGTCCGTCACAACCTGGACAGAGGAGCCGTCGGCAAACGCAATCTCGACCCCGAGCAGCGCCTTGGGGTCACGCCCGACAACGACCAGCGTATTTTCACCGGCCTTGAGGGGCCCTTCCAGGTGCAGTTCGGAAACCTTCCGATGCTTCTGCATTTGAGGCGTCTTCACTTCCGCCCCGTTGATGAAGAGGCGCGCATCTGGATTGGCTGCGAGAACGCCCGCGGCGTTCACCGGCTTGGCTTTGAGGGTGATGGTTTTTTGAAGGAGCGAGAGCGGGCCGGGGACGGGTGCCGCAGGGGCTGGTTTGGCACCGTCCGCCAGCGGCGCCTTCGTCCGCGGGGGGGCGGCAATCCAGATGGCGTTCAATGGCTTGGCTTCAAGGAGGTCAGTGCGGGGCTGGCCTCGTCTGACGGGAGCGTCCCATTTTTTCGGGGCCGTCTGGGTGATTTGCCAGAGGGCGTCCACGTATTGTTCGGCGGTCATTCTCTTTGCGCGCGGGCCTTGGAAAACGTAGGGTGCCGTGGCGTCGTCCTTTTGCCGCTGGGCGACCCTTGCCTGATAGGCGTGGGAGGTGGCAATGAGACGCAGTGCAGCCTTCAGGTTGAAACCGCTCTCAGCGAAGGCCCAGCCCTGGTAGTCGAGGAGTTCCTCGCTCCACGGTTCGGTCCCCATCGCATCGACCGGGTGGACCATCCCGCGGCCCAACAGGGCGGCCCACAACCGGTTGACCATGGTGCGCGCAAACCACCCGTTTTCCCGGTGCGTCATGAGTTCGGCGAGTTTCTGCAGGCGGACTTCGCGCGGGGCGGCGGGGTCCACCTGGCCGAGTTCCGGAAATGGCCAGGCGGGTACGGCCGTCTTTCCGGTAAGTTTCTCACAACGTGCTATTTCGATGGGCTTGTCCGAGTAGATCGCTGCGAGGCCGTAGGCGTCGGTGAGTTTCCAGTGGTCGATGAAGCTGTCGTGGCAGGAGGCGCACTTGAGGTTCAGGCCGAGGAAGGACTGGGAAACCGACTGGGCGTATTGGATCTCGCGCGTCTGGCTGGCGCTGACGGTGCCGCGCCAGGTGATTCCTTGAGCGTAACCCTCTGTAGCGGGCGAGGGGTTGACCAGTTCGCGCACCATCGCGTCGTAGGGTTGGTTGGAGTGGAGCGCCTCATAGAGCCAGGAGGAGACCTGTTTGCGGCCGCCGGTGATAAAGCCGGTGCCTCCGTAGTCGTTGCGCAACAGATCGTTCCAGAAGGTGATCCAGTGCTCTGTGTATTCCGTGTCGCGGGCGAGCAGCGAGTCGACCAGCCGGTTGCGCTTGTCCGGATCGCGGTCGGCAACAAAGGCGCGCAGGGCCTCGGGTGTAGGGAGCAGGCCGATGAGGTCGAGGGAAACACGGCGGGCAAACTGGGCGTCGTCCGCCGGCGGGGGCGGTTGGACTGCGTGCTTCGCAAAGTAGGCGCGCAGGATGCGGTCCAGCGGGTTTTCCTTCGAGGAAAGCGCTGGGGGAACCTCCGGGAGCCTCGGCCGTACCGGTGCGCTGTAGGTGGGTTTGACGAAGGAAAACCGCTCCTCCCACGGGGCGCCCGCCTCCACCCAGGACTGGAGGAGGTGGATCTGTTCCGGCGTTGGCCGTTTGCGGTCCTTCGCGGGGGGCGGCATCACCGTGTCCGGGTCGGAGCTCTGGAGCACCTTGAGCATTTTGCTGGCGGCCGGGTTCTTCGCGTCAAAAACCGGTCCGTTTTCGCTGCCCGCCAGAAAGAGGGGCTGGGTGTTCATCGAGAAACCGCCCTTTTTTTTGCCTCCGAGGTGGCAGTCCCCGCAGAGTTCCCGGAGGAGAGGAACAACTTGGTGGGAAAAGTCCGGGCCGGCCGCTGGCCCTTTTGAGGTTTCGCCGTCCTTGGCGGCGAGCGTACCGGCGGGCAGGAAGCAGAAAAGGGCAAGAGCAGGAGCCTGAGCGGCAGGAGAGGAGAGTGGGAAGGGCAGGCGCATGGGAAGCGGGGAACAGGTTTGTAGCCAGGCAGCAACGGTAATGGACCATAAATCCAGCACTACGGCTGTGGCGGGCGAAAAGTTTTAATTCGTTGCGGTTCGGAGCGGTTTCTTTGATGTAGAACACCTACGCCGTTGGTGTCCATTAGGAGCGGTCACCCGCGGCTTCTCTTTTAACACTTTTGAACGTCACGCCATGAGCGTCCAAACCATCCTCAGTTTTTTCCAAAGCAACGGTCTGCCCGGTTTCACGGGCGCTTTGCAGTGGCCGCGTTTTGCGTTGGCCGGCGCGGTCGGGCTCTTTCTGGCGGGCCCCTGGACGGCAACCGGGCTGGGCGCGCCCCTCCCGAAGAAGAGTGACCCTGCCGAGGCGAGGCCCGCGCAGAAGAAGACTTCGAGCTCCCCGTCGTCGAGTTCGTCTTCGAAAACCCCGACAAAATCGCCGGTAAAATCCGCACCGAAACCCCCGGTGAAGGCGGTGCCCGTGGAGCGCGATGAAGAGGACGAGGAGGGGGGGCAGCCCAGAGTTCACGCGGCATCCGCGATTCTGGTGGACGCCTCCTCCGGCAAGGTGCTCCACGCACGCAACGCCGACCAGCAACGGGCGGTGGCCAGTACCCAGAAGCTGATGACCGCGCTGTTGGTGGCCGAGGCCGGGGGTCTGGACAAGCCCGTGCGGATCGAAAAAAGCGACACCTGGGCCGAGCCCTCCAAACTGTACATCAAGGAGGGCGAGGTGTACCGGCGCGGCGATCTGCTGCGGATTCTGCTGGTCAAGAGCATGAACGACGTCGCCCGCGCGCTCGCCCGGGACAATGCCGGGAGTGTGGAGGCCTTCGCGCGGAAGATGAACGCCAGGGCGGAGCAACTCGGGATGAGCAGTTCCCACTTCGTCAACCCCAACGGCCTGCCCGCCGACGGCCAGCATTCCACGGCGCGTGACATGGCCAAGCTCGCCGCGGCCGCCTACAAGCTGCGTTCCATCCGGGAGATTGTGTGCCTCAAGGAAATCCAGTGGCAGCATCCTGACGGGCACGTGACAGAGTACCACAATACCAACCGCGTGCTGGCGAGTTTGAAACAATGCAACGGGATGAAAACCGGCTACACGCAGGCTGCCGGGTTCTGTCTGGTGTCGAGCGCCTCCAACGGGCGGAAGGACGTCATCTCGGTCGTATTGGGCGACGCCAAAACCTACGTCTGGCAGGACTCCGAAAAGTTGCTTTCCTGGGGCCTTGGGGGCAGTGCTTCGACGGCGCAGAACCGGTGAGCGAGGCCGCTTCCACGCTGGAGGAGGATCTCTCCGGGCGGCTTGGCGCGTTGGAGGCTGGCGGCCTGCGCCGTCGGCTGAGTCGTGTGGATTCGCGGCAGGGGGCACAGGTGCGGCGGGGGGGGGCGCTGCTTGAGAACTTTTCGTCCAACGACTATCTTGGGCTGGCGGCAGAACCCCTGATGGCGGAGGCCGCGATCGAGGCGATCCGGCGGTACGGCACAGGCTCGGGGGCGTCGCGCCTGATCAGCGGCGGCCTCGGGCCGCACTGGGAGTTGGAGGAGGCGCTCGCGGCGTGGCAACAGACGGAGGCTG
>JBILKV010000374.1:0-9543 GCA_044376515.1 Chthoniobacteraceae bacterium | reverse complement strand
AGATTTGGCGAAAATCCGCGCCGCTTTTCTCAACAAGGCGGAACGATTCATTCACGGGGTTCCCATCGCTCATAATCCAGAAAACTCAGATACGTGGTATTATTGCTCCGGCCAACGCTGTAGGCTCCGCCCGTGGAAACCACCCGCGCCATCGTGATGCGCAGACACCGGCTTACGGAGACAAGCCTGATCGTCCACTGGCTTGCGCCCGGGCTGGGACGGTTCAAAACGGTGGCCAAGGGCGCCCTGCGTCCACGCCACCCGCTCGGGGCGGTCCTGGACCTCTTTCAGCAGTGCGAGGTGCAGTTTCAGCGCGCACGCTCCGGCGAACTGCATGCCCTGCGCGAAGCCGTGTTGCTGCAGAGCTTCCCGGGCGTGCGCACCGCGTGGAACCGCGTCGGACTGGCCTCCTATGCGGTGGAACTCATCGAACGCGCCACCGAGCCGGAAACGCCCGTCCCCGAACTGTACGACCTGCTGGAGCGCGTCCTCGGGTTTCTTAACGCCCAACCCGCCAGCCTGCGAGCCCTCCACCATTTTGAAGCCGAACTCGCCCGCATCCTTGGCATCGCGGAGCCGGCCTGCCCCTCCGCGACGGTGCTGGAACGCTGGCTCCACGGGCTTCCCCCGGGCCGCGAAACGTTGCTGCACCAAATCAACCCCCGGTGAGCGGGCGGCTCTCATTTTCGAGACACAAAAATGAGACTGTTCAACGAAGGAAGAAAAACTCACCGGCGCCGTTAGGCTTAGCTTGAAAAAACAATTACTTTCAGTATGAGATGTTCTCCGTAATTGACGGTGTTCGGCAGACAGGAGTGTTTGCCGGACCGCCCCTCTTTCACCCCCCGTGCAATCCACCAGTCAGAACAGCGGAAACGCGGTCTGTCACGTTCCACAACACGCTTGTGGGCAACGGGATGTGTTTGCAAGGCGGGATTGCGCGAAATGCAACAGGCCGGCGGCGCTGCCGGAACCCGCAGCAGGGTCGGTTTTGCCGCGCTGGGTTCGGGCCCTCGCCTTGGTTGGTCCGGCGCTGTGGCTGTGGCTGCTCGTCCTCTCCGCCACCCCGGCGCGCGCCCAGTTCAAGTGGTCCAAAGATCCGGCCCAATCCAGGCCGGTGGAGGGCTCAGGAATATGGAGTGCTGGGACGCTTTTTCTCTATGAGCACCCTCAGAATGGCTTGGTCCCCTCCCTTTTCGTATCCGGTGGGTCCATTGACTTTGGCGGCGAGTTCGCAAGCGCCAACGCCTATTCGATCAGCCTCGACTACAGCCCCACGGTCGGGGGGCTCAGGTTTTCCGACAACTACTCTCTCACCAGCACGGCGCCAGTGCTACTGACACTTGGGGGCACCTTCACTGTCTCGGGTGCGGAAACCTTGGTCGTTTCGGGTGCGGAAGTATCCATCGGCGGGAACGGTTCCCCTCTCGGACTGAGGCTCGGTGCGGACCAGACCTGGAAGACGGAGGGCCTCCCTCCGAATGGCGGCACCCTCTTAACCGTCGGTGCTTCGGTAGATTTCAACGGGAAAAAACTTACCATTTCTGCGGAAGATTCGAACCTGCCGGTGATTCTTTCCGGCACGTTGAACATCGGCAGCGGCACATTGGAAACCACCGGTTTCGCGAGCTCCGTGCTTGCCGGAGCGGTCAACCTCTCAGCGGGAGGCTCTCTGTTTTTCGCTGGTCAGGGTACCATCCAGATTTCGGGTCCGCTCAACATGAACGGCGCGTCCCTTTCTACGGGCACGGACACGGGGGACGTCACCCTTTCGGGCCCCGTTTCCGTGGTGGGTGGCAGCATTTTTCTGAAACGTGACGGGCCCGCCCTGCTCTCGGGCCCTTTGACCATGGTGGATTCCACCTTGGACTTCTTGGGGGCAGGAACAGGGCAGACCACCCTTTCGGGTACCGTTTCACTCTCGGGCGGTAGCATTTCGCTGGCGACCGGCGGCTCCGCCTTGCTCTCCGGATCCCTGACGCTAGACAGCGCCACGCTGAGCTTGTCCAACTTCGGGGACGCCACCCTCTCGGGTCCCGTGTCCGTGTTGTCGGGCGGCAGTGTCTCGCTCGCGAACACCGGAGCTGCACTCCTTTCGGGTTCGTTGAATATGGCCAACTCCACCCTGACCCGGTCGGGAGATGGGAACACCACCCTCTCGGGTTCGGTGGTGTTGTCGAACGGCACCATTTCGCTGGAGAGCGGCAATGGAGACGCCTTCATTTCGGGCTCGTTGACCATGGTGAATTCCATCCTGAACCTCTCGAACACGGGAGCCGCCACCCTCTCGGGACCCGTCGCGTTGTCGGGCGGAAGTCTCATGATGAGAAGCTCTCTCAATACCCAGCTGTCGGGTCTGGTGACGGGGAGTTCGCAGGCGGTGCTGGTGAAGGGGTCGGCTGGCACCCTGACAATATCTAACATTCAGAGCCTTAGCGCTTTCGGAGGAGGCGTTGTTCTCGAGGGCGGAACTCTGGCTCTGGTCACCGACGCCAGCGCGACCGTCAACCCGGGAGACTTTTCGCTCATTTCCAACGCGGACCTCTCGCTGGGCCGGGCGGCCACCGGTGCCAACCGAACCGTCACCACCCTTGGCGGCCTCGAGGTGGCTTCAGGCTTGGGTCTCTACGTCCATCCGTCCGATGGGTACGGCCTCGTTATCGGGGGCACCACGAGGCTTCAGGTCTCAGGCCCTTTGGAGTCTGTACTCTTGACGGTATCAGGCACGCAGGCCTCCAATCGGGTTCCCGGACTCACGCTCGCCGGCCCGGTCGTCACCCTGGGAAGCGGCATCTTGAGGAAAGATGGATTGGGTACGCTGAGGCTTTCAAACAACGCCAACACATTCGGACAGCTTGCGACGGACGCCTTCGACATCCAAATCGATCAAGGCGTTTTGGCGGTCACCTCGCTCGAGTCGCTCGGTGGCTCGCTTGGCAGCATGAAGACCACGGTAAGCATTAATAATAGCGCGGCAACTTTTCGCGCCGAAGGGAACATTAGCACCTCCGGGACGTTTGCCCTGACCCAGTCGTTGGGTGTGCATGTGATCGATGTCGTCGGGGGGAGCACGCTCACGCTTTCCGGGCCGCTCGCTTTAAACACGACCGGGGTTCCCATTCAAACAGGCACTCTCCATAAGAGCGACAACGGTATCCTCGAACTGGCCGCCGCCAACACCGCCTGGACCGGCTCGCTCACGGTGGCCGCCGGTGCCGTCCGCGTCTCCAATGCCGCCGCTCTGGGCACAGGATCCGGGACTGTGGTGGTTGGCACGGCCGCGGGCGGTGCCGCCCTCCAGATGAATGCGGGTCCGGGGAGCTACACGTTGAGCAGGGCGGGATTCTTGAGTGGTTCGGGCATCAACTCTGCGGGAGCCGTGCAGTCCATGTCGGGCACCAATACGCTGACCGGCACCCTCACCCTCACCGGCGCCACCACTGTCGGTGCGGATGTCGGGGCGACATTGTTGCTTTCTGGCTCTTTGTCCGGTGCCCAGCCTCTTACGTTCGCGGGACCGGGCTTCATAAACGTGGGCGGCACCTTCGGGACGATGCCGACCGCACTCACCCAAATTGGCTCCGGCAGGACCGCCTTGACAGCGGCTGCGACGGGATTCACCGGAGGGCTCACAGTCAGCGCCGGGAATTTTGCACTGCAAAGCGAAGGCCTGATCGGAGGCACCGGAGCCCTCGCGGTGAATCCCGGTGCGACACTGGAGGTTGACGATTCCCTGGTGGTGACTCCCTTGCGTCTGGGCGGCAGGGCCCTCACGCTTACCGGTGGAAATCTACTCTACACAGGCAACGCGGCGAGCGCTTCCCTTGAGGCGCTCGGCAACGGCACCTTCGGCCGCGGGCTGAGCATCATCACCGTGGTTCCCGGTTCTTCCGCCTCAGGTTCGCTCACCCTTGGGACGGTGACTCGAAACAACCAGGCTACCGCTCTCTTCCGCGGCGCAAACCTAGGGGCGGGCGCGGGACCGGGGGTCGCCGTAATCCGGTCGACCAACTGGGGGACCTTCTCCGGCCCGGGCGGTCCCGACTCTCCAGACAAGGGCATCATCCCCTGGGCGCTGGTGGACACCACCGCCGCGGGCAGCGGTCTCTCCTTCGCCACGGCGGGCACCCCGGGGGCGCAGCTGCGGAGCTTGAGGCCCCAAGAGTACACCACGAACGCCCTGACTGCTGGGACCAACATTCGGCTCAACAGCGGCACCTCCCAGAACGCCTCCACGGGTACCCTCAACTCGCTCACACTCGCGGATACCGCCTCGCTCAGCGTTCTCCCAGCGCAAACCCTGACGCTCGCCAGCGGCGGTCTGCTGGCGCTGGGCACCTACACGGGAACGGGCATCTCTGGCGGTTTCCTGACCAGTGCCACCAATGAACTCATCATTCACTCCCTCGGCGATCTCAACCTCAACACCGTCCTCACCGCGGGAACGCTCACCAAGTCCGGCTCCGGGGTGCTGACCCTTGCCCAGCGCAGCTTTACCGGCAGCACCAGCGTGGGCGTTTACGCGGGTACCCTCCGTCTGGCAGGCGGCAACAACACGCTGCGGCTGGGCAGCCCATTGATCCTGACGGGCGGTAATCTGGACCTGAACGGCACCGGCCAGTGGGTGAACTATCTGCTGCAGGACAATGCGGCGTCCACCTCGCCGGCGGGCACGGTTTTCGGTAACCAAGAGAGCGCGCTCGCTTTGGGCGGAAACTCGACCCGCAATTTTTACGGGGTGATGTCCGGCTTGATGGCGCTTTCGGTCGCGCAAGCCAACGCGACCACCACCTTTTACGGGAACAATACATACACCGGAAACACCGTCATCAACGGCGGCGTCCTATCCCTCACAGATGGCGGCCGCCTCTCCGGCACCGCCCGGCTCGACATCAACTATGCCGGCCTCACCTTCGCTGAAAACGGCCTCTCGGATCTGACCGGCACCGCCCGGATCAATCCCAACGCGCAGGTCAACCTCCGCGGCGGCTCGCTTATGCTGACAGGCCGTGCGCAAACTGCTTCGCGCCAGACCCTCGGGTCCGGCTCCGCGTCGGTCAACCTGCTCGAGGGCTTCAACAACATCACCGCCGTCCCCGGCGGCACCGGCATCAATTCCGCAGACCTGGTGATCAATTGGAACCGTTCCGCCTCTTCAAGCGCGGTGGTCAACTTTGCCAGCACCACCGGAGGCTCCGCCGCCTCCGGCCAGATGGGAAATTTCGGCCGGGTCACCTTCACTGTGGATCCGGCGACCACGCAGAATCTGCTCGGCCCGTGGGCCGTGGTGGCCCGCGACTTTGCCAGCTACCAACCCGGTGTGGGTGTGGGATCGCTCAACGCAGCCGGGTTTGCGGGTTATGCGGCGGACGGCGTGTTGGTCCCGATTTCGGTCACCGGCGGGTCGGCGACCGTCGGGAGTGGTACGATCGTCGTCGCCAGCACCCTCGGCCTGCGGGTGGGGATGCCGGTTTCCAGTCCCTGGTTTGCCCAAGGAACCACCATCGCTTCGCTCACGGGCGGAACCGTGATCCTCAGCGGTACCGCAACTTCGGATGGCACGGGAAGCGGTGTGGGCGATGTCGCTTTCGCGTTCACCCCCGTCACGCTTCCCACGGACAACTTTAAGGTTACCACTTTGGCTGTGGGTTCGGTCCTCGCTGGCGGCACTGTGCTTAACACCCTCAACCTCAGCCCGGCGACCGCCGGCACCTTGAATCTCAATGGCGGCACCCTGACCCTCACTGGCGGCGGGCTCATCCTCGTGAACCCCAGCAACTCCTCCACCCTTGCCATCAGCAACGGCTTCCTGACCGCCGGCACCGGCGGCGCAACCGATTTTTACATTCATGCCCTGCCCTACACCGGCACCAATCGCGTCGTCACACTGGGCGCCGTGATCGCCGACAACGGCGGCTCCCTCAGACTGATCCTTTCCTCCTCGGAAGCCCCCGGCACCTCCAATGCTGTCACTCTCACCGCCGCAAACACCTACACCGGTGGAACGGTTCTCAACCAAGGTGCGCTAGTGCTCGCCGCTGGCGCCGTTCTGCCGGGTGACACGCTGGTGTTAAACAACGGCTCCCTCACCCAAGTCTCCGGTGCCACCTTTTCCCCGCAGTCCGTCACCATGAACGGCGCCGGGGCCTCCCTGAATCTCTCCGGCAACCAGACCTTTACCAACCTCACCCTGAATAACAGCGGCGGCGGTTCGTCCAATCCCGTGCTCAACACTGGGGGCGTCCTGACCCTTCAGGGGCCGCTCCTCTCGACGACCTCCAACCTCGCCGCCACCGCCGTCAACACCCAACCCTCCGTGGCCACAATCAACGGTACCCTCGACCTTGGGGGTGCACAGCGTACTTTCGACGTCGGCGGGGCTACCCTCAATGGAAAGCTCCTGAGCGGGAATTTCTCCGCGCTCACCGTCACCGCTCTCGTCAGCAACGGCGCCATTCTGAAGCAAGGCAACGGCTTCCTCACGCTCTCGGGTTCCAGCACTTTCGCAGGCGGGCTTACGCTTGCCGGAGGCGGGCTCATCCTCGGCGCCAATTCGACGGGCACGGTCGGCAGCGTCACCAGCGGTCCGGCGGGCACCGGCACCCTCACGATGGGCGACGGTACGACCCTTGCGCTAAGCGGAGGCAGCAGCAGGACCCTTCTCAATTCCATGGTGATTCAGGGAGCCGCCGTCTTCGACATGGAGGGGACCACGGCCGGAACGCTTACGCTAAGCGGCCCGGTCAGCGTGACGGGAGGCACCACGACCTTCGCAGTGCTCAACCCCTATCTGAGCGCCGAGGTCACGGGTGTGATTACAGGGGGTTCCTCAGGAGTTTTGGCCAAACAGGGTGCCGGTTCTCTCACGCTCAGGAGCGTCGCGGGTCTCAGCCCGGCTTTCGGCGGACTGGTCCTTGATGCGGGCATCCTCCAGTTGGCCGACGTCAGCGCACGGGCCTTCCCGACTCCGCTTGCGCTCTCGGGCTCCATCGCCATCCGCGGCGCGGCAACCTTGCAGCTTCGAAACAACGGCCACAGTCCGATCCCGGGGATTCCGGGCCTTATCACCTATTCCAATCCCATCACCGTGGCCGACAATCTCGCCGCGGTCTCCCTCCAGATCGGTAGCCTCACCGCCAACAGCGGCAACACGGTCGAACTGGGCTCCCTGTACATGTCGCCCGGACAGACGCTTAATGTCACGGCCACCGATGGCTACGCCCTCCGGATTCTCAACCTCGTCAACAGTGGCACCCTCGCCCCCGTGCGGGTCAATACCACGGCCGGCATGCTTGTGACGCTCTACAACTACGGCACGGAACGCGCGCTTCGGCCCGACAACATCGGGGCCGGTACCCTTTTCTTCCCTGACGTGGCGACCGTGGGTGCCACCACCGCGCTCGGCACCCTCGGTGCGGCAAATACCTCCGGCTCTCTCGCTTTCAGCGCCGGCACGCTGACGCTTTCCGGAGGCACCACCCAGTCCATTGCCGTGCTCTCTTCGCCTTCCGCTGGCGCTGTGTCCGGCACTCTCAGCGGCTTCACCCAAGGCGGCTTGAATGCTGCGTACGCGGGTCTGGCTTCCGGCGCGGGCACCCTTTTTTCTCTCGGGAACGCCGCTATCGGGTTCACCGGCCAGGCCGTGGCTTCGCAGATTTCGGACGTCTCCCTCCTCAACCGCCCGGCGGCGCTCGCCGGCGGTTCCGGCAGCGTCCAATCCTCCCTCACCGGTCTGCTCAACATCACCACCGGGGGCACCTACGCCTTCGCTGGACTTTCGGGTGGCGCCAACGGAATGGTCCTTTTCATCGATGGGAAACAGGTGGTCGCGGGAACCCTCGCCAACACCGACAGCGCCCTCGCCTACGTTACCCTCGCAGCCGGCACCCACACCATCTCCCTCAAGACTGGGGCCGCTGGAGGCCGCCTGCTCTACTCCGGCCCGGACACCGCCTCGAACGGGACGCCACTCAATCTCCAAACCATCGCGCCCAATCAGCTTCTCTATGCCTCCGGCGCGCCCACCGCGGCGAATGGCTACAACCTCGCCGCCCTGATATCCACCAACTACAATGTGGCTGCAGGCACCGCCGCGACGGTCGATTTGCTGGGCACCGACTTTGGCACCGTGGTCACCGGCACGTTGACGTTGGGTGCCGGCTCCACGCTCAACGCGGCCAACGGCCCCACCGGCACCATCGGGGGCGGGTGGCTGGGCTTCGCTGGCAACCTCGACTTCGGCAGCGGTGCGATTCTCAACACCGGGTCAGCCTCCGCCTCGCAGGCGGGCACTACGCTCAACCTGCTTGGCAACATCACCTCTCTCGGTTCCGGGGTCTTGGCGCTCACCAAGCGCGGAAACGGCACCCTCATCCTTTCCGGTTCCAACAGCGCCGCTGCAGGCGACTTGAATGTCTCGGGCGGGGTGTTGCGTCTGGGCTCCAGCACGGCGCTGACCGCCGGCACGGTTTCGGTGGGCAAGGCGACTACGGTCACCACGGGCTCCTCAGCGAGTTTCACCTTGGGCAGCAGCACCGTCACCCTCACGGTCGACACGGTCACGAGTCTGGGTCTGATGGTCGGCGGGTCGGTTTCCGTGGCAGCCTTGCCACCGGGGCTAGTGGTCACAAGCATCACCGACGGCACCAGATTTACCGTCTCCGGAACCGCCACATTGAGCGGCACGAGAAACCTCACCGCCGCGGCGGCCTTTGCGACGCTGGATCTCAACGGGCAGCAGGGTGTCACCGGGAATCTCCGGATCAGTGGCACCGGGTCGGCGCTGTTGGTGACCGGGAGCACGGCCGCCCTCTGGAACAGCGCAGGGACTCTTGCGTCCTTCGCAGGAACGCTGACCTTGGGCGGGACGGCCACCAGCATCGGCGGCCAGGGCGACATCAACCTTTTGGGCACGCTCAACTCCGGCACGTTGCTGACGAAGGTGGGCCCGAACACGCTGACCCTTTCGGGGGACAACACGCTGATGACCGGGAGCATTACCGTGAGTGCGGGGGTCCTGCAGATTGGAAACGCGAACGCACTCGGCGGCTCCGCCGGTACCACCACCGTGTCGAACAACGCCGTCCTGGACCTGAACGGATTCACAATCTCGGAACCATTGACGATCAGCGGCGCGGGTTTCCTGGGGAGTGGCGCGATTTTGGGAATCGGCCCTGTCAGCCCGCTGGGCGCTCTCATCAACACTTCGTCCTCCACGGCGACTCTTTCGGGCCGTCTCACGCTGGCGGCTGGGGCGAGTGTGGGAAGTCGTTACGTCAACGCTACCAGCGGCGGTACCAGCGGCGTCACCGAAGGCGGCAGCCTGATCCTGAGCGGCACCATCAGTGGGGGGAACCTGCTGACCAAGGTGGGGTCCAATACGCTCGTGCTTACCGGCACCAACTCGCAGAGCGGCCTGACGGTCAACCAGGGGCTCGTCCTCGTAAGCGGCTCCGGCCAGACTGGCTCCGGAGGCAACACCACCCTCAATGCGGGGACCGTCTCCGGTCTGTCCATGGGCAACATTCTGCGTTTGGACAACAC
>JBILKV010000170.1:0-9601 GCA_044376515.1 Chthoniobacteraceae bacterium | reverse complement strand
TGGACCACCATGGACGTCCACAATCGGGAGCGGACATTGTACTGCAATCAGTGCTACAAGGCTTGAATTGAACCTGTAAGTCGTTCGGAAAGAGAGTGGTGGGCAGTGAGGGAATCGAACCCCCGACCAACTCGGTGTAAACGAGCCGCTCTACCGCTGAGCTAACTGCCCTCTAGTCTCTGAACACAACCTGTCACGCTTACTGCCATGAAATGATCTCAAGATCTCAACGGGGCGTAGGCTAAGCATTCACCGCGCGAAAATCAACCTGACACACGGAAGCCGGTGTGACAACAGGCAACGCCCGCCAGGATTCCATCACCCGTCGCGCGCGACTATTTCGTGGCGTGGGCGAGGGGCGGTTATCGGGGGAATATGTAGGTTGTAGGGGTGCGGCTTGTTTCCGCGGTGCTGTGGGTTTCGTCTCGGCCCTGTCCCGCGGGGGACGGTCAGGCATTTGTCGGACGGATCAAAGGCCATCCGGTGGCGTCGGATTTTCGCCGGTCGCGGAGTCTACCTGAATGTAGGCTGGGAGGAGATCGGAGGTCTCCGGCCCAGACCTGAGAGCTCCGAGCCAATGCGAAAAAATGACTTCGCCACGTTGGTAACGTGCGGTGCAAAGCCCCACGAGTGCGAAGAGGACGACTCCGATTGAAAGCCCGGCAACGCGGTGGAGGTCGCTGCGGCACTGGGTAAAGGGGGCAGACGTGTTTTTTTGGCGCCACTGGTTCAGGACAGTCAGCGTCTTTTGGGCGGCCGGCCAGAGCGCCAGAAGGGCCACGAGTATTTCCCACCAGTTGCCCGAGCTGAACTCGTAGACCACCCAGAGGAGCCCGAGAAACCCAGGCACGCAGAGAGGTTTGCAAACGTGCTCGGCAATCTTACCGCCGTCCAGGATCCCCGCTGGGATCATGTTAATCAAATGGATTGCGTAACAAAAAACGGTGATCCCGAGGAGCGGGGGGGAGTCAGTCCAGACGCCGATCGCGTGCAGAATCGCCGTTGCCGCAAGACCCGCCACGGGGCCGCCAAGCGCAACGTAGGCCTCTTCGCTTGGATCCTTGAAGGGACGCAGCGTGAGCACGAAGGCCCCGACGTTCGGGATAAACACAGGCCAGGTCGACGGTACCCCTTGGCAGCGGGCCACGGCGAGGTGACCGAGTTCGTGCGCGATGACAACCCCCAACAAACCGGCCGCGGTTTCCCACTCCAACTGCCTTCTGAGCACCAGGAAAGTGGCGTAGGCAGAAAGAACGCTTACACAGTTGAAGGTAAGCTGTCCCAGCTTCGACAGGGGCTCTTTTGGTGCTGCCAAATCCGGGTCTGTGGCCGTTTCGAGTGTCGTTGTTCCCATTTGTTTTGTCCTCGTTTTCTGGTTTCCTGCCGCTGCGGACGCTGAGGGCCGCCGCTAGCACCGGATGGTTTTCACGTTCAGAAAATGTGTTGAAGCGATGGAGTGAGTATGGCCGCCACAGGAACCACCTTGGGCGGACCTACAAAAATTACTGCTGGTCGGATTTGCTGCGAGGGGGGGAGTTTTCGAACAGGGAGCTAAGGGCTTGCTGCGGGATGTGAAGGGCCACCGATAGGCGCGTCCTGCTTGCATTCTTGCACACGACGGTTGCCCACCGTCAGGGGCTCTCTCGGTGTTGCGCGGATGCGTCCATCGGAGCCCGACAAAGCGTCGCCAGCCCTCACAAGTAGGATTGAGAGGGCGCCGGTAAAAGCCGCCGCGTCCTGAACCACCCTCGCTTGTGGGTGGGTGACGACAGGCTCTTGCCCGCGCCCTGCCCCAACAACAGGTTCCGATCCCGGGCAACCGCATGCGAGCCGAGCCGTTTTCCGTCCGGAATGAAAACTTTGAAGAGGATTTCAGAAGGGCTGTTCCGCCGGGCACTGGCGCGGGAGTTTATGGGGAGCCGGTTGCTCGCCATGGAACTGCGTGGATGTTCTGAAAGGCAAAATTGACGGAAAGTGGGTTGGCTCCAGCGAATGCCACCGGGAGCGCCGTTGCACGGCGAAGCGCGGGCAGATTCATCGACAGGACCGGAGTTGGGGACGGTAGTCCTCGAAGAAAAGGTCTGAAGGGAGGGGGAGGGAAGGGGACTTCGGTAGTTCGTCTCGGCAGCGGTGCTCTGGAATTGCACCAAAGGGGCGCTGGAATGGATGGCATTAAACTTACCTGTAGTTCGACCTAGGCCATGCTCCTTTAGCGTCCGTTCCCATTGCCGTTTTTTTGGAGGTCTTCGTGCGTTCGTACCCCTGCCGGATTCAATCCGCCAACCGCCCTCGACGGCACTGCAGCGCTCAGGCACACCTTGCTCGCGACGTCCGCACCTTGCACCTCAGTCGAGGCAGAAGCCTTCCTTCCGATAAAAACCGTTGTGAGACACACCGGTCCGACCGAAGCAGGCTGGCGGGTGAGTAAACCAAGGGTGGCGCGGTGCCTATCGAATGTTGTGGGATGCCGCATGCCTGTAAAATTGCCGTACGCATTCAACCCAATGTGGATCCAGTTGGCTGGCGCATACTTTGACGACGACGTCTGGGATCACCTCGCCCAATGGGTTCGGACAATTGCGGGTTCAACGGTGCTCGCCTGGTGTCTTGCCTGTGTATTTGCGGAACACCTGGCAGCAATACTGGGCGGAGGAAAAGCCGGTGGCGGCGGCGATGTCGTCGAGTTTGCGTTTGGTGGTTTGCAGTAAAAAGGTGGCGGCTTTTACACGCCGGCGCTGGAGCCAGTCGTTCGGACTCATGCCGGTCTCGCGTTTGAAGAGCAGAAAAAGATGGGCCCGACTACAGCCGGCTTTTTGGGCGACTTCGTTCATTTGGAGGGACTGGGGGAAATGGTTTTCCATGTGTTCCTTGGCCAGTGCGACAGCGTTGGCGGCGCCGCGTTGCCGGGTGCCACGGGTGTGACGCGCCGCCTCGAGGAGGATGGAGGCAACGAGCAGGCGCATGGAGGCAATGGCGTCGGCCGTGCGTGGAGCGGCGCGCTGTTGGACCAGCATCTGGTGGAGCGTCCGGGCCATGTGCCGCAGGGCCGGCGCCATGACGTGCATGCCGGGGCCGCAGTCTTGAAACTGCGCGGCGATCCACTGCGCCTCCTCCCTGTTGAATGGACTGTGCCCGGCGCCAGCGCTGTCAGTGTGGAAGTTCACCGCACAGATGATCGAGGGCGTCCGCACGTCCTGGGAGGGGCGGTGCAGATGGAGGGGCGGAACCAGCAGCATTTGGCCTCCAGCTAGTTCAAACTCGCGACCGTCTGCAAACTCGTAGAGTGCGCCGCCACCCAGCAGCATGAGGAGCTCGTAGCCTTCATGCGCATGCCACGAGATGCTGGTCGCGTGAAAGTTCTGCGTGGCGGTGGCCGCACCGAGCATGGGCAGGCTTAATTCAGTTCCGCTGAAGGAGCTCTCTTTTGCCCGGAGGGAGCTTGCGTCGGGGTGGTTCGATTTCTTTGCCGCCATGGGATGTTCAGAAAAAGTCGTGCAGCCTATTTTAAAAGACAATCCTGCAAACACTCGGGATGGGGGCTGGTATCACATAAGCGGCTCGCCCCGGAGCGCCCCCATGAACCCCGCGATTCCATTCCTTACCACCGCTCTGGTCACCTCACTCGCCGTAGGCCGCGCCGCCGAGCCGCTGACCAACTCCATCGGCATGCCGCTTGTGCGCATCGGGCCGGGGACGTTCACCATGGGTCAGGACGGGCCTCCACTGGAGGATTACATGGGGCAGAAACGGCTCGGGGAGATGTACAAAGACATTGATCGGATCGATTTTGACGAGAAGCCCTCGCACAAAGTCACGATCACCCATCCGTTCCTCATGGGGGTGACCGAGGTCACTGTGGAGCAGTACCGGCAGTTCGATCCCTGTTTCAAAACAAGCGATGCCAAATCGAACCCTGCGGATGATGACGCGGCCAGCGGCATCCCGCGGATCAACGCTCTGCCGCCTTCGCCTAAAAATTGAGCACAGTTGCCCGTCGACATCGCCCTCCCCACCATGAATGACGCCCGAAATTTGACGACTCTGCTCACCGGAGAGACGCTCGTGATGGCCCCGGGCGCCGCCGATGCGCTCACGGCTCGATTGATCGAGAGCGCCGGTTTCCCAGCGGTTTATATGACTGGATTCGGCGCGACGGCGAGTCTGACAGGATGTCCTGATGTGGGGATTTTGACGCAGACCGAGATGACCACGCATGCGCGGAACATGGTTCGTGCGGTGAAGGTGCCGGTGATCGCAGACGCGGACACGGGCTATGGTGGACCGGCGAACATCGAGCGCACGGTCCGTGAGTATTTGCAGGCGGGTGTGGCCGCGATTCACATCGAAGATCAAGCGGCGCCAAAACGCTGCGGGCACATGACGGGAATCAAACTGGTGTCGGTGGAGGAGATGACGGGGCGCCTGAGAGGGGCCATCGAGGCGCGGGGCGATTCGGATCTGCTTATCATCGGGCGCACGGATGCGTTGGCGGCGGTGGGTCGCGATGAGGCGATTCGCCGGGCGTCACGCTACCGCGAGGCGGGTGTGGATCTGGTCTTTGTCGATGCAATGAGGACGATCGCGGATGCCGAGGCCGTCGCCCGAGAGGTGCCCGGACCGCTGATGATCAGCATTGTGGAGGGTCACGAGACGACGCGGCTACTGCCGCAGGATTTGAAGAGCCTGGGCTACTCCCTCGCGCTCTATCCGCTTTCGCCGCTCTTTGCAGCAACCCGAGCCGTGAGCGAGGTTTTACGGAGCCTACGGCGCGACGGATCCACGCTCGCTGAGGCGGGCCGGATGGCGACTTACGCCGAGTTCTCCGAGTGGGTTCGCCTCGATCATTTCCGCTCGCTCGATGACCGTTTCAGCGTCGCCGATGCCTTCCAACGCAAGCCACACCCCACCAACAACGCATGAAAGCCGTCGTGAAAACCCGCCCGGAGCCGGGCAATGTCGAGTACATCGAAATGCCGGAACCGCAGGCCACGCCGGGGCATGTGCTCATCGAGATTCGCAACGCGGGCGTGTGCGGTACGGACATCCACATTTTCAAAAGCGAGTATGTCATCAAGCCGCCGGTGATCCTCGGCCATGAGCTGAGCGGCACCATCGTGGAGACCGGCGCCGGCGTGACGCGCTGGAAGGTGGGCGACCGTGTGACGGTGAATCCCTCCGCAGGCCGCCTTTGCGGAAAATGCCGCTATTGCCAGGTCGGCGCGCCCTTCATGTGCATCGACCGCGCAGCGGTGGGCAGCGGCATGAACGGGGGATTCGCTCAGTATCTCAGCGTGCGGCAGGAGATCGTGCTGCCGCTGCCAGAGAGCCTTGATTTTGAAACGGGCGCGCTGTGCGAGCCCTTCGCCTGCGCGGTGCAGGCCGTGTTGGAACTCACGACCATCCGCCCGGGCGAAGTGGTCGCCGTGTCCGGTCCCGGCCCCATTGGCCTGATGTGTGCGATGCTGGCAAAGGCCCACGGGGCACGCGTGGTGCTGCTCGGTACCGCGAAGGACGCGGGGCGCATGGAGCTTAGTAAAACACTTGGCACCGACGTGACCGTGAATGTGGAGGACGGCCACGCGCTGGACACGGTGAAGGAACTCACGCACGGCTACGGCGCGGATGTCGTACTCGAATGCGCGGGCGCTCCCTCCTCCGCGGCGAAGTGTCTCGACGTTGTGCGCAAGATGGGACGCTACACGCAGGTCGGCATCTTTGGTGCACCGCTTCAGCTCGATCTGGACAAGGTCATCCTGAAACAACTGCACTTTCAGGGCTCCATCTGCCACTCTTGGCAGACTTGGGACACCACGCTCCGTCTACTCGGCGACGGAGTCTTTGACTTGCGACCGCTCATTTCGAATCGTTTGCCTCTCAGTCGCTGGGAAGAGGCTTTCCAAGGCGTCATCAACAAGAGCGAAACCAAGGTCCTGCTGCAACCCGAGTGAAGCCCATGCCGTCCGATGAAACCTCTCCACCGCCGGCGAAGTCCCCGCGGCTCCAACAGGTGCAACGCACCTCGCTGGTGCTGCTCGTGCTCATCGGCGCGATCAACTACATAGACCGGGCCACGCTTGTGATTGCGAATCCGTTCATCCGCGGGGAGTTGGGGCTGCCGCTGTCCTCCTTGCTCAGTGCGTTTGCGCTCGCGCAGTTGCCCGCCGGACCAATCGTGGCTTCTTCCAGACCGAGGCATTCCGAATGCGCTGAACCCCAGAAAACCCTTTCAAATTCACAATTCCACCCCCATGAATCCACAGTGTAACCAACGCCGCTCAAGCGGCCCATTTGATGGTCGCACTGACCGCCATTCAGTCGGCTTTCACCGCTGCGCGTCTCCCGCCACACTCTCCGCATCAGCGGGACATCAGTGGTTGCTTCCCTCCGGCTTATGCGTGCCGAAGCCACTCGCGTTGTGTGCTTCCCTTGTTTTGCTTGGGACTCTCCTCACTGTCCTGCTGCTTACCCCCTTCTTGACGCTGGAGGCCGCCGAAGACATCGGCGCTGGAAAACCCGCCTTGCCGGACTTTTCACCGGGGAGAGAATATGGGGAGGACGGGCGTATGTGGCAGGGCATTCCCAGCATCGAGCGGGCGCGCAATGGCCGCCTGTGGGCCGTGTGGTATGGCGGCGGGCTCGGAGAGGATCAGTATAGCTATGTCATGCTCGCCACGAGCAGCGATGACGGGCGCTCCTGGTCGCCTTTGAAGATGGTGATCGATCCGGATGGCGGCGGGCCGGTACGGGCGTTTGATCCCTGCCTCTGGCACGATCCCCTGGGGCGCCTCTGGTTGTTCTGGGGACAGAAAGATGCGTCGTCGATGTACAACATGGCTATGATGACGGAGGACTCCACCGGCGCGGACCCGGTGTGGTCTAAGCCACGGAGGATCAGCCGGGGAGTGATGCTGAACAAGCCCACGGTGCTACGTTCCGGCACCTGGCTGCTGCCGACCTGCATTTGGCGCGATGCACTCAGCTCCCGCATCCTGCGCTCCGACGACCACGGCGCGACCATTGAGCAGATCGGCGGCGCCACAATTCCCAGATACGAGGACCGTAATGGCGATGAAAATATGATCGTCGAGCGCAAAGATGGCTCGCTCTGGCTGCTCGTGCGCACCGGCTACGGGCTCGGCGAGTCGTTCTCGAAAGACGGAGGAAAGACCTGGACCCCCGTGGCTCCGTCTGCCATCCGGCATGCGGAATCCCGTTTTTTCATCCGCAGGCTCGCAAGCGGACGGCTGCTCATGGTGCGCCATGCCGGCACCGACCGCTCCCATCTCACCGCCTATCTCTCCGAGGATGACGGCCTCACCTGGGGCGCAGGTTTGTCCATCGACGAACGCGGCGGTGTCTCCTATCCCGACGCCATCGAAGGGCCGCCCGGCGAGATTCGGCTCATCTACGACTATAACCGTAAAACCAGCGGAAAGCAGATACTCATGAGCCATTTCCATGAGGAGGACATTCGGCGCGGCAGTTTCGACGGGCAGGCGCGGCAGCGCGTCGTCGTGAACCAGGCCGCCGGGCGCAATCCGCTCGCCGAATCGTATGATGTGGCGGTTTTCGGCGCCACCCCCGCCGGTATCGCTGCGGCCATCTCGGCGCGGCGGGCGGGCAGCGCGCATGTGGTCATAGCAGATTCGTCCCTGCATGTGGGGGGGCGTTTTGCGGAAACCATTGGCTTCGGGGAGATCCGGCTCATGCGTCCGGATACCGTTGGGGGCTTGTGGACGGAGCTACGTGCCAAAGTGGACGCACACTACGGCAAGCCGACTGCAACGCCGGAGCCCCATGTGATGGAGCAAATCCTGCGCACCTGGCTGGACGACGAGGGCGTGGTCTTTGTCGATCGGTTTACGCCCACTCGTGCTGACAAAAAAGGTCCGCATCTAGTGCGGGTCTATGCGAACTGGCGGGGCCGCATCGAAGCTCCTGTCTTTATTGACGCCAGCTACCACGGCGATCTTCTGCCACATGCAGGGGTAGGCTTTACCATTGGGCGCGAGTCACGCGCGCAGTATGGCGAGTCGCTCGCAGGAGTGCTCCTCAAGCTCGTGAATCCCCCCGGTGCCATTCATCTTCCCGTGATGAGCAGCCTCATCAGCGGCTTCGCAGCAGATGGGAAAACGCTGCTCCCGCACGTTCAAGGGCTCACCACAGACGTACGAGAAGGCGATGGCGACGCGCACCTGCAATGCGCCAATCTTTACGCCTGTCTCACCAAGAATCCCGCCAACCGGCTCGAACTGACCGCACCGAAGAACTACGATCCTGCGGAGTTCGAGCTGCTTCGCAGAGAAATTCTCCGACTTGGCAAAGAGGCGCGTTTCGGTTTCGGCGGGTCCGTCCCAGGCGACAAAGCCGCGATGAACGACGGCGTGAACTACCTGCTTCACTGGGGCCTCGCGGGGGGTGCGGATGGCTATCCCGCCGCCACACCGAAGGAGCGCCGGCAGATCTGGGAGACGCATCGCGACTACACCCATCGCGTCCTGTGGTTCCTGCGTTCTGATGCTGCGGTGCCTGAGGCGATCAAGAAGAATCTCCAGCAGTGGGGCCTGCCAAAGGATGAGTTCACCGACAACGGCCACTGGCCCTACGATCTCTACGCTCGGGAAGGTCGCCGCATGGTGGGCGACTTCATCCTCACGCAGCGCGACCTCTTTGACGACCTCACCAAGCCCGATGCGATCGCCCTGGGCAGCTTTCCAGTGGACTCGCACGTCGTACGGCGCCTCGCCACGCCCGATGGCCGGGAAATAATCAATGAAGGCGGCTATCTCGTAATTCCGCCCGTTTATGAGATCCCGTATCGCGCCCTCACGCCCAAGGCTGCGGAGTGTGACAATCTCCTGGTCACCTGCGCCCTCAGCAGCTCCCGCGTGGCCTTCAACTCGCTGCGCGTAGAGCCTGTATGGATGATGCTCGGTCAGGCCGCCGGCAACGCCGCCGCGCTGGCGCAGAAAGACAAATCGACTGTCCAAGAGGTGAAAGGAGCGGAACTCCAGAAGCGTTTGCGCGGAGCCACAGTTCCCTTCAAAAAACCCTGAGCTGCCAATGTACACAGCGCTCCCGCATGCCGTTTGAATCTCATGCCGCCTGATGCTACATCTACCACGCCGCCGAAATCGCTGCGTCTCCGACAGGTGCAAATCACCTCGCTTGCGCTGCTCGTGCTCATCGGCGCGATCAACTACATAGACCGGGCCACGCTTGCGATCGCGAATCCGCTCATCCGCGAGGAACTGGGACTTTCCGTGGCCGACATGGGCCTCCTGCTGTCCGCCTTCCTCGGTGCGTATGCGCTCGCGCAGTTGCCTGCCGGCCTGATCGTGGATCGTTTTGGGCCGCGGATCGTGCTCGCGCTCAGCCTGGCCCTGTGGTCGCTGGCGCAGATGGCGGGTGGGTTTGTGCGCGGATTAGGCCAGTTCTTCACAACACGAGCCGCACTCGGCATCGGCGAAGCACCGCAGTTCCCTGCGAACGTGCGGGTGGTGTGCGACTGGTTTGGCAAAGGCGAGCGCGGCTTTGCCACCGGCGTATGGAACTCCGCCTCCACCCTGGGCACGGCCATCTCGGCGCCGCTGCTCACCTT
>JBILKV010000044.1:0-26822 GCA_044376515.1 Chthoniobacteraceae bacterium | reverse complement strand
TCCATAGCAGGTCGCGGTATCGCCAGAGCTCGCCGCAGTCCAACCAGGACCACCGCGCATTCGGGCGAATCCGAAGCACCGCGGGCGGATCTGAATCGCGTCTACCCGCATCCGTCCATCCGGAAGACCGGCTCGGAATGGCGCGCGCTCCGCAAGAATGCTCTGTATAGCGTTCTGATTTCTCCTCGCACAACACCAACTCCCCCTTCCCGTGCTGTTTGTTCATAGATCCTCCCCCCAATTCCCCGAATTCCCCGAATTCCCCGAATTCCCCCAATCCAACAAAGACATCCCACAAAGCCCGAGGCGGCACGGCGTCCCGGGAGCAACTGCTCCCCATCGACACTTGCTGTTTGGAGACTTAAGAACTCCAGCGATTCCGCCTCCCTAACTTCTACGGAAAAAGGGAGCGGTTCGGTTGTTTAAATCATCCTCACGATGGACGGATTCGGCGTGGCCCGCCAAAGCGGAGTGAAAATGGCCTCATCAAAAAGGCGCCGCAGGGTGACGGTCGCCACCCCTGCAGTTTTTTCCGAAAAGGCGTGAGAGGCCGGTTGGTTTCCTACTCTCTATTCGACCGTAGGCCCGGTGCGCCGGTAACGCTGGATCCGCCGGCTGGTGAGTACGAATCCGACATAGACAGAGTCTCCCGAATCGGCGACGGCCAGCCCGTGCGGCCATTCAAAATCCCCCTCGACGCCCTTGGGTTTCGTTTGGAACATCTCCTTGAATTCGCCGGATTTTGAGAACCGCCGTACGACGCCCTTGGACGCGGGAAGATTGGAAAGCACGTAAAGGGAGCCCGCGTGGAAACGGATCGTTGCTGGACGCCCCACGCCTTCCCAAGTGTCTAGCAGCTGGCCCTTTGAGGAGAGAACCTGCACCCAATGATTTTCCCGGTCAGCGATGTAGACCCGGCCCTCGTCATCGGAGGTGATGGAATGCGAGGTGTGAAACTGCATGGCCTCCTTTCCACGCAAGCCCCAAGGCCCCTGAAACTTTCCAAATTCGTCGAAAAGAAACCCCCTCCGGTTGATGGATCCGTCCGCGACAACGACTGAACGGTCAGGCAGCACAACAGCATCCGTAGGGAGGTTGAAGCCGGCTGGGGGACCGTTGATCTCCAAGAGGCGGGCACCGTCCTGATCGAACTTGAACACCCGTTTCAGACCGGAATCGACGATCCACACGCCTCCAAACGAATCCGTTGAAATTTGGTGGGGCAGCATAAAGAGATTGGCCCCCCAGGAGGACTTCATCTTGCCGGTCTTTGAATCGAGCACAAACACTGCAGGCTTCCGGATGAGTTGTTTGAGAAAGCCAGTTTGCGGGTCCACATGGTTTTCCCCGTGGTGGAGGGCGAGTAGGCTTCCATCGGCCGTCAGAGCGATGCCCGAGAATTGGTGTCCAGCAAGGGAATCTCTGTCGGAAAGCAGGGGCCAGTTGCCGTCGAGAGAGTGGGAGTCAGACTGGGAAGCACAACCCTGCCTTGCCGCGCCAGCAGCGAGGGAGAGAGCACCGACCTTCAGAAAATCACGGCGTGAAATGGAGCGGGGCATAGAAAGGGTCACGTCGTCCGTTCTGGCGGGGCCACCCGACGACTTGCGGCGGTCAGGACGTGAGCATGAGGGTGTAAACAGGAGGAAAACAAGAGTCCATCGCAGGTGTTGGGCGGGGTGTTGGAAATCAACTAGGAAGAGACGCGGGGAGCGCAAGGTGACTCCGGGAGAGTCACGGCCTGCTTGAGCCAGACAACCAACGCGGCGGCCGACCTGGTAATGGTCGCATTCGCTGAGTTTGGCGAAACGGCCCGCAGGGAGCCAAACAGCGACGGCGAAGCGCAATCACTCATCTCCCAAAACTGCCGGGGTGGCATCCGGGCGCATCCTTCCAAAAGCAGCCCAGTCACCGCGCGGTGAGCGGCGAGGGAAGCTGCGGACAGGTTCGCACCGCCGCCCAATCACCCGCCGAAGGCCGTAACGGCGGGCTGCTGCGGGACCAAATCCAGTTCTCGGAACAACGCCAAGTCTGCCTCGACTCCCGGATTTTCAGCGGTGAGAAGTTTGTCCCCGAAGAAAATCGAATTGGCACCTGCAAAGAAGGCCATTGCCTGCCCCTCCCTGCTCATGCGGGTGCGACCGGCGCTCAAACGCACTTTGGCCTTCGGAAGTGCGATGCGTGTGGTGGCGATCAGGCGCACCAACTCAAAGATGTCCACCGGCGGTTGGTCCTCGAGAGGAGTGCCGGGCATGGGCATCAGGCAGTTGATGGGCACGCTTTCCGGAGCCGGGTCGAAGGTGGTGAGCACCTGTAGCATCTTCAATCGGTCCAGTTCCGACTCGCCCATTCCGATGATCCCGCCACAGCACACGTCCATTCCGGCAGCCTGCACGGAGCGGATCGTGTTCAAGCGGTCCTCAAAGGTGTGAGTGGTGACGATGTTTGGGTAATGCTCAGGCGAGGTGTCGATGTTGTGGTTGTAGGCCTTCACGCCGGCCGCCTTCAGCTGCCGCGCTTCTGAATCCGAGAGCTGCCCGAGGGTCACGCAGACTTCCATGCCCAGTTTGCTCACTTCGCGCACGGTGCCGAGCACCTGTTCGAAGCGGGGATCGCCCTCCCGTACGCCTTTCCAGGCAGCCCCCATGCAGAAACGGGTCGAGCCGTTTTCGCGCGCGCGCCTCGCCACCTCCATGACTTCCTGAGTCGGCAGCAACCGTTCCGCTTTGACCCCGCCCGGGTAGCGGGCGCTCTGGGCGCAGTAGCCGCAGTCCTCTGAACACCCACCAGTCTTGATCGACAGGAGTGTGCACAGTTGCACCTCTCTCCCCTGCCAGTGCGTCAAATACACGCCGCGTGCCCGGCTGATCAGTTCAAAGAAGGGAGTGGCGTAGATTGCTTGGAGGTCAGAAAGCTGCATGGCGGCCAAAGATGGGACGGGGATTGAAAACGCAAAAGCAAATTTCCCGTCGTGATCATTGCTCCGTTCCGCGGGAACCCTGCATTCCGAGAGGGAGCTCAGGGCCGCTCTGCGAGCAGTGTGTCCACCGCTTGGCAAACCGTGCCGGAGGGAATTTCACTCATGGCGGCGGCGGCCGCCTCTGCATGGAAGGTCGCTGTGGGAACCAAAGGGCGCACCGCACAAATCACGAGGGAATGCGGATGGCGAGGCCGCCACTCAAAGGGATTGGTGGGGCCGAACAGGCTCACCTGCGGGCGTCGGAAAGCCGAGGCGATGTGCATGACCGCCGTATCGCAACAGACTGCGAGGCGACACCGAGCGGTAAGCGCCGTGAGGAGCGTCAGGTCGAGGCGACCAGCCAGCACCACAAAGGGCTGGGGCAGAGGGCCGTCACCAAGCATGGCCAAGGCGGTTTGAATGGCACGCAGGTGCTCCTGCTCCTCGGGTTCGCCCCCGCCGGTCAGGATGCAGGGCAACCCGTGCTTATGCTGCAAGTGAAGCATCACTTCGGCCCAGCGTTCTGGGAGCCAGTACTTTTCAGCGGTGGCCGTTCCGGGGTGCAGCAACACAAAATCGGCCGGTGCTCCGCATTCCCGGAGAAGGATTTGCACTCGCCGCGCCGCGAGAGGGGGAACCGCGAGGACGGGTAGAATGTCGCCCTCCCCCGGTTGCACGCCGATGGGACGCAGCAGGGCGAGCAGATGGTCAACGGTGTGGAGGGAATGAACCGCCACGCGGACAAAGTTCTGGTAAATAAGTTTGCGCAGAGGCCCCTTGTCGGCCCAGTCAAACGCAAGGCGGCGGCGGGCTCGGGAGGCGATGGCAAAAAGTGCGGAACGGTCGGTGCCGGTAAAATCTAGGCAAACATCAAAGGTGCCAGTGAGCAAACGGCGGAGCAGCGGACCGTTGGCACGCAGCTTTTTGCGAAAGGCGAGTACCTCGTCCACCTTTGGGAGTGTGGGGACAAGCTCCAAACAACTTTCGGAAAGGACCAGAGTGATTTTCGCCTCGGGCCATGTTTCCCGCAATAGATGGAGCGAAGGGGTCGTCAGCACCAACTCTCCGATGCGCCGCATCTGCAACACCAAAATCGAAGGCGCCGCTCCAAGCGGTTCAGGGTTCAGAAGGCTGGACAGGAAGCTTTTCAAGGGGAGTCGCTCGCAGGGAGAGTCAAACAAAGTCGCCGCGGAGGCGAGCGTTTCCACGGAAAAGCGCCCAAAAAAGAAAAGCTCCCAGAACCTCTGCTGGGCGAGAATCCGTGTCTGGGTAGAGACGGGTAATGATCTACGGGGGGCTGGGGCTGAAAGTTCATCCGTTGCATGAGGCTGCCTTGGCAAAATTTTGAGAGCATGATAAAATGTTCCTTCTCCGGGCATTCCTGCTTTTTAGTGGCCCGGCCGCAGCTCTCTGATGGCGTGCGTCAACAACGGTGGATGCGCGATGCTTAACGGTGGATGCGCGATGTTTTCAAGATTCTAGGCGCCTGCTGTTTAATCCGTTCGTGAGCAGCAACCCGGCCGCACGGAAGGCGGATGTGGATCGATGTGAGCCTCTGGCCGATTGCATTATAGTTCTCCAAGGCCACTTCGACCACGTGGATGACGTTGTCAACGTGCCAAAGCGCACCCAGTCCACCGTCATCGCCTCCCCCCGAGGTTTGGGATTGGCTGAACAAACACGGAGTGACCGAGGCCCAGCTCTCTCAAGTGAACATGGGCGGGACTGCCCGGTTTGCTTTCGGGTCGGTTCAGATGATGCAGGCGGTCCACTCCAGCTCCATGCCCAATGGAGCGGCCGGAGGAAACGCCTGCGGGTTTTTGATCCGTACGCCGGGCGGTTCGTTTTCCGATCCCGGGGACACGGCCTCAACGCTCCACTTACAACTGATCCCGAGGCGGGGGCCGCTTGACCGTTCGGTGCTCAGCCTCTCCGACACATTCACAACGGACGCCGAAGACGCACTGGACGCTACGCGCCTAGTCAGGCGCGACGAAGTCGGGGGGGGCGTACACTTCAACACCCGGCAGCCGAGCGCAATCGACTGGGAGGCTGCTCTCACATGTTTTTCGAATGCTGGGAAACGGGTGCGACTGCCCCCGTGCGCAGAGCTTTCGCTTTGAGGCCCTGCGGTGTAGAGTCCCGCGAAGCGCTGATGCACCTGCCGGGCTGGCTTCGGCTGAGTCCGCCCCCAAGCGCGCATCCTCCCATGAGTCTTTTCCGCAAATCTATCTGCACTATTCTACTCGGGGCCACGCTTCTCTCTGGTTGCGCAGGCAAAGCGGCCAAACGCATGGCTGCGCAACGAGCAGGCACGGGGAACGACACAGCGGAGAGTGGTGCAAAAGAGGGACCCCTTTGGCAAATGCGTCTGGGTCGGGTGGTTCTGGTAAACCGTTCTCTGGACTTTGTGCTGATTGACGCGGGCACCTCACCCTCGCCCGAACCCGGAAGCCGGTTGAGGGCTTATGCAGGCGGAGAACCCTCGGCTGAACTCGCCGTGAGTGTGCACCAACAACGCCCCTACTTGATTGCCGACATTCTCTCCGGCGATCCGCACGTGAGCGACATGGTGGTTCCGTTCAGGGGCGGCCCTTCCCCGGGCGAAGGAAGGCCTCCCCCTAGAGCGGAACCCGAATCAAAGCAGGCATTGATGGGTTCAGAAGCAAGGAAAAAGGAGCCTCTGGCCGCGGACGCAGGAGGCTCTCCCCTAGACAAATCGGCGTTGAGCCCCCTTCACACCCCGGACATCCCACAGATTGAAAGGCGCCCACCGCCTCTCCCACAGAGTTTACTAACGCCAAGTCGCACGACAAAAGAAGAGGCGGATTCAATCATCCCCGGGCTGCCTGTGCCGAATCAATCTCCGGCACGCTAGAGATGTGGGAAGGTTGAGCCCGATTCGGTGTTCGAGGTGGCCGTCCGCCGGAGGAGAGGAAGCGAATTTTCAAAAAAAAGTCGCTGAAACGCCCTCCGTTCGGGTCTGCTTACCGAGCATCCCGAGATCGGGGCGGCAGCGCCCCAGAACTACGCCCTTTCCCTACAATCCATCAGCCCCCGTGCCCTATCGCGCCTTCATGAACACACTCAGCCGCCTGCTGCTACCCTGCCTCGCCGCCGTTTCGGCTCCCACGCTTCTCGCGCAGGAACCAGTGAAAATCACCCTCAAAACCCTCACCGCTCAGATGCGGTATGACCTGTCCGAGTTGACCGTCTCGCCGGGGGCGAAGGTTCGATTGACCTTCGAGAACCCGGATGACATGCCGCACAATGTGGTGTTCTGCACCCCCGGCACCAACGTGGAACAGCTGGTGATGAAAATGCTCGAAAAGCCTGAGGAAGCCATGAAGAACAGCTTTCTCCCCGACGACCCGAAAGTCTGGCTGAAGTCAAAGCTGCTCAACCCCCACGAGACACAGGTCATTGAATTCACCGCACCGGAGAAGGCCGGCAGCTATCCGTTCGTGTGCTCCTTCCCCGGGCACGCCGCGAGCATGAAGGGCAATTTACGGGTGCTCAGCGAAGCCCCCAAGTTACAGGACCTCCAATTCGCGCTTTACCATGGGGATTGGAAAACGCTGCCGGATTTTTCAAAGCTCACCCCCCATCGAACCGGGGTGGTCCCGGACAATCTCGTCCAGCTGAATTTCGACGACTACAAAAACCAGTACGGTCTGGTTTTCACCGGCAAACTCAACTTCCCCAACGACGGGGAGTACGCCTTTTATTGCGCCAGTGACGACGGGTGCAGAATTCTCGTTGATGGGGAGCCGGTTCTTAACGCCGACGGAATCCACGGGGCCGAGATGCGCGAGTCCAAAAAGAAAATCAAAAAAGGCCTGAGAGAGGTCCGGATCGAGTATTTTCAGGCGACGGGTGGCGCGCAACTTTATGTGGGTTGGAGGCCCGAGCACTTCGACCTGACCGCCCTCTCCAAATGGCAGCCCGACGGCTGGAAACTGGGCGTTCCGCAAAAGAAGAACGAGTTCGTCGGACTTCCGCTCGAGCCCAAGGGGGGGCCGATGGTCTATCGCAACTTTATCTCCGGCGCAGGCAACCGGGGGATCGCGGTCGGTTTCCCGGGCGGCCTCAATTTTGCGTGGAGCGCAGAGAGCATGAATCTGGCGCTGGCATGGCGCGGCGCCTTCATGGATGCGGCGCGCCACTGGAGAAACCGAGGCGGCGGCCACCAGAACCCAGCCGGATTCGATGTCGTCCGCCCCACGGACCTGGTTGCGCCTCTGGCGGTGCTGGAGTCACCGGAGGCCGCTTGGCCGATCCTGGCACCGGAGGCACCCCCCGAGGGCTACACATGGAAAGGCTACCAACTCGACCAAAGCGGCGTTCCGACTTTCCGCTACGTCTGGAACGGGGTGGAGGTTGAGGATCGAGTGGAGGCCAAGGGCGACTTCAAGACCGGTGGATCGCTCGAGCGCAAGATTTCACTGAAAGGAAAGCTTCCGGCGAAGGCCTTCCTGCTGCTGGCCCGTAACGCGAAGATCACCCGGAGCACGGAGGGTTATCTCGTGGAAGCCGGCAAGATTTCGCTGAACGGCACGAATTACGACAACCAGTTCAGTCTTAGCGCGGAGGGGGCCAGCGTTTCCGGCGAGAATCTGGTGGTACCCGCCCGCAATGAGATCGTGGTGCGCTATGCGTGGCCCGCACTCCACCCGGCCCACTCCTCCCTACCTCAGGCATCCCAGTAATTCTCCCCATCCAAAAACAACTTTTCCCTGACGCCTATGAAAGCGCACTTCCTCCTTCTCTCCGTTTTGACCGGCGGCCTCGTTCCCGCCTCCGCGCAGGATCCGGCCGAAGCCGAGTTCTACAAAATTACAACCTTCCCCACTCCGCCGGACACCGCGCTGGAGGTGGGCTCGGTTGACCTGCTTCCGGATGGACGCATCGCGCTGGGCACGCGGCGTGGGGAGGTCTGGCTTGCCTCCAACGCCCAAAGTTCAAAAACCCCTGGGGTTTGGAACGCAGCCACCTTGCGGTTCGAAGCCGACGGAGCTGCGCAGGCCGGTGACACGATTCAATACCAGCGCTTTGCCGAGGGGCAGCACGAGCTGCTGGGGCTGAGTTGGAAGGATGGATGGCTTTACGCGGTCAACCGTTACGAGGTTCTCCGAATGAAAGATTCCTCGGGCTCGGGCAAAGCAAATGTGTTTGAAACCGTCAGCACGCCATGGGGTGTGAGCGGGGACTACCATGAATACTCGTTCGGTTCGCGTTTCGACAAAAACGGGGACATGTGGATTGTCTCCTGTCTGACAGGTTCCTTTTCGAGCAAAACCGCCTTTCGCGGCTGGGCGTTGCGTGTGAAACCCGACGGCAAAGCGGTCCCAACCTGCAGCGGGATTCGCTCGCCCGGAGGGATCGGCTTCGACGCGGACGGAGAGGTGTACTACACTGACAACCAGGGTCCGTGGCACGGCTCCTGCACCCTGCAACACCTCGTGCCAGGCTCTTTCCAGGGGCATCCCGGCGGGAACCAGTGGTACGAACGTGCGCCGAACATGGGGCCGCGGCCTGTAGAACCCAATGACCAGAGCCGCATGGTGACTGAGCGTGGGCGAATCAAGGAATTGGTCCCGCCAGCGGTATACATGGTCTACGGACCGGGTAAGATTGGCAACTCGTCCACCGCCGTGGTTTGCGACCTGAGCGAGGGAAAATTCGGTCCGTTTCCCAAACAACTCTTCGTCCCAGACCAGAGTCACTCCAACGTTTCCCGTGTCTATCTGGAGACGGTAAACGGGGTCAAGCAGGGGGTGGTCTTCCCGTTTCTCAAAGGCCTTCGCTCCGGCCCGATTGGAGCCCGCATGGGCAAGGACGGGAAGTTTTTTGTGGGCGGCTCCGACCGCGGCTGGGGTGCCAAGGGAGGCCAACCCTTCGCCTTTGAACGGGTCGACTGGACGGGCAAGGTGCCTTTCGAAGTCCATGAAATGCATGCCAAACCCGACGGATTCGAGCTTACCTTCACCGAACCCGTCGATCCCGCCACTGCGGCGGATCCGGCCAGCTATTCCGCCCGCGCTTTCACCTACATTTTTCAGGCAAAATACGGGAGTCCCGAGGTGGACGATGTGTTTCCGAAGATCGAAAAAGTGGATGTCGCCAAGGACGGAAAATCGGTTCGTCTCAAACTGGACGTGCTCACCAAGGGCCACATTCACGAACTGCACTTCGATGGGGTGCGCTCCAAAAGCGCCCGCCCAGTTTTGCACCCGGTCGCGTACTACACGCTCAACGAGATCCCGTCGAAATAGGGTGTTCGGGCGGGTTTTCCCTCGACACACGCTCGACTAAAAATGGGGTAGCAAGGCTTTTGGGACCGTACTTATCTTCCAGTTCCCCCGGCTCTGGCACCCACGCCCGAGGCACCTTGGTTTTTTGCGCTTTTCTTCAAAAGTGCAGATCGCTCAATGGGTTGTGAGCCCTCTTGTTTCGGAGGCGTCCGCAACTCCGGGATACCTGTTTGGCCTTGAGGGTCATCCCCAGAAAGGCGGAATTTCCACTCCAGCACGGCGGCACAAGCCACTTTAAAAAACTCACCCAAAGGGATGTCCCGTGGCGGAAAGCATCCTTTCCAATTGAGACGCGCGGTAAACCAACCGCCGGAAAGAGGGGGCATCATTCATGTGCCGCAAAAGGTCCGGAGCACCCGCTCCCGGGGAAGCGGTGCATTTGCGAGGTGGGCAAACTCCGCAGCATCTACAAACGGGTGGCAGAGAGCGCGATGAAGGCTTTCGAAAGGGCGGAGGTCCCCCTCCCTGGCTGAGGCAATCGCCTCCTCGACACGATGGTTTCTCGGGATCACGGCTGGGTTGACCAGACGCATCTTTTCCTTACGAAGTTCCGGAGCAAGCGTCTCGGAGCCCAGTCGGGCACGCCATCTGGAGGCCCACCCATCGTAGAGTTCCGGATCGCGGAAAAGCTCCCGCACAGGGGCGTCCCGCGATGGATCCTCAGCCGCGTCGCAAAGACGTCGGAAAGTGAGCGTGAAATCGGCCTCCCCCGCGTGCATCGCCTCGAGGAGGCTTTCCACCAGCGGAAGGTCGTGGTCCAGCTCAAGCCACAAGCCAATTTTTTTGCGCATCCCGGAAAGCCACTCCGTCTGGAAGAGCACCGGCACTTTATGAACTGCCGCGGAAGCCAACTCCAACGCCTTTGTGGGGTCCGGATCCAGCAGAGGCAGGAGCGTCTCGGCGAATCGGGCCAAATTCCACTGGGCGACGCGGGCCTGATTCCCAAACGCATAACGGCCACCGCGGTCGATGGCGCTGAACACCTTTTCGGGATCGTAGGCATCCAGAAAAGCGCATGGGCCGTAGTCGATTGTTTCGCCGGAGACCGACATGTTGTCGGTGTTCATCACCCCGTGAATGAAGCCCACCTGCATCCAGCGCGCCACCAAGGCTGCCTGTCGCTGACAAACCCCTTGGAGGAGAGCCAGAAAAGGACGGTCCGACGCAAGCGCCTCCGGGTAGTGCCGCTCAATGACATGGCGGGCGAGTGTCTCGACCCCTTCGCGATCGTCACGGGCTGCGAAATATTCAAAGGTTCCCACGCGCACATGACTGGCAGCCACCCGTGTCAATACCGCGCCCGGAAGCGTCTCGTCCCGGTAAACCGGGTCGCCGGTGAGGACTACGGCCAGAGACCGGGTGGTCGGGATTCCAAGGGCCTGCATTGCCTCACTCAGGAGATACTCCCGCAGCACGGGTCCGAGCGCGGCGCGCCCATCGCCCCTTCGGGAGAAGGGCGTCGGTCCGGCTCCCTTGAGCTGAACGTCGCGGCGACAACCATTTGCGTCCAGAACCTCCCCGAGCAAAATGGCCCGTCCGTCGCCCAATTGCGGGACGAACCCGCCAAACTGGTGCCCTGCATAGGCTTGGGCGATCGAAGCGGCGCCCTCCGGCAAGGCGTTTCCGGAGAATAAAAGCGCCGCGTTGGAAGCAAGGGATTCTGGAGACAAGCCGAGTTCCGCGCACAAGACCGGATTCAGCGCGATCAGCTTCGGCGCGGAGACGGGCGTTGGGTTGACGCGGGCAAAAAAGTGTCCGGGCAACCGGGCGTAGCTGTTATCAAAGGTAAACGGAGCGGGCAGGGTTCCGAGGTTCATCGGCGTACTGTGGCAGCGCCGAAGCGAAATGGGAGGCTTTGGCGGCAAAAAGGCGGTTGGGCAGCGGAGCCGTTTCCCAGACCGGCCGCCCTTGCGTTGGCGCATGAGGGCGTTACTCTGTGTTTCTGCCACAAATGAAACGACAGCACCGTAATTTCGCGTCCCCGGCCTTCCTGTTCTTGGCGGGCTTGGTTGGTCTAATTGCCTTGCAGACTTCCGCTCCAGCCAGAGCGGAGATGCCGGAGAAGAGCGCATCGGCCTACATCGTCATCGATCACGCCAGCGGTCATGTGCTCGAGGAGTTCAATGCCGGCAAAAAACGTCAGATCGGTAGTCTCACCAAAATCGTGACCGCAGCGGTGGTGTTGGACTGGGCGCATGCGGCCAACCAAAGCACCGACCAACTGGCCACCGTCCAACCCTTCCGCCCCGAGCTGGCCAATCCTCAGGGCGTCCAGTGGGCCCCGGGAGACCGTGCAACGCTCAAGGATCTTCTGTACGCAATGCTGTTGCAGTCCGACAACATCGCCGCGGAAACGCTCGCTGATTTTGTGGGCGCGGCTCTCTCCGGAGGCACGGACCGGGAACTGCACCAAGTCAGTTTTGCAATTCAAATGAACGCGCTCGCACGGAAATTGGCCGCGGAAAACTCGCGCTTTCTCAACGCCCACGGTCTGGATTCGCTTGAATCCAAGCGCCCCTATTCGACAGCGGAAGACATGGCAAAGCTCAGCGCTTATGCGATGGCCAATCCCGCCTTTGTTTTCTACGTCTCCCAGAAGGAGCGCAGGATCTCTATCCAACGCGCGGACGGCTCCAAACAGGCCTTCCAACTGGTCAACACCAACCGGCTGTTAGGCAGAAACGGCATCGACGGACTCAAAACCGGCACGACCAAGCGCGCAGGAGAATGTCTGGTCATCTCGGCGGCAAAAGCTCCGGAGGTCCGCAAGGAGGGTGACACCTTTTTCACCACTCCACGCCGGCTTGAAGTCGTCGTTTTGGATTCCGAAAACCGCTTTGCGGAAGCCGACGAGTTGCTGCGGCGCGGTTGGGCCGCCCACGAAGCATGGGTATCCGCAGGGCGCCCCGAGGTGCCCCGCCCCAAAAAACGGTCGGTACTGGGCCTTTGAGTCTAAGTGCTCGACTCGATTCCCAACTTCCGCCCGCAGAGCCGATGTGGGAATCAGTCTGGACCTGTGCAGGGCGCCTTATCCGAACGCCCCCGAACGCCCCAACGCCCGTCGACCAGAGGGAAACCCGATCTCACTCAGAGCAGCGGAAGCATCAGAGAAGTTCGACCATGCAGACAGGCCACCCTGCGTCTCCGCCTCCGCATCTTCCCCTCCCCTCGCGAACTTCTTTTTTCGGGCTAAACCCGAGCATCGCAAATACACAATCTCACACCCCCGACTTTTCACTCACCTTCCAAACCTCCCGCGTTCGAAGACCGAAATACCATGACCGCTACTCTCCGGATTTGCCTCCTGTTTGCCGCCCCTTTTATTCTGCTCGGTGGCTGCACAACCCCGCGCACCCCTGACGTGCACTACAGCGTGACAGCGCTCCGTCCCAACTCCCCCGAGTCGGTTCGGGTAAAAGTCTCCCTGAGCCAGCAGGCGGTGTACGTGCTCGAGGGAGAACGACTCCTGATGGCCGCCGCCACCTGCGTGGGGGTGCCTGAAAAACCGACGCCCCGCGGCACGTTCAAGATCACCGACAAGATCGAACGCAAACGCTCGAATTCCTACGGCTATTTTGTCCGCGGCGACGAAGTAGAGCCCGGAGAGGCGCGCCACGCGAAACCGGGCCGTTTTGTGGGATACCCGATGGCTTACTGGTGTGAATTCGCACCAGCCTACGGGTTCCACGCCGGCTACGTGCATCCTGTGCCCCGTACACACGGTTGCCTGCGTTTGCACAAGAGCGTTGCGCCCAAGTTTTTTGCCCTCGTGCGGGAGGGCACCCCGGTGAATATCGCGGACAGCCAACCCGAGGATGCACAGTACGCCGCCCAGGTGGTGCGTCCCACCGACTACCGAGATCCGGATCCCGCACCCGCACTAATGATCTCCGACCGCGCCTTCGCGAAACCGGAGGGCCCGCTGCTCGAACCGCAGTAAGGCAAGAGGCCCGGCACCTCGACGTTTCAAGGCGACTCCGCTCCCACCGATCGCCCCCCCACCGATTGGTTCCTAACGCTTTTCCGACGGCACCCCCGCCCCCCCTCCCCCTCGCCCCGATGTCTAAATCTCTATCCGCCCCACCCGCCAAGATCAACCTGCGCACCCCAGACGTGATGGCCGCCGTCCAAGCCCAGGTGGAACAACATTACCAGAGCGACATAGTCGAAGGGCTACGAAAATGCGGAGGGGAAGTCACCGTAGAGGGGGTGACGGTGCGTTTGGCCAAACAGTTCGGCTTTTGCTACGGGGTGGAGCGGGCCATCGATCTCGCTTACGCCGCCCGGAAGGTGTTTGCCGACCGGCGGCTCTTTATCCTCGGGGAGATCATCCATAATCCCGAGGTGAACCGCCAGATCGGTGAGCTTGGGATCGTGAATCTTCTCATCAAAGGGCAAGAGGTCCCGATGGATGCGCTAAGCCCTGAGGACGTGGTAATCGTGCCGGCTTTCGGCACTGACATTCAGACGCTTGAAAGAGTGAAGGAGCGGGGGTGTCAGATCGTCGACACAACCTGCGGCGACGTCATGAGCGTGTGGAAACGGGTGCGTCAGTACGCAAGTGAGGAGATGACTTCCGTGATTCACGGCAAGGCTTCCCACGAGGAGACCAAAGCCACTGCATCGAGGGCCACCTCCGGAGGGCGGGGGCATTATTTGGTGGTGCTGACGCTCGAGGAAACCGACCTCGTCTGCCGCTACATTGAGGAGGGCGGCGATAAACAGGCTTTTCTCGCCCGGTTCGAGGGGGCCCACAGCGAGGGGTTCGACCCCGACCTGCACCTGCGCAGGGTGGGAGTGGCCAACCAGACTACCATGCTCCGGGGCGAAACCGAGGAAGTTCAAAGACGCATCGCCGTTGCGATCCAAAGGCGGGACCGAGAGACCGCACCCGGAGCGAATTTCCGTTCCTTCGACACGATCTGTGGAGCCACGCAGGAGCGTCAGGATGCGTTGCGGGACATGCTACGCACTCCGATGGACCTGCTTCTGGTTGTTGGTGGTTACAACTCTTCCAACACCTCGCACCTCGCCGAGATGGGGCAGGAGAGGCTGCCCACTTACTTCATCCGAAATGCGGAGCGCCTCGAATCCCGCGACAGAATCATCCACTACGACCTCCACCAGAGGAGCGAGATCAGCATGGACGGGTGGCTGCCCCAAACACCGGTAGTGGTCGGAGTGACGGCCGGAGCGAGTTGTCCAAACAACCTGATTGAGGAGACCATCGTGCGCCTTTACGAACTCGGAGGAATTCCGCGCGCCCGGGTGCTCGAGGCCGTGCGGGAGTGACCGGACGATCTCCACTGTAAAATTAGCGCGCCAAGCCGCACCGCGCATTGCAAACCCGTTTGAGTCCCGTAGACTCCCGCCCCCATCTCAAACCACCCGCTGATGAATACACCCTGGGACATCAACTCCGCCATTTCGTTGTACAACATCGACCGGTGGGGCTCCGGCTACTTCACCATCAATCCAAAAGGACACATTTCCGTGCTGCCAACGCTGGACCCCGGCACGCCAATCGACCTGACGGAACTGGTGGAGGAAGCCAAACAGAGGGGGCTCAACTTTCCGATGGTTCTGCGTTTTCAAGACTTGCTCCGCCACCGGGTCGAACGAATCAACCTCAGCTTCGCGGAGGCTATCGCTGAAATGGGCTACCAATCGCTCTACCGAGGCGTTTTCCCGATCAAAGTCAACCAGTTGCGCGAGGTCGTTGAGGAGATCATGGACGCGGGCAAGCCCTTCCACTTCGGAATAGAGGCGGGCTCCAAACCCGAACTACTCGCCGCACTGGCCATCCACAAGGATCCCGAAAGCCTCATCATCTGCAACGGCTACAAGGACTCGATTTTCATCCAGAACGCCCTTTTGGGAAGTAAGCTGGGCAAGAAGGTCATCATGGTGGTTGAAAAGCTCGAGGAGCTTTTCCAAATCATCCAGGTCTCTCAGGAGGTCGGAGTGGAGCCCATGATCGGCATGCGGGTGCGCCTCTGCGCCAAAGGAGCTGGCAAGTGGGCGACCAGCGGGGGCGAGAACGCAAAGTTCGGCCTCAGCACCTCGGATCTCGTGGCGGCTTCCAACGCGCTTAAGGAAAGGGGCCTCGAACACTGCCTGCGGTTGGTCCATTTCCACGTGGGTTCGCAGGTGCCCGACATTGGAACCATCAAACGCGCGGTGCGTGAAGCGGCCAGGTTCTATGCGAAGCTCGCGAAAATGGGCCACCGGATGGGCTATTTGGACGTCGGGGGAGGACTAGGCGTCGACTACGATGGCTCGCGGACGGCGTTTGAAAGTTCGATGAACTATAGCCTCGCCGAGTACGCGCGGGACATCGTCTGGAACGTCATGGATGTCTGCGACTCGGAAAAGGTCGACCACCCGGTGCTGATTTCTGAGAGCGGCCGCGCCATTGTGGCGCACCACTCTGTGTTGGTAGTGGAGGCCTTCGGCGCCATCGAAAAAGACAAGGCCCGGGCCAAGACGATTCCCTCGGCGAATGACCCCAAGCAGGTGTCGGACATCCTCGAACTACAGAAGACCATCACCGCCCACAACTGGGCCGAGACCCTGCACGACGCCCAGCAAATCAAGGAACAAAGCCAGGCGATGTTCGAACTGGGCCTGCTGGAATTGGAGAGCAAGGCCAAGATCGAACAGGCTTACTGGCAGATCGCCCAGCAGGTGGTCAACTTCACCAAGGGCGCCCGCTACATCCCAGACGAGGTGCGTGAGCTCGAAATCAGCCTCGGCGACCAGTATGTCTGCAACTTTTCGGTCTTCCAGTCCCTGCTGGATCACTGGGCGCTGGGTCAACTCTTCCCCGTCATGCCCATCGACCGACTGGAGTGTTTCCCCGACCGAAACGCCACGCTAGTCGACATCACGTGCGATTCCGACGGCAAGATGTCCAAATTCATCGATCTTCAGGACGTCAAGGACACCCTGCCCGTGCATCAACTCACGCCGGGCGAGCCCTACCTGATCGGCTTTTTCCTCATGGGCGCCTACCAAGACATCATGGGTGACCTCCACAACCTCTTTGGTCGGGTCAATGAAGCCCACGTGTTCCTAGATGAGGATGAGGACAGCGGTTGGTACATCGAGGAGACTCTCGAAGGATCCACCATTGAGGATGTGCTTAAAGTCGTCCAATGGGACCAGACCGAGCTCATGCGCCAGATGAAAATGCAGGTTGACGCCTCCATCAAAAGTGACCGACTCAAGCCAAACGAGGCCATGCGTTTGCTTGCCAGCTACGAAAAGGCTCTCAAGGGCTACACCTACCTCCAGTTCAATCATCCTGCCCGCTGACCGGTGCGGGACGCTGGGGGCGACTGCGACTCTGTGAAATGGATATGTCCCCCGGCGAGCCTGCAACCTCCGCCCCAGCCCAACTCCATCACCGCACCGGTTGGCTTGGCTGGATTTTCAATGGCTACCTCATCGCATTCACCGCGGAGGGTTTCCTCACCCTGCTCCACCGGGTTGGAGGGGCGGGGCCGGTCGGTGGGCTGATCGCCTCTTCCCTGGCGGTTGTCGCATTTTCCTCGGTGCTGCTGGCCGTTTGCGTCACCCTGATTGCGTGCAGCTACAGCCGGGTTCAATGGCGGATTCTCCTGCCGGCGCTCGTGCTGACTTTCTGGCGGGCGTTTTATTTCCTGCCCCTGCCCGCGTACTACTCGTGGAGCGGCTTGGAATTGTCGGGCGCCCTGTTTCAGGCGGCGACGGGGGTCGCCACACTTCTCCTCATCCGCGCCCGCTCGGGTGGTCGATTGCCGCTGCTTCCGCCGGAGGCAACCTGTTTCGCCAAGTTTTCATGGAGGCGCACCTTGGCGACGCTGGCGGCGAAACTCTTGGTGATCCTGCCGGCACTGCTGGTGTATCTGCTGGTCTCGGCGCAGATTCTCGTGCGCGAGTATTCCTCGGGCTTTTTGGAAATCACGCCTGCGGGGATTTTCACCGAGGCGCGCACCTACGAACGGGAAGGGCATAAGATTTACCTGCTACCCACGGTCCATATCGCTTCGCCCGCCTTTTACGAAACGCTAATGGAAGGGCTCCCGGAGAAAAGTTCGGTCATTCTTCCCGAGGGGGTGACAGACCAGCAGGGGCATCTGAAGGCGCTTATCGACTACGCGGGTGCTGCCAACTCGGTAGGCCTAAGCGCACAGCCCGACCTGACTGCCCCGCGCAAGGCTCACGCCGTCCTCAGGTGCGACGCGGATGTAAGCGAGTTTTCGCCCGAGACACGGCGCGCGCTCAACGGAATCGGCCGGGTTCTGCAAAGCCTCCGGACTGGCGAACTGGAAACCGCCCTCGCCGCACTTGAATCGTTAGAAGAGGAGCCCACAGCAAATCTGGTGAAGGACATCCTTGAGACGAGAAACAGCAAAGTGCTGAACGGACTCAAGGAGGCTGTTCCCCGATACGAACACGTGGCAGTGCCATGGGGCGCGGCGCACATGCCGGGAATCGAGCGCGGCCTGCTCGCGATGAAAGCGCGCAAAATACACTCAAGACGGGTCGAGGTTTTTAAATGGCGGGAGGTCAAAGTCCGCCCCGAGCTCTAACTGGCCGCATGATCCTTCCGCTCCGCTCATCCATTCAACCCGAGCGCCGATTTACAGAAGCCAAACCGGCATTCAGGCAAAGCCGCAAAGGACGCTGAGAATCGGCACAGAAAAAACAGCCCGAACCGAGTCCACCTCGTTGCTTCTCCACTCTTTTCCTCCGCGCCAACCTCTTTTTCAGGTGAAACCGTGAGTCTCGGTCCCTCCATCCTCCGGCTCCTGCGTGAGCAACCCCTCCAACCGGGATCTCTGGCCGAAAAGCTCGGGGTGACGCGCCCAGACATTCACGGGGCGGTTTCGCGCCTGCGCGCCAGCGGCTTGGACATTCCCCTCCACCCGATGCGCGGGTACGCGCTCCAATCCCTGCCGGAACACCTCGTGGCCGAAGACCTCCTAGCCAGGCCCGGAACCGAATGGCTCGGTGAAATCTGGACGCTCAAATCTACAGGCTCCACAAACACCGTCGCACTGGAACAGGGCCATCTCGGACTGCCCGGACCGCTTGCCATCTTTGCCGAGCACCAAACCGCAGGCCGCGGTCGGTTTGCGCGCAAGTGGGAATCCGTCGCCGGGGAGGGACTCTGCCTTTCGCTGCTGCTGCGACCGGTCGTACCACAGAATTTATGGCCAAGACTGCCCACGCTTGCGGCGCTCGCGTTGGCGTGTTGCACCACGGAATTTCTACCGCTCCACCGAGTGCAGATCAAATGGCCCAACGACATCGTTGTTTCCGATCGGAAACTGGCGGGAATTCTGGCTGAAACCGGAAGCGAACCCGCGCGAGGCCCCTTCTTCGTCCTCGGAATCGGGATGAACGTTAATCAGACCATTTTCCCGGCGCCGTTAGACGCCACGGCAACTTCGCTTCGGATTCTTTCGGGTCGGACTGTCGACCGCGCTGCAGTGGCCGCGGCCCTGCTGGGACACCTCGGCCGCCTACTCTCTCTGGGCGAAGACGGATTTTCCGCGGCCCTGCGGCAGGTCGAGGAGCGCAGCAGCGTTCTGGGAAAACGGCTCACTCTCCATACAGGAACCCAGCAGATCGAAGGAACGGCAGACAGTTTGGATTCAGAGGGCCGATTGCAAATGCGCATGGCGGACGGATCGCAACAGTGCTTCTCCGCCGGGGAAGTTTCACTTAAGCCGTGGTAAGTATCCATGGCGGACAGGGAAGGCAGCGCAGTCCAAACTCTTCCTCGCCCCCCCACCCCAATCTACCTCGAGCAGAAACCTTCGAATGGTATGACCTCCTTCCTCCCCGAAGTCATGAAACGCCTGTCTGCCATCCTTCTCCAGTTGTTCCTTTGCGCCGATGTTCTGTGCGCCTCCTCCAGTCCCTCGCTCCACCCGCCCGCGCATTTCGGACCGCCACGACTTGAGCACGCGACCACAAACCGGGACTTTACCGGCATGCCGAGTCTCGCCATTGCGCCGAAGGGAAGGATCTGGGCGACCTGGCACGCGGGGGTAACGCCCGCCGAGGATCTCAACTGCTAGGTCGTGCTCAGCACCAGCGCCGACAACGGCGTGACCCGGCAGGAGGTGCTCACTGTCGATCCGGACGCCGGGGGCCCCGTGCGCAGTTTCGACCCCGAACTGTGGATCGCTCCGGACGCGCGGCTGTTTTTATTCTGGGCCCAAATGGAGAAGGGACGGTGCGGGCTGCTACGATGCCTGCCTGCAGATCAATCCAAAGGGATGCCTCCCGGTACCTCTGCGGCAAGCGGACCGGCACACAAAACAACCGGGGGCGTGGGAAAGGTATGAAGAGGTTGAGTTGGGGGTGAGACCAAGGGAGGGCCGAGGAATCCCCCCCCACGGTTGGCGGTTGCGAGGAGTTTTTGGGAAACACCCGATCAAGTGCGGTGGGCCCGGGCTTCCAAGCCTCTGCGGGTTCAAACAACGCCCATGGCATGCAAAACCGAGCGAGTGTCTCCCAAATCGGAGAAAAGAGCGTCTGGTTTGTGTTGGGAGAGAAACCCCAAGGAAAAGTTGCCCGTGGCCACCCCCATCGCTTTGGCACCAAAAGCGCGGGCACAGGCGATGTCGTGCTCGGTGTCGCCGATGACCCAGACCCGTTCCGGGCCAAAATGGATACCGTGGAAGTCGGCCGCGCGCGCAAGCGCGACCGGGCCTAGCGCGTTGCGATCGTGGTGGTCATCTGCAAACGCACCGAAGGGGAAAAAACCGTCCAGCCCGAAGTGCTTGAGCTTGATCTGCGCCCCGCGCTCAAGATTGCCCGTAAGCAGCCCGAGGTGGATGTCGGGGCGCCCGCGAAGGACGTCGAGGAGCGCGAAGATGCCCGGCAAGACCCGCCCCGCGCGATTGGGTAACTGCGCAGCCAACTCGGTGAGATATCCGGTGAAAAACCGTTCGACGTTAGCCGGCGAGAGCTCGAGACCGTGTTTGTGCAGCACCTGCCGCGCGATTCCCGAATCGGTACGTCCGGCAATAGGCACATCACGGAGGTCCTCCTCCAGACCGAACTCGCGCTTAAAACCAACCTTTAGCGCTGCCTCCCCCGCCCCGCCGCTGGTCAAAAGGGTTCCGTCAATGTCGAAGAGAATGAGGGTGGGCGGGGTCATCGGAACGGAATCCTACAGCCGCCGCCGAATGATACAAACGTCCTAAGCGCCCTTTTTGAACTGCACTCCGGGTCTTGGCGTGCCCCCTGATCCGTCGCCGAATGCCGCGGCGCCCACTCCGGAACCACACCACCGTGTTGAAGTTTGGAAAACCCGCGCCGCAACGGTTACACTCTCCGGCCGAACTGCGCGCTCCATGCCAACCGCCCCTCAAGATCATGCCCTGCCGCGAGTTGTCGCTGACTATCGCCGGACGATGTCGCCCGGCGGTCAAAAACAACTCGGGCTTTTCGCAATCGAAGGGTTCCGTCTTCTGGAGAGGGCACTCTCCACCGGCACGCCGCTTGCCCAAGTCCTCCTTGGTCAGAATGATTTCGACCAACCCAACCCCCGAGTTTCCGCGCTGCTACGGCGTCTCGAGGCGGAACGCGTTCCGGTTACCCTCGCGCCGGAAGCCCTGATTTCGGAACTTACCGAGGGACGGACCTTTGGAGGCGTTCTCGCGCTGGCCGCGATTCCGGATCCGCCGAACCTTGAACACCTTCTGCAAGGCTGGCTGCGGGAGGGAGCGCGGCGAAAGCTGCTGGTTCTGGCGGAATTGATGGATCCCGGCAACGTGGGTGCGCTGCTACGGACCGCCCATGCTTTCGAGGTGGAAGCCGTGGTGGCTCTTGGCGGGACAGACCCTTTTCATCCGCGTTCGGCGCGGACCTCGATGGGGAGCATTTTCCGCGTTCCAATCATCCGGTGGGATTCTGCGGAAAGCCTGCTTACCCTGTTGCGCAAACACGGCGTGCAGACCATCGGCGCGGCCACGGAGGGATGCTTGCTCCTGCCGGAGGCCAATCTCGACCACCACGCAATGGCGCTTTTTGTGGGCAACGAGGGCAAAGGGCTCCAAGCGAACCTGCGGGATTCCCTGGACCTGTTGGTGGCCATTCCCATGAGTCCCACGATTGACTCTTTCTCGGTCAACGCTGCCACGGCAGTGATCTTGTACGCGATGACCCACGGCCCCCGCGGACCGACGCGCCCTGACATACCGCGGCAGGCCTCCGGAACGATCACGCAATCGTGAGCTTGTAAAATCCGTTTCCGCCCCGCGCTCAGCCTCACCGACCGGCTCCCGCGGACGCCTCAAGCGGAACAACATCCACGGCGACACTTACGGAGTGTTCGCCGCCGCCGGTCAAAATTCCGATCAAAGGACTCACATCACTGAAGTCGCGTCCCACGGCGACGGTGATGTGGCCGTCCGCCGGCATCAGGTTGTTGGTCGGATCGAAGTCGACCCATCCGTTGTTCGGACAAAACACGGAGAACCAGGCGTGCGAGGCGTCCGCCCCCTGCATGCGCTTTTGCCCTGGCGGAGGCAGGGTGCGCAAGTAGCCGCTCACGTAGCGCGCAGGCAGCCCCAGCGAGCGCAGACATCCGAGCGCCACGTGGGCAAAGTCCTGGCAGACGCCCCGCCGATTTTTCCAGACCTCCTCCAGCGGCGTCGCCACATCGGTCGCCACCGGGTCAAACTCAAACTCCTCGTAAAGCCTCCGCATCAAATCCCCGACCCCCACGAGGAACGGGGTCTCTCCCGGAAAGCTGCGGCGCGCCCACTGCGCAAGCGGTTGCGCCGATCGGACGAGCGGAGAATCCAGACAAAATTCGTAAGGTGCCGTATCCCTCGGCGAAACTGGATCACAAAAGCGCCCAGCCACCTGCACCCACGGGGGCGAGAGCGAGGGCACCGGTGGATTCAACCCGGGCACGGAAACCGTCGAAGCGGCGACGACCTCCAGCACGCGGTGCAGTTCGCGGATCGCAAACACGCTCACCGCATTGCCAAAGTAGTCGGTGCGGGTGTGGATGCCCTCAGGCTTCGGGGAGATTTCCAGCGTAAAACCCGTAGTCCTCTGGCGACCGTCGTTGGAGGGCGCCAGACGCGCGGTATGGTGCGACACCGAAACCGGCTCGGTGTACTCGTAGGTCGTCTTGTGAATCAAGGTGTAATCCATTGGACGGAGCCGCCTCTTCAAGCGTTGGCGCTGGTTCTGGAAATCCGCGAGTGCTCGAAGTGGGTGACCGCAAGGATTTCAGCAATCCGGGGCATGGCTTCCAACACAAACTCGAGCAGGCGGGCGGTTTCGCAGGAGGCGAGCTCGGTCGACGGGACAGCCAACTCCCGCGGATCGAGGAGACGCACCTTGGAAAGCATCTGGATGAGCAACCGCTCCTCCGGCGCCGGGAGGGCGCCCGCACCCTTCCTGGGGAGGTGGCGCAGGTGCTTCTCCAACTGGCCAAGCTGAAAGAGAAGCGAGCGCGGGTTGGTGTCATCGAGCAGCACCAAGTCGTAAACCGCCATCAGATTGGGCAACAGATTGTAGCGTGAACGGTAGGTGAGGGTGCTGTCGGCGACCTCCAGCACGCTTTCGAGCTGACTGGGATTGTGGGCGTCGGCCGAAGTGAGGGACTCGCTCAGGAAGGTGCAGAGCGCCACCGCGCGCTCCACCCGCTGTCCCATGTCCAGGAACCGCCACCCCTGCGCCCGCGTCATGTTTTCACGCGCGATCCCCTTGAAAGAGGCAGAAAGAAGCAGCACCCGGTTGAGCAAGCCGATGGCCTCCCCAGCGGACCAGGCCGACATCTCCAAGCAGACAGCCTCCTCAAGTTGGCTGAGGGCACGCCAAACGTCGTTGGAGGTCCGGTCACGCACCAGCATCGCCAAACGCACCACCCGCGCCGCCAGTTGCCGCAGGCTTCCCGGTCGTTTGGTACTGCATAGCGCCTCGAGAAAATCCCCCTCCAGCGCCTCCACCGAACGCTCGACACTAGCGGAACCCACCGGAATCTGGTCCTGCTTCTCCAGCGTGTTGAGGAGAGGCAGCAGCTGCTCGAGAGCCGACCCACCACTCTCCGGGCTGAACCGAAGCAATGCGGCCCGCAGCACGCGCGCCGCAGCGTCAATCCGTTCCGTATACCGTCCGAGCCAGAAGAAGTTGTCCGCCAGACGGGAGGGCAGGTTGTTGCCCACGCGCCGCAACTCCAAGGACTTCTGGCTTCCAAGCAGGAGGCTCAACTCCTCGACGGGTTCGTCACTCAGCACCCAGGTGTCCTTGCTCGCGCCGCCCCCCTGCATCGTGATCCCGGCGGAACCGGCGGCGACTCCAGATCTGGTCAGCGCTCCGGGCATGACCACAAAACCCTGAGGGGTGCCCAACAAAAACACCCGAAGCACCACGTTCCCCTCGCGTAGCGTTTCCCGCTCCCAACAGGGCGCGGTGGAAAACTGCACGCGCTCCTGGGCAATCCAGCGGTGCGGCGCAAAACGGATTGCATCGCGCAGTTCGCGCGGATCGGAGGGCAGAGCGGGGCCGCCACTGAAGGCGGGTCGCACATCGAGGGAGGAAAGATTTTCGAGAACGTAGCGGCGGGCCTCCTCCTGTCCGCACCACCAGGTGGCGAGCGACGGCATAAGAAGGTCCTCGCCAAGGACCTCCCGGCACAGTCCCGGGAGAAACCCTTTGAAAGCGGCGCTCTGTACCACCCCCGATCCGAGGGTGTTGGCCACGGCAACGTTGCCGGCGCGCAGCGCATCCACGAGGCCGGGCACCCCGAGGATGGAGTCGTTGCGCAGTTCGAGAGGATCACAAAAGGCGTCGTCAACCCGGCGCAAAATCACGTCCACAGGCTCGAGCCCGCTGAGCGTTTTGAGAAAAACGCGCCGGTCGTGGACCGCGAGGTCCTGCCCCTCCACCAGCGAGTACCCAAGGTAGCGGGCGATGTAGGCCTGCTCGAAGTACGTCTCATTGTAGGGCCCGGGCGTCAGCAGAACCACGCGCGTTTCTGCACCGGGCCGGGAATGAAGCCGGGCGAGCGTCTCCCGGAACCGCCCGAAAAAACCCGCCAACCGCTGGACCTGCCCCTCCCGAAAAGCCTCCGGCAGGACGCGCGCTGTTACCAACCGGTTGGCAAGCGCATAGCCCGCTCCGGTGGGAATCTGCGTGCGGTCCGAGAGCACCCACCAACGGCCGTCGGGAGAGCGGCCGATGTCAGCTGCATACACGTTCAAAAAGACACCAGTCGGAGGCTTGACCCCGTGCAGGGCGCGCAGAAAATCCGGTTGGGCGAAGAGCAGTGCGGGCGGCAGCTCCCCCGAACGGATGAGCCGCTGCGCCCCGTAGCAGTCGGCAAGGATCGCATTGAGGAGGGTCGCCCGCTGGATGAGTCCGCGCTCGATCTGCGCCCATTCCGAGGAGGAGAGCAGCATCGGGAGAGGGTCCAACTCCCAAGGCCGTTCCATTCCGCGATCGTCACCATAAACGTTATAGGTGATCCCCTGCTCCCGCACGATGCGACGTGCCGACTCAAAACGGCGCAGCCTCTCCTGCGCATCAAATCCATCGAGATCCCTCAGCAACCTGCCCCAGTGCGCTCTCGGCTCCCCGTCCCGGACATAGGCCTCTTGGAACACGGGGGGCGCGGAGGCGGGCGGTGGAACAGGCTCAGTCTCCGGGGTAAAACGCATAAATGGTGTGTCGGGGAAGCCGAGTGGCGCCCAGTGGCTGTGGAGTCGGAGTTCGGGTTTAACAGCTTTGCCCCCTCACCCACGCCCCAATTCCCAGAGGATTGGAGCAATGCGGCGGCGGTTGTGCCGGGTGTCGGTTCATGCGGTTGGCGCGGCGCTTTTGCGGAGGTCCAACGTAAACGGACTGTCCGCACAGACGGGTTCAGCGGGTGGCAGAAAGTTTCGCTGGGTGTGCCCGTTCAGACTGAATCGCGAGAGCCGGCGGCTTTCCGCTTCGTACGCGTTGATTGGGAGGGTTTCGTAGTTCCGCCCGCCGGGGTGCGCGACGTGGTAGGTGCACCCCCCGAGAGAGCGACTGTTCCACGAATCAAACAGGTCAAACACCAGCGGTGCGTGCACCGGAATGGTAGGATGCAAACAACCCGGCGGCTGCCACGCCCTGTAGCGTACCCCCGCCACCGCCTCTCCGTTGGTTCCCGTCGGGTGGAGCGGAACCCTGCGCCCGTTGCACAAGAGCGCATAGCGGTCGCCGCTCATGCCGCGCACCTTCACCTGCAACCGTTCCAGGGAACTGTCCACGTAACGTACCACCCCGCCAGCGCCCGGCTGTTCTCCCAACACATGCCACGGTTCCAAGGCGCTGCGCAGCTCGACCCACACGTCGCGCTGCTCAAACTCGCCGATCTTGGGGAACCGAAACTCGAAGTGGGGCGCAAACCACTCCCACACAAACTCGCGGCCACTCCTGCGCAAGTCCTCCAACACGTCGCGAAAGTCGCTCTCACAAAAATGGGGAAGCAGCCAGCGGTCATGCAAATCACTGCCCCAACGGACCAACCGGTTTTGGAACGGCTCCGTCCAGAACTTGGCGACCAACCCGCGCAGCAGCAGTTGCTGCACCAGACTCATCCGCGCGTGGGGGGGCATTTCAAAAGCGCGCAGCTCCAGCAACCCGAGACGGCCCGTGGCGGATTCGGGCGCGTAGAGTTTGTCGATGGAAAACTCCGCCCGGTGGGTGTTGCCGGCAGCGTCGAGAAGGAGATTGCGGAAGAGCCGGTCCACCAGCCAAGGAGGAGCCGGATTGCCGTGGGCAGGCACCTGTTCGAAGGCGAGTTCCAACTCCGCGAGGCTGTCATGACGTGCCTCGTCGATTCGGGGCGCCTGACTGGTCGGGCCGATGAACATCCCGCTGAACAACCAGCTGAGCGAGGGATGATTCTGCCAGTAGGTCAACAGGGAACGCAGCAGGTCAGGCCGCCGCAACACCGGGGAGTCCGCAGGGGTCGCCCCGCCGAGGATCACGTGGTTTCCGCCGCCGGTGCCCGCGTGGCGACCATCGAGCATGAACTTTTCGGTTCCCAAACGGGACTGCCTGGCTTCCTCGTAAAGGGTCTCGGTGCGTTCCACCAATTCCGCCCAGTTGGCGCTGGGATGCAGGTTGACCTCGATCACGCCGGGATCCGGTGTCACCCCAAACCGGTTCAACCGCGGATCCGGCGGAGGCAGTTCGCCCTCCAGAATGACGGGCAGGGAAAGCTCGGCCGCCGCCCGCTCGATGGAGGCGACTAACTCCCCGAAATCCGCCCCGTTCGCCAGCGGCGGCAGAAACACATGCAGCCGCCCCAGTCTCGGCTCCACGCACAGCGCCGTCCGGACGAGGTGCGGCGAAACATTGCCCGGGAGGGCCGCGTGACCTGAAGCAGACACCTTCGGATCACGCGGTTTTTTCGCAGCTTTTTGCGGTTCAGCTGAACGGGGGACAAACCGGTACTCCGTGGGAAGGGGAGGCAGGGGTTGCGTGGGGTCAAGCGGATAGAATTGCGGCAGCCTTGCATCGGACTGCCAGAGGAGCGAATCGAGAGGCAGACGCAG
>JBILKV010000342.1:0-2980 GCA_044376515.1 Chthoniobacteraceae bacterium | reverse complement strand
CCTTTCCTCGGCGGAGGATGCCGTGCCGCTAGCCGAGGCGCTGCAGAAGGCGGGGTTGCCGCTGCTGCTGATTGAACTGACCACTCGCGCCGCGCTTCCGGCGATTGCGAGTGTGCGGACTGCCTTGGCAGACTTTACCATTGGTGCGGCGGCGGTACTCTCTTCCGGCCAGATCAGGGATGCGATGCTCGCGGGTGCGAGGTTTGGGGCGGGGCCGGCGATGCATCCCGGACTCCTGGAGACGGCGCACTCCGCCGGGTTTCCTTTCCTCCCCGGGGCCATGACGCCCTCCGATATTGAACTTGGAATCCAGTCGGGCTTCCTATGCCAGAGTATTTGCCCCGCGGCGGCGATGGGGGGGCCGCCAATGGTGCGGGCCTTGGCCGAGCCTTACCTTCACACCAGTTTGCTGCTTGTTCCGATGGGTGGGCTGAGGATGGCCGACTTTCAGGAGTATCTGACGGTCCCGAAGGTGGGTGCGGTGGCCGGGGGATTTGTCTGCGAGCAGGCCTTGGTTGAGGCCGGGATGTGGGAGGATGTCGAGGCGCAGGCTGTGCTCTGCAGGCAAAAGGCGTGGGCGGTTCTGCGGACGAACCGCCATGCTTGGCCGGACGAGGACCGACCGCGGGTTGGCCCCGAGGAAATGTACCATTAAGGCGCTCAAGCGCGGAGCGCGCCAGTTGGCGTCGCACGGCGCATCTGCGGCGGGCAGGGCGGTTCCGGGGATCTCCTGAATTCAGGTGCGCCCGGCAGACCGTCGGATGCCGCAGCCAAAAGGAGGCTGCACGGTCATGCGTGGCCTGCCGGACGCACCGTGTCACCGGTCCAGTCCACATTTCCCTTTGCCGCCACGCGATCAGCCTTTGAGCCTAAAGGCTCCGAACGCGGGGAGGATGGAGGCAAACGTAATATCCGAATGAATCCTTGTGGCTCGTGCCTCAGTCGGTTGTCAGAGGTGCGGTGGTCTCCGCTGCCACGCCGTATTTTTTGCTCGGGCGTGCGTGAAGGAAGCATGCGCTTTTAGCGGAAAAACTTTTTCCGTGTGTGATAAGACGTCCCGTTGCGGTGTTTGCGTCGCCAAACCGCGGTCCGGGCCGGAGATTTGCCGTGCGGTACAGTGAAGACAACACGGGGGGCAGGAATGATCCGCAACCTCACGGATCCTTGCTCACGCAAAGGTGGCCCGGGTAGCGGAGCCAAGGGCGCCGGTTTTTAAGTGTGTCGTTCTTCGAGGCGAACACTCTGGGCGTTTGCGGTTCGTGGATCGTCGGGTGGATGGAGAAGGGGGGGCTCAAGCGATGGACTCGGCTTGACGCGATGCGATTGCCGGTTTTGCTGCTTGTGGGGCGACCGTTTTCAGGAACGGCTTTTCAAAAAGGCGATAGAAAATCGAGGTGCAAACAATGCAGATGAGCAACCCAACCGTGTAACCCATCAACACTTGGATCTCGCGGGAAAAGCCAAGTTTTTTGCGAAAAAATTCCATTGCATACCAAGAGGTTGGTTGATGAATCAGAAAGAAACTGTAGGAAATCCGGCCCATGTAAGGCAGCGCTCCGCGGAGGAGGGGGAGTTTGTACCGCGGCGGGGTGGTACAAATGCCCGCGAGCAGTGCGGCGGATCCGGTGGCTAAGAAAAGATCCCGGAATGGAATGGGGCTCTTGACGAGAAAGTTTGGCGCTAGCAGGCCTGCGAGTCCGAGCGCAATGCCTGTGCCGGTCAGGAGCGCCCAAGGGACGGGCGAGACAGCGCTCGCTGGGCGCTCGCGTTGGTAGCGCACCCACAGTGCGGAAGCCATGCCGGCGGCGAACTGCATCCAACGACCAAGAAAGGTGATCGAGAGGAGAAAAGATTCGGTCGATGTAGAGTCGGGAAAAAAAAGGCCGACGCAAACTCGAAAAACCACCGAGGCCAACGCCGCATAGGCAATTATACTGCCGCCGATTTTTTTCCATCCGAAAGCCAGAAAGGGGAATACGACGTAGAATTGGGCTTCGAGGCCCATCGACCAAAATGCGCCCGTGATGCCATCCCACGTATCCGGAAAGAGGGTGTGAATCAGGAGAAGATGAGACGCAATCTGTCGGAAGGAGGGAATGGGTTGAAAATTCGCTTGCCAGCCAGCGAGTCGGACTAATGGAACGAGAGCGAGCGGTAAAAGGATGGCGAAGGCGATGGCGCCGTAGTAGGCGGGGAGAATCCTGCGCACCCGTTTGATTGCGTAACTCCGCCAGTGAAAGGAGTTGGAGGGGTGTGTCAGGGGCCAGAACAAACAGAATCCGCTCAAAACCATGAAAACGTCGACGCCCGCCGGACCGTGTTTGATGAGACCAAAACAATCCAGAGACAATCCTCCGATCGGTACGAGCAGTTCTGGGCTGCCACCGAATTGCCAAACGTGGTAGGCGAAAACCCAGAGTGCCGCCAACGCCCTGACGCTGTCGAGTTCGGTGAATCTGGACTCGGGACCGGTGTTCCGCGTTTCGGTACTCATGCTGTTGGCAGAAAAGCACAGGGCTTGTGGTCGGTTTTGGCAGTGACCACTTGGGTCCGTGTGCATAAGGGAAACGACATGTTTTATTTATACCTAATAGAATGTGAAACGAAGCTCTCCATGCGATTGGTCGTTCTGCCCGCTGCTCATGGTTTTTCCCGTGCTGAAGGTCCTCCTCGTCCAAACCCTTCGCGGAGTTTTTTTGCGTTGGCCGCATCCACCCGTTTTCAAACGTTTGGGCTTCCTTTGAACAACGAAGGATCCGGGAGGTTTGGACGTAAAGCGGGTCACAGAGCAGCGCTTCGCAATGCGATGGACCGGTTGGTGGCTGGGCTTGCTCCCCAATAAGACGGGACCGCCTAACCGATTTGATCGGGATTTGGTTTGCGCGTCATCTTGCGTAATCTTCCTCCTCTCCCACGGGGGTAGAGTCTGGCGAGATAGCGCTGAGGCTCGTTTACTACCTAAACGAGAGTCGGATGCGAG
>JBILKV010000169.1:0-9622 GCA_044376515.1 Chthoniobacteraceae bacterium | reverse complement strand
TCGATGCGGGCGATGAGGGTGGATTTTGCGGCGTCGCCGGGAACGAGGGCGGTCTCGCCGGACTTGGCCGGTTTGAGGGCGGACTCGCGCAGGTCCAACCGCAGGCCGCCTTTTTGGTTGGCGGTGTCGGGGCCGTGACAGGCGAAGCAGTTGTCGGAGAGGATCGGACGGACGTCCCGGTTGTAGCGAAGGGGCGCCGCCATGGCGGAGGCCGGTAGGATGAGCGCGGCGGCGAGCAGCCACCGGGCCGGGGGACGGAGAGAGGGATTCATTGCGGGGAGGTGAGGCTGAGGCGCGGAGGCGGCAGCGCCAAAGTTGAGAATGGCGGAGGGGGCGGGCCGGGCGCAATCCTACGGGAGGGCCGTATCCGCGGGGCGCTCAGGCCAGAATCTCCTCAACGATGCGGGCGCCTTGGGCGTCGGTGAGCGTCATGTTTGCTCCGTTGCGGAGGAAGCCGAGCTTTTGGTGGTCGAAGCCAAAACAGTGGAGCAGCGTGGCGTGCCAGTCGTAGTGGTTGACCACGTCTTTGACCGCATGGTGTCCAAATTCGTCGGTCTCGCCGTGGACGCACCCTCGCTTGAAGCCGCCTCCGGCCACCCATTGGCTGAAGCCGTAGGTGTTGTGGTCCCGGCCCCATTTATCCCGGCCCGCGTCGTTTTGGAGCACTGGAAGCCGTCCCATCTCTCCGCCCCAGTGAACCACGGTGGAGTCGAGGAGCCCGCGCTGTTTGAGGTCGAGCACTAAGGCCGCGCTGCCGCGGTCGGTTTCGGCGCAGCGTTCCGGCAGGTTTTTGATGAGGCTGCTGTGGTGGTCCCAGCTTTGACCGTTGTTGAGCACTTGCACGTAACGGACGCCCCGCTCGATGAGCCGCCTCGCGATCAGACAGCGGCGCCCGTAGTCGGCGGTGGTCGGCTGATCCACGCCGTAGAGTTCGAGGATGTGTTTGGGTTCTTTGGAAATATCGAGGGCCTCCTTGGCGGCGGTTTGCATGCGGCCGGCCAGTTCGTAGCTGGAGATCCGGGCGCGCAGGTCGTGCTCGCCGGGATGTTCCCCGGCGTGCGCGTCGTTGAGGGAACGCAGCAGGGCCAGCTGTCGTTCCTGCGGCTGCCCTGCGAGGGCGGCCGGCGCGTCCAGATTCAGGATGTAGGGGGACTTGGCCTGCACGAGGGTGCCCTGATAGACGGAAGGCAGCCAGCCGTTGGTCCAGTGCTGGTGCTGGAAAGTGGGCAGCCCCGAGGGATGCGCCAACACCACGAAGGCGGGCAGGTCGCGGGTCTCGCTGCCCAGTGCGTAGGAGACCCAGGAACCGAGCGAAGGCCGGCCCACGGTGCCGCGGCCGGTGAGCATCGCAAGCATTCCCTGCAGGTGGTTGCTCACCCCGGATTTCATCGAGCGGATCAGGGTGATATCGTCAGCAACGCGCTGCAGGTTGGGGAGCAGTTCGCTCAGGTCCATCCCGCTTTGGCCTGCTTTGACGAAGTTCCACGGGCAGCCGAACACCTTTGCGGAGGCCTGCGCCACGTTGTCGTATTTGACTTCGCCCGGAAATTTCTGGCCGTGCAGTTTGGCCAGCGCAGGCTTCGGATCGAAGAGATCCATCTGGGAGGGCCCCCCCATCATGAAGAGCGAGATCATCGCCCGCGCCTTGCCCGGAACGGGTGGCGTTTTGGGTTTGAGGTCAAAGGTTTCGCCTCCCAAAAGCGGCTTGACGGGTGCGGCGAGCAAACCGTCGTCGCGCAGCAGCGAGGCCAGCGCAAGGGTTCCCAAACCAAAACTGCCGCCGTGCAGAAAGTGGCGTCTCGAACAAAGAGAAGAGGGAAGGCTCATGGCGACGGGAGGAGGTTATTCGACGTGCAGGAAGCGGTTGGAAGCCAGGAGCGCCTGGCAAAGGGAGCCCAGCGCATCGAGGGAGGCGTCCGGCGCGGGGGTGTCCTTGGCCGGGGGGTGCTGGGCGTGGTACTCGCGGAGTTGTTCTGTTTGTTCGGAAAGCATCACAAGGAAGCGGTCTTCCTCGGCTGGGCCGGGTGCGCGGCACTGGGTGAGCAGCCAGGCGCGGCGCACTTGTGCGCGCACGTCGCCGGGCGCCTCGGTACGCAGGCGGGAGGCGAGCGCCTTGCCGGTGCGCAAGATGAACTCGTCGTTCATCAGGAAAAGCGCCTGTGGTGCGACGGTCGAACTGGCGCGCACTTCGCAGTTGGGATCCATCACCGGCAGGTCGAAGGTGTCCAGCACCGTGACCGGGGTTTTGCGGCGCATCTGCAGGTAGATGGAACGGCGGTTTACGGCGGGGGCCGAGGTGTCGACCTTGGTGACGTCACCATTGGCGTTGAGCACCTCCACTCCCGCCACAATCCTGCCCTCGGTGGAGCGCGCCACCGAGACCGGCGGTCCAAACATGTCGGAGGTGAGAATGCCCGCGACCGAGAGCATCGAATCGCGCACCGCCTCGGCATCAAGCCGGCGCATCTTGAAGCGTGCGAACAGGGCGTTGTCGGGGTCCCTCGCCAGGGAGGCCGGGTGCACCGAGGACTGCCGGTAGGTCCGGCTCAGCACCATTTCGCGGTGCATGGCCTTGAAGCTCCAACCCGAGGCTACAAAGCGCGTCGCAAGGTGGTCGAGCAACTCGGGATGCGTCGGCAACTCACCCAGCTTTCCGAAGTCACCGGGTGAATTGACAATGCCGCGGCCGAAATGGTGCAGCCAGACGCGGTTCATCAAGACGCGGCCCACGAGCGGATGATTTCCCGAGGTGAGCCACTGGGCGTAGGCGAGCCTGCGACCGGAGGTCTTCAGCGTGCCCGGTGCCGGGGGTGCGAGTTCGGGACCGCGCAGAACGGCCAGTTCTCCGGGGACGACTTCGTCGCGGGCTTGTTCATGGTCGCCACGGTGGTGGAGTTGGCTTTTGGGGATTTCCCCGGCGATCTCGGTGACCACGGTGAGCATGCCCTCGGGGGGCTTGGTGGCGCGTAATTTGGTGGCCCCGGCTTTCTTTTCATTCACCTGGTTGGTGGCCTTGGTGTCGTAGAGGTTCAGGGAAGAAAGCGCTAGGGCGGAGGGGTATTTCTTGATGAGGGCCTCTTGCTCCGGCGTGCGCTTGGCTTTTTCGGTGGCCCGCGCCTGGCGGTAGGGCTCGCGCTCGGGCTCCGGCAGTTCGAGGATCTTCTTCTCGAAGATCTCATCGAGGAACGTGCGCTCCAGCACTCTGGCTTCAGCCTCGATGGCAAGGGCGGCCTTCTCGATTTCAGCCGCCTTTTCACGGTCGGCCTGCGTGTAGAGGGAGACCAGTCTCTGGGGGGGCGTGCGCCACTTTTGCCAGTCCAGCGCCGGGTCGAAGATGGCCCTCATCCGATAGTAGTCGATCTGGGTGATCGGGTCGTAACGGTGGTCGTGGCACTGGGCGCAGGCGACGGTGAGGCCCAGCAGCGAGGTGCTCACCACGCGCACGGTGTCGGCTATGTTCTGGTTTCGGGCGAGGCTGGCGTCGGGCACCGTGTCGCCTGTCCCGTCGGGTGCCATCCGCAGAAAGCCGGTGGCCGCGAGTGCGTCGAAATGGACCGGGTCATGCACCGAGTCGCCCACTTTTCCGTGCGAGACCCCGACCAGTTCGTCTCCGGCGAGTTGCTCCTGAAGGAAGCGGTCCCAGGGCTTGTCGGCGTTCAGCGAACGGATCACGTAGTCCCTGTAGCGCCAGGCGTGGGGGCGCACGGAATCGGCATCCGCGTAGCCGTTGGTGTCGGAGTAGCCGACCACGTCCAGCCAGTGGCGCGCCCAGCGTTCTCCGTAAGCCTCCGATGCGAGGAGTCGTTCAACTGCGGTTGCGTAGGCCGCCTGAAGTGTTTCCAACGGAGTGGCGGCGAAGGCAGCCAGTTCCTCGGGGGTCGGCTGGAGGCCGGTCAGGTCAAGGGAGACCCGCCGCAGCAGGGTCGCAGGGTCGGCTTCGGGCGCGAAGTCCAAACCGTTCTGGCGGAGTTTCTGCTGGATGAAGCCGTCGAGGGAGGCGGATCCCTTACCGGCCGGTTCGGCGGCGGGTGCCTGGGATCTCACCGGTTGGAACGCCCAGAACTTGCGGTCTTCCTCGGTGATGTAGGGGCCCGGGGGCAGATTGGCCGGCTCCGTTTCCCGGACCTCGGCCCCGGCGCGCACCCAGGCCTCAAGCTTGGCGTACTCTTCGGGGCTGAGTTTTTTGCCTTTTTTGGGCATCTCACCCTCGCGGATGACGCGGAGCACCTCACTTTCGGCTGGGTTTCCCGGGAGGAGCAGGGGAGATCCATCCTTGGTCTTGCCGTCCATGAAACGGCGCAGGCGCAGGTCGATGCCGCCGCCGGGTTTGGGTTCCTCCCCGTGGCAATGGGTGCAGTGGGCCTTGAGGATCGGGCGAATCTCGGTTTCGTAGCTCGGGGCGGCGGTGGGCGCTCCGGAGACAGGGATGTCGCAGAATCCCACGATGCCCGCGGCCACGAGAGACAGACGGGACGCGTTCAAACGGGGGGGCCGTGAGGAGATCATTTTAGCAGCAAAGCTAATCATTCGGGATGAGTATTCTTAGTGTTTGTGAGCTATCGAAAACCCTCTTGCGAGCTGAGGTTTGACGGTTCCACGTCAGTCGACTAATCCATGAAGTTATGCAGCCGCACTCCCCCCACGGTTTGACCCGGCGAAACGCTATCCAAGCTGGCGCGATCGGCCTGCTCGGGCTTGGCGCTAATCATCTCTCTGCCCTGCGGGCTCATGGTGGGGATGCCGGAGTCGGGAGTCAGGTTCCCGGTGACGGGAAAGCCGGACCGTTGCGCGCGAGAGCGCGCTCCGTCGTCTACATTTTTCTCTCGGGCGGTCTGGCCCAACACGAGAGTTTCGACATGAAGCCTGAAGCGCCGCTGGAGTTTCGCGGCGAGTTCAAGCCGATTTCCACCAGCGCGGACGGGATCCAGATCTGTGAGCATCTCCCGAATCTGGCACGCCTCGCGCACAAGTACGCGCTCGTCCGCTCCCTGACGCACCCCTCCAACGATCACTCGGCTGCGCACCACATCATGCTCACCGGTCGGTCGGAGATCCCCGCCGGTTTCGACCGGAACAAGCCCAAGGAGACCGACTGGCCGGGTATCGTGGCGCTGGCGGGTTCGGTGCTTCCTGCCCGGCACAACCTGCCGCCGGCGCTTGTGCTTCCCGACAAGCTGCAGCACCGCGAGGGACGGATCATTCCGGGGCAGTTCGGCGGACAACTTGGCAAGGCGCGGGATCCGTGGTTTCTGGAAATGTCCCCCTACCATCCGCTGCACTACGGGGCCTATCCGGAATATCTCTTTCATCATGAGAAGGGCGCTTTGAGGGATGATGCACTGGTGTTTCAGGCGCCGCACTTGTCGCTTCCGCAGGGGCTCACCAACGACCGGTTGATGGACCGGCTCTCGCTACGGAGCAGCATCGAGGCGCAGTCCCGAGTGCTCTCCGAAACGATCGAGGACACGGCCTTCGACCGCTACCGGGAGGCTGCGGTTTCGCTGCTGACGGACCAGTCGGTGCGGCAGGCCTTTGACATTGAGAAAGCGCCACTTGCGACGCGCGAGCGCTACGGGCTCAACAGTTTCGGATGGTCGCTCCTGATGGCCCGCCAGCTCTTGGAAAGTGGCGTAAGGCTGATTCAGGTGAACCTGGGAAACAACGAATCTTGGGACACGCACCAGGCGGCGTTCCCGAACCTGAAAGACTTCCTGCTGCCGCCGATGGACAAGGCGGTCAGTGCCTTCCTCGAAGACCTGGACGCGAGCGGCCTTCTCTCCGATACGCTTGTGGTGTTGGGAAGTGAGTTCGGGCGCACCCCGAAAATATCGACAATCCGCGGAGCAAAGTTCCCGGGACGCGACCACTGGGGTGCAACACAGTCGGTGTTGCTTGCCGGCGCGGGAGTGCGCGGGGGGACGGTGATCGGGGCCACCGATCGGATCGGTGCGTACCCGGTGAGCGAACCGCAGCGCCCTGAAAATCTGGCGGCGACCATTTACGAGGCGCTTGGAATCCCGCGTACGATGGAGTGGCACGACCCACTCCAGAGGCCCCACTCGCTTTACCAAGGCGAACCGATCAAGGGCCTTTCCTGAGTTGCCCCTCTTGCCTGCCTCGGGCAGTTGCCTCGCTACGTCCCACACGCCCTTCCTCCTTATTCCCCCCTCCAAAAACCTGATGCACACCCAAAACCTTCCCCCTTCGCGCCGTGAATTTCTGCGGCAATCCTCCGCAACCGCCGTCGGAATGCTCGGTTTTCCGGCGATCCTACGCAGCCAGTCTCCCAACAACCTGCTCAACGTCGCCGTCATCGGATGCGGCGGCCGTGGCGCGGCGAACATGGGCAGCATCGCTGGGGAAAATATCGTGGCCCTTTGCGATGTGAATGCGTTGAACCTGAGTGCAGCGGCAACACGCCACCCCAACGCCAAGCAGTTCCGAGATTTCCGGAAGATGTACGACGCGCTCAAAGACGGCGAGTTTGATGCGGTGTTGGTCTCCACCACCGAGCACACCCACGCTTTTGCGACGCTACCCGCGCTGCTGCGCAAGAAGCACGTGTACTGTGAGAAGCCACTGACCCGCGACGTTTACGAGGCGCGTGTGGTGACCGAGGCGGCCGCCAAGGCGGGGGTGGCCACCCAGATGGGCACGCAGATCCACGCAGGCACCAACTACCGGCGCGTGGTGGAACTCATTCAGGGCAAGGCGATCGGCACGGTCAAGGAGGTGCATGTCTGGGTGAGCCGGACCTGGGGCTGGCAGAGCGACGCCGATGCGAAGGCCAATGGCGACCGCTTCAGCACCCAAGACCGGCCCAAGGAGTCCGAACCGGTCCCGCCCGAGTTGGACTGGGATCTTTGGATTGGTCCGGCACCGTTCCGCCCCTTTCACAGCGTCTACATTCCCGGGAACAAGTGGTACCGCTGGTGGGATTTCGGTAACGGGACGATGAGTGATCTGGGCTCTCACTGGAACGACCTCCCCTTCTGGGCGCTCAATTTGGACGCGCCTCTTTCGATCGAGGCGAGCGGTCCGCCTCCGCATCCTGAGATCGCCCCCGCCTCGATGAGCGCTGCCTACCAGTATGGAGCAAGGGACGGCCGCCCCGCAGTGAAGGTGGTGTGGCACCAGGGCACCCACAGGCCGCCGCAATGGGAGCGCAACGAGATTCCCCAATGGCCCAGCGGGGTCCTCTTCGTCGGGGAGAAAGGGATGCTGCTGTCCGATTACGGTAAGCACATCCTGCTGCCCGAAAAGGACTTCGCCGGATTCGTGCCGCCCTCGCCGACAATCCCGGATTCGATTGGCCACCACAAGGAATGGCTTCACGCCTGCAAAACGGGGGCACCCACGACCTGCCACTTCGGTTACAGCGGACGCCTTACCGAGGCGAATCACCTGGGCAACGTGGCGTTCCGCGCCGGCAAAAAAATCGAGTGGGATGCGAAGAACATGCGGATCCCCAACGCCCCCGAAGCCGAGCGTTTCCTGCGTAGGGAATACCGCGCCGGTTGGAAACTGGTGTGATCTGCGGAATTCCGGGGCAGGCAGTGTTGAATGACTCAGATCCGAGCAGCGCTCCGGAGCCTGCCGCCAGTCCAGCCGGGTTGGCGGGTGGGCGCTTGAAGAACTTGCTGCCCCGGGACGGCAGGGTGTTTTACTGCGGCGTCCTCTGGGGAGCAGTCGCCGCGGACTCCAGTTTGCGCTCCCTTCAGGCCGCGGATTTTTGGCGGAATGACGAGGTGGTGATGTTTGGCAAGCGTCGGATCCTGAGCCGAAAAATGGCGTGGTTCGGCGACGCAGCCTACGGGTACGCGGGTGCGGTCAAGCAGCCTGTGGCCTGGGATGCGGAGGTTTTGCGTTTGAAGACCCAAGTGGAGGCGGCGAGTGGTTGCGGTTTTAATTCCTGCTTGTTGAACCTTTACGCTGACGGCGGCGAGGGGATGGGTTGGCACGCCGACAATGAATCGACCCTGATCCCGAGGGCGACCATTGCCTCCGTGAGTTTTGGAGCGGAGCGGATTTTCCGTTTCAAGCACCGGACCACGCTCGAGCAGGTGGAGGTGGTGCTTGAGCACGGCAGCCTGTTACTGATGGAGGGCGAAACGCAATTGCATTGGCTGCATGCGCTCCCGAAAAGTCGCCGCGTCCACTCCCCCCGAATCAATTTAACCTTCCGATCGATGCGCACGCCCTGACTGTCTTTCCAGAGCTCTGGCCGCCGCCCCCCGCGAGTAGCCCCGCCTTTTCCTTTTCCCCAGAAAAATCTGGGCCCATCTGTACCATCGACGGACCAAAAACCGCGGATCAAACAGGCGTCATCCACCGGGATGCATCCGGGGGTGCGGTATGTTATACTCTTACACATCAGCGCGCACCGGTTATGGCCGAGAGAATCATTGTCAGCAGACCCAGCCTCCAGTCGTTGGCGGACAAACACGACTTGCATGCCTCCCAGAAAAGGGCGGCCCAGCGGGAGGCCAAGGTCGCGAAGGAATGGGGCGACCTGAGCGAAAACGCCGAGTACAAGGCGAGCAAGGAAAAGTTCCGCCTCGCGGGCCGGATTCAGCAGCGGTTGGTGCGCGAACTCAAGAAACTCGAGGACACCGGCTACGAGGTTGTCGACCCGCTGGACTGGGTCCGCGCGGGGCTTCCGGCGCCAGCGGTGCGGGTGGGCCTCGTGGTCCGGTTGACCCAGAGGAATATGGCCGAGGATTATCTCGTGGTGGGTGCCAAGGATCAGGATTTGCCCCTGGATCAATCGGTGGTCCCGCTGCCCTACACCTCTCCGCTGGGGGCAGCAATTTACGGCCTTTCTGCGCCGTGCCTTCTTGAGGCGGTGATCGCCGGCGAGACACGCGCGCTCCGGATCGAAAGCGTGCGCGCTCCGACGCTTGGCGAGGTGCTCGCCCTTTACCCGGAGTTGACGCCCCAGAGAACCTGAGGGTTCGCCCGCCTGCCCCGACCCTAGCGGTCTGCGACCGGGAGGGCTTTTCAGGAAACAGCAACGCCCAGAGTCCGACGAACTCCGGGCGTTGGCTGGGCTCGGTTCTTGGACGGCGGGCCGCCCGATGAGCGGTTACTTTGAAAGCGCCTTGTCGATGGCAGCCTTCAGTTCGTCGGATTCAGGCTCGACCTTGGAATCAAAGCGGGCGGAAAGGGAGCCGTCTCTGGCAATGAGGAACTTGTTGAAGTTCCACTTCACCGGTCCGGGATGTCCCGCCGCGTCTCCCGTCAGGGTGCTGAAGAGGAGGTGCGGTGAATCGCCCTTGATGGCCACCTTGCCCATGAGGGGGAAAGTCACGTTGTACTTGGAGGAACAGAAACTTAGGATCTCCGCTTCGGTTCCGGGTTCCTGGCCTCCGAAGTCGTTGCAGGGCACACCGACGACGATCAAGCCCTTGTCTTTGTATGTTTTGTACAGCGACTCCAGTCCGGCATACTGGCGAGTGTAACCGCACTTGCTGGCGACGTTGACAACGAGAACCGCCTTGCCGCCGAGGTCGGCGAGCTTGGTGTCCTTTCCGCTGATGTCCTTGACGGGGATTTTGAGAAGGTCAGGCGCGGGTCCCGCGCTGAGGGTGGAAACGAGGAGAGGGAGGGCTAGGAGGAAGGC
>JBILKV010000340.1:0-3009 GCA_044376515.1 Chthoniobacteraceae bacterium | reverse complement strand
CCAGTGCCGAGGGATAAAACTCTATGTCGCCGCGGACTTGAGGAATGTCGAGGCAGAGGGCCCCCAGGGGTGTGTGAAGGGATCTAGACTTAAAGCCATTGGCATAGCCCTTTCGGGCGGAGGTGCGCTCGTAGGGTTTTGCGTCGAGGACGGCGGAGCGTTCCAGAAGCATGGCTTTGTTGAGGAGGACCTGGAGGATCTCAGAGAAGGCACCGGAGCCTTCTTGGGAAAGAAGCTGGAGAAGGTCGTGAAGGAAGTTATTTTGGGAATCAGGGTTGGTCATGGCAGGGCCCGAGTGGGCTGGGTTGAGGTTTAGTTTTCACTTTCCAACCTAACCTGTCGTGACCGACCTCATCCACCCCCGGCGCACGCCCCCGGACAGTTGCTCCACTGCGGACTCGTTTCCGCTCGTCCTTCGTTGCGCAGCTGCCCGGGGATTAATTTACAGAAAATTTGTTACACCGGCGTGGGAGGACGCGTCAGGCAGGTAACCGAGCGATGTGAGAAAGCGATCCGCCTCTTGAAGGGTTTTTTGATGGTACTCTTTGTTCTTGGAATTGAAAAACCCGTGGCCTTGTCCATCGTAGAGAAAGAGTTCGCTCCGCAGACCACGGGTCTGCATTTCGTCGCGAAAGCGTTCAGCGGTGGCGGTGGGGATGAGGTCGTCCTTGGTGCCGAGGAAAACGACCGTGGGCGGGGTGTTTGGGGAGATGTTGTGCAGTGGTGAGAAGGCCTTCCAAAAGTCTTTGACGCGCGCGTTTCCGTATCCCTCGGGGCTGTTGTCGTAGACGGGGTTGAAAAGCACCAGCGCGTCCGGGCGTGCCGACACAGAGCTGTCGTCGTCGGGATCATCGAACCCATTCAAGGTCGCCGTGGCTGCGGCCACATGTCCGCCGGCGGAGCCTCCCCCCGCCGCGATCCGAACGGGATCGATCCCCATTTTTTCAGCGTTGGCGCGTAGAAAGCGGACGGCTGATTTGCCGTCCTTCACGCATTCGGCGGGGGAGGTGCCGTGGGGTTTCGCGGTGCGGTATTCTGCGGAAATGGCAATCATACCGCGCTTGGCGAGGTGTTCGCACTGCGGATAAAACTGGGAAGGGGTGCCGCCCATCCAGCCACCACCAAAAAAGAAAACGATGGCGGGACGCGCCTTGCCCCCGGTTCCTGCCCGGGGTGGGAAGATATGCAGTTGGAGGTCGACCGGGGAACCGTGGGCATCGGTGGTTCGCTTGTAAACGACGCGGTGCGGTTGGGTGGGAGCATCGTTTTCGCAGGCTTGGATTTGCCCCGGGAGGAGGACCAGCGTGAGGGCGAGGGCGACGAAGAAGGGGCGCATGGCGGCGGTCTATCTGGATTCCCGTGGTTTGAGGATGGGTGCGAGAAACGCGTCCAGCGCCGAGGTGGCAGGATCGCCCTGCGTTCCAAGGAGGTTGTTCAGCTTGACGTGATCGGTGTCTTTTCCCGCAAACAGGGTGACGGGGACACCGGCATTCTTGAGGACACCCGCAAACCGGGTGGCCTGTGCGGAGTTGTCTGGTTGGTTGCCAACGTAAAGAATCAGAAAAGGTGGGATGTTTTTTCCGGGTTGGACGTGATTCACGGCGGAAAACCTGCGGTGGTTTTCGGGAGTCAGTCCGAATTTTTCGCGGTGGCCAAAAGAGGCTTGGGGAAGCTGGTGGGCGCGTCTTCTGGTTTCGGCGGTTTCGATGATCGCCGGAATGTCGTAGGTGTCGCCGTCGACGGGAAGACAGCCGATCAGGTTTTGGAGTGAGACGCCCTCGGCGGAAAGATAGGAAGCGTCCGTGCAAAGGAGCGCGGCGAGTTGAGCGCCTGCGGAGTGGCCGCCCACCAGAATCCGGGTGGGGTCACCCCCGTGCTGGGCGATGTTTTTCGTGACCCATCCAAGGGCTTTCGCGACGTCGCTCACGAGCGTTTCCATGGCGACGTGGGGAAGCAGGCGGTAGTTGGCCGAAACAAACACAAAGCCCTTGGCGGCGAACCAGGCGGGTTTGAGCCGAACTTCAGACTTGTCGCCGGTTTGCCAACCGCCCCCGTGTATCCAAAAAACCACCGGTTTGTTGGCTCCCGGCGCCGCCGCATGGTGAATATCCAGAACCTGTCGCTCCCGGGCGTTTTCGGTGTAGGCAATATTGCTGACGGTCTGAGCATTTGCAAAAGGCGACAGGAGCAAAACAGCGGCGAGGAGGCGAAAGTGTTTCATTGGCGGGAGATTCTTCGGATGTGTGTGCGGCCTGCAAGCCGGAGTTTCGTGGACCAGCCTCACCACCTGCGTGTGTGAAACTTCCCCGATGTAAGCGGCTTGCCTTTCTGGGTGCACTCGAGTTCGGCGGACGGAAACATCTGATACATCGCGGTCGGGTGGTTCACGCTGTCCACGGTGCAGCCGCGGAAGAAGCAAAGGTCATCGGCAACCCCGTTAAGATGTGTCCAGTTCTCGGCCATGTCCGCGCCGCTCTGTCCCTGTTTGGCAAACAGGAACGGACTTTGCACATAGTAGCGCTTGCCGCCCTGCATCGCGGAGGCCTGCTTGTCCTCGCGGCCGAACTCCTTGAGATGCATCTTCGCCAGCGCGGGCTTGGGGTCGAAGGTGTCGATGTGCGACGGTCCGCCCTCCATCATCAGGAAGATGACGTTCTTCGCCTTCGCGGGCAGATGGCCATCCTTCGGCGCGAGCGGATTTTTCTTCGTCTCTTCGCCGAGCAAGGAGGTGAATGCAACGCTGCCGAGGCTCGCGCCCAGGCTGTAGAGGAAGCCGCGCCGGGTTGGAGCGTGTAAAGCGCGGGCTCCGGCGCAGGGGAAGAAAGGGGAATGCTTCATAGCGAGAATTGACAAACACCCCGGTAATACATAGTTTTACGCATGATCAAAACCATCTCAAAGATCGGCAATTCCCAAGGAATCATCTTTGACTCCGCGCTTCTCCAACTGGCCCGTCTCAAAGTGGGCGATGAAGTGAATGTCCAAGTCCATGCAGGCGGGACTATTACG
>JBILKV010000341.1:0-3009 GCA_044376515.1 Chthoniobacteraceae bacterium | reverse complement strand
ACAAGAAGTGCCCCTGGCGGGGCGTCAGCTTTGGCAAAAATCCGCGCCGGTTTTCTGCGCAAGGCGGACCGATTGAATCACGAGACCCAGATCACTAGTGATCCAGAAAACTCAGACAAGCGGTATTACTCCATGTTCTTCGTCGAAAGGTGCGGCACCGGCGCCCCCATCGCATCGGCGAACATACGCAGGATGGCCATTTCGTGCTCGGGGATGCTGCCTTGGTAGGCTGCGGCCAAACCGCAGGCCACGAGGATCTGCTTCTTGAGAAACGGCGAGGCTTTGGAAAGCATGTCCAGCGCGTCCACCATTTCCACGATGTTCACAGACTCCCGCGCACCGGGAGGGTTTTCGTACCCCAGCGATGCCCACGCAGCGGCATAGGCAGAGTGGCGGGCCGTCTGGGTGGGCGCGCCGAGGCGCATCATCATCGATACCAGGGTCTGACATTCGCCCCATACCGCGGGCAGTTCCTTGATCACCATTGGGTCGAGGTCTCGCACCCCAAGCGCGATCCCCAAACGACGCCGCACCACGTGGAGCAGGAGGAATCGCAAGGGATCGATCTCCTCGTTACGGACCAGTTCCTTGCGGCAACGCCGCATGAGCAGATAGTAGTCGTCCAAACTAATCCGCCGGAGCATCGGCATGGAGAAGTCCGCCAGGAGCAGCATCTGCGATGCGGAGGCTGCCGCAAGTTCACCAGCAACCGAACCCGGAGCCCTCATCAACTCAAGCAGGAGGCCTTTGGCGTCGTCGACGCTCTGGGTGCGCTTGAGCCATTCGGGCTTCAGGGAGCGCCGGAGTCCACCGGCCGCCACGAGTTGGGCAGGAAGCATGGCCCGGCCCAGAAATTGCAGGTTCGCCGCGGGATAACCCTTGGACGAAAATACTTCGTTCCGCTCCTTTGCCTTGGCCTTTTCGCGTTTTCTGGCTCCAATGGCGGCCGCTGCCCGGGCTGCCGCCGTCATTTCCTGAGCGGGTGCCTCGGCCGGCGCTCCATTCTCGGTAGACTGCAGGGGATCCTCCACCACCTTGCGCGCCACGCTGGCAAGAAAATCCCCGTTCCACTGTGGGTGCAGGCGGAAGATCCGTTCTTCAAGGCTGGGATGCGTCGGGAAAAAGGTCGAAACCACGCCGCTCCACGCCTGTCCGAAGAAAAGATGCCCTGACTCGGGCGCAGTGGCCACGTTCAGGTAGGAGCGCTCCGGGAGTCCCCCGATTTTCCGCAGGGCCGACACCACGGGCATGGCCGAGCCCAGACATTCCGCCGAGGCGGCATCGGCTGAAAACTCCGTGTCCCGGGCAATGGCTCCCTGCAAAAACCGGCCGAAAAGGCTGCTGACCAAGCCCATGAGCATCATGAGAATCCCAAGCACGGAGCGACTCTGGCTCTCCCCGTCAGTTTCCCGAAGCTGGCCCGGCCTTGGTCGAACCGGACGCCCCGGACGGGGATTCGGCTTCCCTCCCCAGAACCCCTGTCCCACCGGTGAGTCCGAGGCAACCATCAGGCGACCAGCCCAACTGAGGAACAGGATCCCCTGCACCCACACCAACATTTCAAACTTCAGCCGCATGTCGCCACCGAGGATGTGGGTGAACTCGTGCAACAACACCGCCCTCAGTTCCTCAACGGTGAGGCGTTCCAGCGCCCCGCGGGTCAGGCCGATGACCGCGCTGGAGGCATCGCGTCCCGCGGCAAAGGAATTGATCGAGAGCTCCCCATCCAAAAGCCAGACCTCGGGCACCGGCACGCCGCCGGCAACGGCCAGTTCCTCCACCATCCCGAGCACCATTTTCTCCCCAGCCTCCTGACTGCCGGGATGCAGCCGACGCCCCCCAAGTTCCTTGGCCACGCTTGCACCGCCAAACCGAAGCGCGTAGGCCCTGACCACCACCCCCACCAGCAACACACCGAGGGTGATGGGCAGCGTCCAGACGACCAGCCGCTGGTGAAGACCCGCATCGGACAAAACCGTTCCCGAACACAGCGCCACCAGGACGTGCACGGAGGCGAACACCCCGACCATCAGACACATGGCCAGCGTGAACATGCCACCGGAGCGCCGCCGCGACTCTTCCTGTGCCAAAAACAAATCCATCACTGATAGATAGGACACCCGCTTCGGATTCTTTACCCCAAACTTCCTTTGCTCCCGTTGAAACACCCCACGGGCCGAAAGCCGCAAGCCACAACCCACACCGGACCACTCCGGTGCCGAGGCCCGCCGGCGGGTACGGACGCAGAAACGGCCCCCGCCCAAGCGAAACTTCCGGGGACGCCGCCCCGATCAGCGCCCCACGTACACGGCCTCGTCGGGCCAGTCCCTCCGCAGATATCCGCCCGACATATTGACTGGAAGAACATAATTGCGCATCGATCGCACGGGAAGCAAAATACGGACGGTGCTTACCGCCTCGATCGAATCCTCGCCGTGGTTGCGCCTCAGACTTGGGATCAGCTTCTCCTGAACCGTTTGCACGATATCCAAATCGCTTTCCCCGTCAATAAACAGAAGCATGGCCAGTTTCCCGTCGATCTCGGCGATGTGGCTTTCAAAAAGCACCTCCGTGAAGACGGACTTGACCGCGTTTTCCCGCTGGATGTCCTCCAGCAGTTGCTTGTAGGTGACGCCGATCCGGAACTTGATCGTGTACAGGTGCCGCGTGTTGTACTGACACGTGCCAGAGGCGGTCAGGTCCACGTTTGTGTAGTAGGACAGCACCCCCTCCTGTTCAAGTCGCTGCCTTTTCCGGCTGACTGTCCGCACATTGACCCCGGTGCATTCTCCGATGGCGTTGTCCGATTGGCGTGGATCGCGGATGAGGGCGCGCACGATTTTGCGCTCCTGCTCGTCGAGGGTGCGCGCCTTGGCGGCGGAGCTTTCAAATTCGTGCATGCCCCCATGCTGCGAACCGGCGGGGAAAGCTCAATCCAAAATCGCAGGTTTTCTGTATAAAAACGCACATTTCTGTCCGTTTTTTGCACCCAGGCCCCTTTTTTGCTGT
>JBILKV010000168.1:0-9707 GCA_044376515.1 Chthoniobacteraceae bacterium | reverse complement strand
GAACGGCTCGAGGCGCAGCGGGCGGCATTGCAGGATTGCGTGCAAAAACTGCCGCGGGAACAGCGTGAACTCGTGCAGGCTGCTTACGCCCCCGGGGCCCGTATCGAGGCGCTCGCCGGACAGTTGGGCGGTACGGCCATGGGCCTGTACAAAAAACTCCACCGCATTCGCCTCGCGCTTTCCGAGTGCGTGCGCCGGGCGCTCCACACCGAGGACGCGCACTGAAGATTGCCTTATCAAAATGAACCCCACCACTCGCGCCGGTAACCTCACCCCACGAGAGCCATGAACCAGACACCACGCGAAGATTGGATGCAGCAATACCGCGATGGAACTGCGGATGCCGAAACCGTGGCGACGCTGGAACGCGTTCTTCTCGATGACCCTGCGTACCGCCTCCGCTTTCTCGAGTACCTAAACATCGACCAAACGCTGTCCTCCTCCGGCGGATTCGCACCGAAAGAAACCGCGCCAGTGTTGGAAAAATCCCGTGCAACCTCACCCTCGTCGCGCAGACCGAACCGGATTCCGTGGGGCGCTCTCGCTGCAGGGTTGACGCTTTTGTTGGGGGGGTGGTTGTTCAGCGCGTGGCGCATGCCCTACGCAATGGTCGCGAGCACCACCGCAAGCGGCCCGCGAGAGGGAGCGGCGTTGCGTTCCACGCGTGTCCACTTTGAAGCGGGTGCCATTGAGTTTCTTACGAGCAAGGGCGCGCGTCTGGTGGTCGAGGCGCCCGCCGACGTACGGTTTGAATCCGCCGACACCCTGAGAGTGTTTCGCGGCAAAGTCGCAGCCGACGTTCCTCCTGCTGCCAAGGGATTTACCGTGGTGACCCCCAGCGGCAGGGCGGTGGATTTGGGCACCCGCTTTGGCGTCGACGTGCCGGAGTCTGGGGACGCAGAACTCCACGTCTTTCAGGGCGAGGTGATCGCCGAAGTCCACGGAGCCACGGCCAAACAGAGCCTACGCACGGGCGAGGCGCTCGCCATGAACAACGGAGGCGGCGCTGCGCGCGAACTCCGCTCGGCCGCCTTCATCCAACCCGACGAAATGCCCCAGCTTTCCTCCGGGCTCGCCTGGGGCCAGCGCGCCAAGGCGCAGACCTCCCTGCGCGCGCTCCGATCGGATCCGGCCCTCGTCGCGCTGTTTGATTTTGCAGGCCACACGAATCTTCCCGGTGTTTTCCGCATGGCGCAGGGGCGCTGGCCGGGATCGGCCGCACCAGAGTTTGTGCACGAAGGCGACCATCTTAAACTCAACGTCGGCGCGGAGCGCGAGTGGCCCCAAATCACCCTCGCAGCGTGGGTGCGGCTCGACCATCTGGGCGCTCCGTATCAATCGCTGTATCACACCGACGGATGGCAAAACGAAACCCCCGGACAGGTACACTGGATGCTCACGCAGGACAGCAGGATGCGTCTCGCGCTCCGTGGCAATTCCCTCGCGCCGGGCTCAAGCGAGCAGCACGGGTTTCCGGACTCCAATACCTCGGTGCTCCCTCAACGCGGACGCTGGATGCATCTGGCCACCGTGTACGACTCGGAGGCGCGCAGCGTCCGGTTTTATTTGAACGGGCAGTTCGACAAGGAAACCCTGCAGAAAATCGCGCACCCAGCCCGTCTGGGTCCCGCCCAGATCGGTAACTGGAACCGACAGGACCGCAAACTTAGCGGCCGTATGGACGAATTCTTGCTCCTCGGCAGGGCACTCAGCGACAGCGAGATCCGGGAGCTTTATCTCAGCGGAAACCCCTACCACTGACAACGGAAGCACTGTCTCAAGGTAATGCGCAACCGGATCACACGCCGCACCACCACATCCCCCAACCCCAATCTTCCTCCCATCAAAGATGAACGCCGCATTTGTGTCCGCTCTTCTCCTGGCCCCCTCTTTCGCGCAGGCCGCTCCGGTCGACTTTACGAAGGACGTGCGGCCGATTTTCGAAAAACACTGCTACTCGTGTCACGGGGCGGAAAAACAAAAAGGCGGACTGCGTTTGGACGTGAAGGCAGCCGCGCTCAAAGGGGGCGATGAATATGCTCCAAACATCCTCCCCGGAAAACCGGGCGAAAGCCCCCTGTTGCGCTTCGTCAAAGGCGAGGAACCCGAACTACTGATGCCGCCCAAGGGCGAGCGTCTCAGCGCCGCACACGCCGCATTGTTGGAACGTTGGATCAAGGAGGGTGCGACGTGGCCAGACGGCTTGGACACCGCCCAGCTCGCCGACAAACGCGATCACTGGTCGCTCAAGCCCGCCTCCAACCCCATCCCGCCCACTCCAAAACGGAGCGGATGGACCCGCGATGGGCTGGACCATTTCATTCTGGCCAGACTGGAGCAGGCAAAGCTCGAGCCATCGCCGGAGGCCGACAGGGCGGTTTGGCTTCGTCGGGTGTCCTTCGACCTCACCGGCCTTCCGCCCAGTCCTGCAGAACTCGAGGCTTTCGCGGCGGACGAGGCGCCCGGGGCCCACGAACGCGTGGTCGACCGGCTGCTTCGCTCCGAACGTTACGGTGAACACTGGGCGCAACAATGGCTGGATGTGGTCCGCTACGCCGACACGCACGGATTCGAAGTCAACACCGAGCGCCCCAATGCCTGGCCCTACCGCGACTATGTCATCCGCGCGCTCAACGCGGACACGCCTTACGACCATTTCATCAAGGAACAGCTCGCCGGAGACGCCCTTGGAGTGGACGCCGCCACCGGATTCCTGGTGACCGCCTCCGTCCTGCTGCCGGGGCAAATCGGTCAGGACGAACCCTCAAAGCGGTTGGCGCGCCAGGACTCTCTGGACGAGATTGTGGTTAACACCAGCCAGACTTTCCTCGGGCTCACTGTCGGCTGCGCCCGCTGCCACGACCACAAGTTTGACGCCATCTCCGCCCGCGACTACTACGCCTTCCAATCGTTCTTCGCGGGCGTTGAATACCGGGACCGCGAATCCAAAAGCCCGGAGGCGCTCGCCGCAAAAAAGGAAGAAGAGTTGTTAAAAGTGCAGCTCGCGGATCTGGACCGCCAGCTTGCGGAGTTCATCCCGGTCGCCCTTTCCGGCGTGAAGCGGCCGGGTGTTCAGGCCCGAAAAAACACCGACCGTTTTGCGCCAACGGCTGTAAAACGCGTCCGGTTCACGATTGAAAAAACCAACTCCCTCGCGCCCTGCATCGACGAAATCGAGATCTTCAACACCGCAGGCGCGAACGTCGCCCTTGCAAAAGCCGGTGCGATCGTCAGCGCCTCCGGCCAGAACAAGACGCCCAACCGGCACGACCTGCGCTTGGTCAACGACGGCAAGTACGGCAACTCCAGCAGTTGGATGTCCAACGAAGATGGCAAAGGCTGGCTGCTCGTTGAGTTTCCCGAGGCACAGACGGTGGACCGCGTGGTCTGGGGGCGGGACCGGGAGGGCAAGCTTACCGACCGCCTCGCCACGGCCTACCGTATCGAGCTCGAGGACGATTCCGGCACGTGGAGGCTTGTGGCCGATTCCACGGACCGGGACGCCCCCCGCAAGGACAACCCAGCGGACAACGACCTCTCCACAACCGGACTGCCTCCCGAGCAGGCAAAGCGCGCCAACCAGCTCGCTTCGGAACGACGCGCGCTGAATGCAAAGCTCGCCACCGCCGCAACCGCCCAGCGCGTGTTCGCAGGCGCGTTCCGCAAGCCCGACGAAATCCACCTGCTCCACCGTGGGGATCCGGAACAGCCAAAGGAGGAGGTAGTACCCGCAGTGCTTGGCGCCCTTGGCACGCTCAACCTGCCAGCCGACGCCCCGGAACAGGAGCGTCGCATCGCGCTCGCCAACTGGATTGCAGACGCGCAAAACCCGCTGACAGCGAGGGTCATCGTGAACCGAATCTGGCAGGGACACTTCGGGACCGGCCTCGTGGAAACCTCGAGCGACTTTGGCAGAATGGGCCTCCGCCCTTCGCATCCCGAACTGCTGGACTGGCTCGCCCGCGAGTTCGTGCGCTCTGGCTGGTCGCTGAAAAGTCTGCACAAGAAAATCGTGCTCTCGGCCACCTACCGACAGAGCTCCTCGGGCAACGCGGCTGCGGAGGCGCGGGACGCGGACAGCCGTTTGCTGTGGCGCTTCCCGCCGCGGCGCCTCACGGCGGAGAACATCCGGGACACCATCCTCGCGGTGAGCGGGCGGCTGGATCTTTCCATGTACGGGAGCGGTTTCAACCTGTTCAACCAAAGAGGCGGGCTGAGCGGTTTCAAGCCGGTGGAATCCTTCTCCGGCAGCGGGCTGCGCCGGATGATCTACGCCCACAAGGTGCGGCGGGAACCCGAGGCGGTGTTCGGGGCGTTCGACTGTCCGGACGCAGGGCTCAGCACGTCGCGCAGACGCGAATCCACCACGCCCATTCAGGCGCTTAACCTCTTCAACAGCACCTTTACCCTTGAACAGAGCGAGGCCTTTGCCGCCCGTCTGCGCAAGGAGGCCGGCGAGGATCCCGGCGCTCAGGTGGAGCACGGCTACCTCGTGGCGCTCGGCAGGAGACCCTCTCCGTCGGAGCTTGAAGACACCCTTGCAGTGGTTCGCGAGCACGGGGCAGCCGCCCTGTGCCGCGCCCTTTTCAACTGCAACGAATTCCTTTTCCTCCCTTAACCCAATCAAGGACACGAGCCATGAACCCGCTGGACCCCGAAAGACTCTCCCTCCCCGGTCGCACACTGCTGGACCGCCGTCAGTTCCTCTCCAACTCCGCCACGGCACTCGGTTCCATCGCACTGACCGATCTGCTTGGCATGGACGGTTTGCTCGCGGCACAAGCCGCTCCTGTCATTGATCCGTCCAGACCGTACTTCCCGCGACCGACTCATTTTCCTGCACGCGCGAAAAACGTGGTGGTCATCTTTTGTGCGGGTGCTGTCAGCCAGCTTGAAACGTGGGACTACAAACCGGAGCTCTCCAAATGGGACGACAAACCCCTCCCCGGCGGACCGGCAGTCACCTTCCAAGGCCCGGCGGGCAATCTCGCCCGGCCGCAGTACGCCTTCCGTCCGCGCGGGCAAACCGGCAAATGGGTTTCCGACCTCATCCCGCACCTCGCAGAACTCACCGACGACATCGCCTTCATTCATTCGCTCACCAGCAAAAGCAACACCCACGGTCCCGCGGAAAACTTTCTCTCCACCGGTTTCAACCTGGACGGCTTTCCCAGCCTCGGCTCCTGGGCGACCTATGCGCTGGGAAGTGAGAACCAAAACCTGCCGGCCTACGTGGCCATTCCCGACCCACGGGGGGTGCCGCAAAATGGCGCCAACAACTGGGGGCCCGGTTTTCTTCCGGCGGCTTTCCAAGGGACGGCGATGAGTTCGCTCGAACCCATCCGGCACCTGTCGGCGGCCGGCGTGGCCCCCGGAGCCGACGCTGCGGCTCGCTCCCTTCTGCAGCGGATCAACGCCCGGCATCTGGAGAGTCATCCCGGCAACGGCAGACTGGCGGCGCGCATTGCCAGTTACGAACTGGCGGCCCGCATGCAGTTGAGCGTGCCGGAACTCAGCGACCTCTCCACCGAGCCGGCGCATGTGCTCCGGGCCTACGGAGCCGACGATACCCAGAACAAGGACAAGGCCGCCTTCGCGAGGAACTGCATTCTGGCGCGCCGGCTGATTGAAAAGGGGGTGCGCTTCGTCCAGCTCTTCAACGGGGCCTACGCCAGCGGCGGACGGCTCAACTGGGACGGACACAACGCGCTGAAGGAGCAGTACGACGTGCACGCAGGCATCCTTGACCAACCGGCTGCCGCGTTGGTCCGGGACCTCAAACAACGCGGCCTGCTGGAGGAAACCCTGGTGGTGTGGTGCACCGAGTTCGGCCGGATGCCCTTTTTCCAGAAGGGCTCGAAGGGTCGGGACCACAATCCGGACGGCTTCACCTGTTGGCTGGCGGGCGCTGGCGTCAAGGCCGGGGTCAGCCACGGGGAGACCGATGAGCTCGGACGGAAAGCGGTGAAGGATGTCCACCCGCTTTACGACCTCAACGCGACGATCCTGCACCTGCTCGGACTGAACCACGAACACCTCACCTTCGAGCACAACGGGGTGCAGCGGCGCCTCACGAATGTGGAAGGCAACGTGATCCAACAGATTCTGGCGTAGAATCATTGGGGCGGATCGAGCGGAGACGCGCCAGGTGCATTTGAAGCCTGACTGGGGATCGCGTATAGCGAGCAAACAACTACTGCTGATATACTTGCAAACACCAACTTCACTGGGAAGCTAGGTTTCGCAATTTGTGGCGAATTTGTCACACAAAAGCCACGCGTGTGCCACAGACGGTGCCGAATGTGATCACCGTCAGGAGGACCCTCGATTGGGGTGATCCGCCGGCCTAAGTCATCAAAAAACGATTACATGACACACCTCACGCAAAACAAAAACGCTGGCGCCTTCAAGATGGCCGCAGCTTCCGTCGTCCTCGCCTCCTGCTCTTGGTCACTCCCGGCGGTTGCCGCGGACGACGCCATGACCGAACTTCTCGGCACTCTCCGCCAACGCGGGACCATCAGCGAGGCGGAATATCAGCGCATGAAGCCGCAGGCCGAAAAGCAGGCCTCCGCAGCCGCCAGCGCGCTGAACAAGGACACGTTGAAAAAGGAGTGGTTCGGCAGGATGTCGATCCGCGGCTATGTGCAGACCCGGTACACACATGTGTTTGGGTCCGGGATGGATGGGGCCGGCATCAACACGCTGCACTCTCCCACAGAAACAAACATCAGCGAACGGGACACCTTCCTGATGCGGCGGGCGCGCATGATCTTCAGCGGGGACGTGCATGACCACCTGTACCTGTACTGGCAGGTGGACGGACAGGCGAGCGTTGGTGGCAGCTACAACGAGACCAACGCTTCTGGATTCCAAACCCGCGACATGTACGGGGATGTTTCTCTGGATCACGACAAGGAACACCGGATCCGTATCGGTGTTTCAAAGGTCCCGTACGGTTTTGTAAATATGCAGTCGAGCCAGAACCGTCTTTCGATCGAACGTCCTGAAGCACTGAACAGTGCTGTGGAGGGCGAGCGTGACCTAGGGTTGTACTATATTTGGGCGGACAAGACGGCACGCGCACGTTTCCGTGAACTGGTTCAGAGCGGCCTGAAAGGTTCCGGCGACTACGGTGTGTTCAGCTTCGGTGCCTACAATGGTCAGGGCTTGAATAGGTTCGACAGCAACAGAAGCCCCCACGCGATCGTTCACCTTGCGTATCCATTCAAAACCGAAAGCGGACAGTTCTACGAATTCGGGATGAGCGCCTATCGTGGAAAGTTTGTGCCGAATCAGGGATCTGGGAAAGGCACGCAGGAGTTCACGGATCAGCGTGTCGCAGCGAACTTCGTTTGGTACCCGCAACCCTTCGGATTGGAGGCCGAGTGGACCGTTGGAGAAGGACCTGAGACAATCCTCTCCTTCGACGCCTCGGGAAAGCGCACACGTCCAACATCGTCGGACGACACTGCCACGCCGCCTGTCACAACGACGGCTGGCAATCGCATTACCACAGAAAGCCTCCATGGCGGTTACGTCTTGTTGAACTACAAGGCCGATACTGATCTTGGAACCGTCATTCCCTTCACCCGTTGGAGTTATTTCAATGGGGCTAGAAAATCTGCGAGTGCGGTAGATATTAACAGCAGCGCCACGACGACCGTTAACTTGTACGCGCCTTCTCAAAACGTGAACGAAGTTGATTTGGGCGTGGAATACCAGCCCTGGCCCTCGTTTGAAATCGCACTTGTGTACACTCGGGCTTTCCAGCGCACCAATACACAAACTCTTAATATGGCGAAGAATGTCGATCGCGTGACCTGCCAGCTGCAGTACAACTTCTAGCCCCTTTTAGCGGTTAGGTGCATCCGAGGCTCTCCCGCTCGCGGGGGAGCCTCTTTGCTTTTGGATGGGGTACCCCGAGAAACTCTTCTGCGACTTATCGGCATTTGCTGGATGGTTGGCGATTGGATCCCGTGGACCAACTGTCCCATACTCTGAAGAAACTCGGGGCCGGGTTTTCACCAAATCTGACGCCCCGCAAGGGGCACTCTTCTTGTAGCCCATGGCAACGCCATGGGAAAACCGTCCCCAAAAACAATACGCCCTGCAGGGGCACCCAAACATGCACGGCACCTTTGAAATGGGTGGCGTCATCATGGGGCGCCCTTAAAATTTCACTGGGGATCGTTTCCCCACGGCGTTGCCGTGGGCTGCGAGTGGGCTGCCCCGTTGGGGCGAAGACGCGGTTGCGAATGGTCTGACGGGCCGGGGCGGGAACGCTCCGGTGAGCGTTGAGCTGTGGCAGGGGTGCTGCGGGGTGTTTTCCTCAGGCGGTCTTGCGCGCGAAAGAACGCACCACTGCGTAAATGATCAGAGCGGACAACACGCCCGTCAGGAAGTCGGTCACCGGGACCATCACCGCGGTGTAAACCATCATCAGGGTCTCAAAGCCGCCCGTGTGACGGACTTCGCTGATCTCAGAGGGCTTGATCATGTTGCTGGCCACCCAGACCAGAATGCCGCCAATGCAGGCCATGGGAATCAGTTCCAAATACTGCGCCAGGTAGTAGGCCATGGACAGCTTGAGGATTGCCTTGAAATAGCCGGCAAGCGGCGTTTTGGCCCCAGCCTTGATACTGGTGGCGGTTCGCGCCAGGGCGCCCGTACAAGGGAAACCCTGCACCAACGGGGTGAGAATCTGGACCATCCCCTGCCCGAAGAATTCCTTGTCCGGATTGAAGGGCGTCTTTTGGTTTTGCGCGAGTTTGTCCGCCATGGAGGAGCAAAGCACACTCTCCACCCCGGAGACAAAGACGATGGCGATCACGAAGTAACAAACGTCCCAGAGCACGCCGAGTTCCATGGAGGGCAGCACGGGCATTTGCAGTTTAAAGAAGTTGTTTGGAATGGATCCGTACAGGTCCCGCACCAGAACGATGTGCTTGTCGGCGAAAACCGTGGCGGACATGAGCGTGGCCGCGCCCATGGCGACCACCGGACCGGGAATGTAAATGGAGATCCGCAGCAACACCTTCGACAACACAAAGGTCAGCACCCCCAGAAAGATGGCCCACGGGTTGATGAGATCCATATGCTGGAACGCCAACTGGACTTTCTGAACCCAGCCGAGGCCGGTCGGAGCGTCCGGTCCCAAGAGCATCGCAAAGCTCTTCAACCCCAGAATGTCTTTGAGGTTGGTGAGGCCGATGGAAACAGCAATACCGACGGTAAAGCCCACGATGACTGAGTTGGGCACCAGTCGGCCGTACTTGCCGAAGCCGAGGATGCCCAACACGACGAGGATGGCACCCGCGATCATCGAAACGAGGACCAGAAAACCGTGCGCCGTTTCGAAGGCGCCACCCGAGGCCGGGCCGTATTTGGTGATCAGTCCGGCGATCACCGGGATGAAGGCTGCAGTCGGCCCGTATACCTGGTACTTGGAACCGCCGAACGTCCGGCCCACAGCGCAGGCGAGGGCGCCTGCGATGATCCCGTGCTCCGGCCTCATTCCCATGGCCATCGCAAAGCCCATCGCCATGGGGATGGCCGTCATCGCCACGATCAATCCCGCGCTGAAGTCCTGATAAGCGGTGCGCAGCCAGTTTTGGCTGTTGAGATCTTCCCACCGGCTGTCAAAGAAGGTGAAGAAGAGTTTGAGTCTCGAAATGGGGTTCGAGGGTGTTTTGCGATCGAGGGTT
>JBILKV010000339.1:0-3014 GCA_044376515.1 Chthoniobacteraceae bacterium | reverse complement strand
GGCGCACGGTGCTGAGCAGTTCGCCGGAGCTGTTTCTGAGGTTCGCGGACCGCAGTGTCCGCACCCGCCCGATCAAGGGCACCCGTCCGCGCCGTGCCGATCCCGACGCGGATGCGCACAGCGCGTTTGAGTTGCTTACCTCTCCGAAGGAAATTGCGGAACTGGTGATGATCACGGACCTGGAGCGTAACGACCTGGGACAATGCTGTGACTGGGGGAGCGTGCGGGTGAGCGAGTTGCTCAAACTGGAGCGCTTCGAGCAGGTTTTTCACCTCATTTCAACCGTCGAGGGGCGTCTGCGGGAGGGGATCGATCAGGTGACGGCCCTGCGGCTCTGCTTTCCCGGCGGCTCCATTACCGGTGCTCCGAAAAAAAGGGCCCGCGAAGTCATCGCGGAACTGGAACCGGTGGGCAGGGGTGTGTACACCGGCGCGGCGGGCTGGTTTGGAGCCGGCGGCGACAGCGTCTTTAACATCCTCATTCGCACACTGATCGTTGAGGAGGGACGGGCACGCTTCCATGTGGGGGCCGGCATTGTTGCGGACTCCACACCGGAGCGGGAATGGCAGGAAACCTGGCACAAGGCCGCCGGCATCCTGTTGGCCGCCGACCGTCTGGCGACTTCCCCTCCTAAGCAACGGCCTTTGAGCGGATCGTGCGTTGCATACCCCCAGAGGCAGTGCTAATCTCACTCAAGTAGCTTATGAACACTCTTGCGCTTCTCCCCAACCTAGCCGGGCCGGACATGATCATTATTTTCGTCATCGTTCTCATCATGTTTGGGGCCAAGAAACTGCCCGAGTTCGCGAAAGGCCTCGGCCAGGCGGTGCGCGAATTCAGTAAAGCGAAGGATAATGTCAACCAAGAGTTGCACAATGCTTCGCACGCTATTGAGAGCACGATTTATCATCCGCCGATCGAGACCCAGGCACTGCCTTCTTCTCCCGCCCCGGTCAGCCTGCACAAGGCGGCCGATCCCGTGCCCGCCCCGGCCCAAGCAACCCACCCTGCGCCCCACCACCCGGAGCCCGCTGTGGCGCTCCAGCCCGCCGCCGCGCATCCGGTTTCCCAGAGCCAGACTCCCCCCCCCGCCACCACCTCGACTCCGATCCCCGAGGCTCTGAAGCCCCACGTGTAAGACAGGCGCAGCGAACTTTCGGGCGAAGGATTTGGAGCTTGTCTTCGGTTCTTTCCTCCCAAGTGATGGGGCCGCTTGGCCTGAGAGACTTTTGACCGGGCTCCCAAACGCTCCGGTGAATTCTGTCGCTTTTCGACACGAGGCGCGGGAGAGAATCTGGTACAGTTCTTTCGCTTACGGCGGTGAAAAGCAGGTGCCCTTGGCCGCAGCGATAGGACTTTCAGCTCTGCCCGCGTGTTGAGCGTGCCCCGGTTGAGAAGCGTTCGCCCTCAAACATCGAATCGGCGTAGCGCCCCCTCCTTGTTTCCCGGTGCCCCGTTGCCCGTCCCACCTCATCGGGGTGTCGTCTTCTGCCCCTAAAGGGACCCTCCCACAAGCTCTCGATCCGGTCTTCAATCGATCCGGATGAGGAATGACATGGATTTTTCGCGGTCTTGTTTTTTTTCTGCTCTTTTATTGCGCCGTCGCTTCGCTTTCCGCTGTTGGCGATGCTGAAATCACATTTGCGGCGTACAACCTCGAAAACTATTCGCTGGAGGGTTCGGAGCGGACGCGTCCCAAGTCCGCGAGCGCTCGGGATGCGGTGGCCAGACTAGTGGCCGGTGTACGCCCGGATATTCTGGGGGTCTGCGAAATAGGAGAGGAAGCCGCCCTGTTGGACCTTGCGCAAAGACTGGGAGCTCTCGGGCTCCATCTTCCGTACCGTGAGTATGTCCCGGGCCCCGACCCGGACAGGCGTCTTGCTCTGCTGAGCAGTTATCCGATCGTGCGGAAAGGCTCGCTTGCGAGGGTTCCTTTTGAGTTGAACGGGCGTCCGGAGTTGGTGCGTCGCGGTTTTCTGGATGTTTCCGTGCAGGTCAATCCAGGGTACATCCTGCGTTTGGTGGGGGTGCATCTCAAAAGCAAGCTGCCTTCGCCCGCGGGTGAGGATTTGGTGCGCCGCTGTGAGGCCGACCAATTGAGGGCGCATGTGGAGCGGATCCTCGGTGGGTATCCCCGGGCGAACCTGTTGGTCTACGGCGACTTTAATGATACCCGCGAACAGCCGACCATGCGCCATATCCTCGGGCCGTGGGGAGGGTTGTTCAGCCTCCAAGACCTCGTCGCGGAGGATTCGCAGGGACATCGTTGGACGCACTTTCGGCAGTTCACCGGGGTGTACTCGCGCATCGACTATTTGCTGTTTAACAAGGCACTCAAACCTGAACTGCCCAGCGTGGCCCGCATCAGCGGCGATCCCAATTGGCAACGCGCCAGTGACCACCGGCTCATTTACACCCGCATCCGTCCCTTCGAGCGGTAATCCGTTCTCCTGAATGCGATCGGCCCCGCAGGCAGTCGCGCCGTCGTCTAAAGGGGGTAAAGGGGGTAAAGGGGGTAAAGGGAGGCAATCCGTCAAGCCGCCGGCGAGAACTCTTAGCGAATCCCCGATTCGCTCCATTGGGAGCCCATCTGCCGGAGGATGCTGAGGTAAAGTCGGTCCTCGGGGCGGGCTCCGAAAGAGCGAAGTGCAGGAAGGTCTGCAGGGGGCTTGGGCTTTTTCCGGAGACGACAGCAGGCAGAACGTTGTGCGCGTGCTCGTTGGCGTCCGAAAGGCCTCCTCAATAAACCATCAGGGATTGTCCAACACTCACTTGCCATTTGGCTCTTTCATTCCCCCGAGTTTTTTGGGGAATAGGCGAATTACCCGAAGGAGAAGTGATCTATTCTCGTGAGTTGTTCGATCGTTTTTGGGATTCCGCTGGTGATGGGAGGGTTTGTGCTGGCCGGAGGGAAACCCAATGTCGGGAAAATTGCGATCGATCTCGTCGTCTGCCATCAGGAACGAGGCCACCCGTGCGGAAGCGGTCTGGAAGGCGCGGGCGAGCATCTCGAA
>JBILKV010000167.1:0-9732 GCA_044376515.1 Chthoniobacteraceae bacterium | reverse complement strand
TGCTGGATCCATCCGGAGGGCTGCTCCGCTTTAACGGCCAGACTTGGGATGTCACCAACAACGCCTTCTTCCGCAGCCGTTTCGAAAAATACCTCAACACTCCGGAGGAATCCGGTCAGAGCGAGAGAGAGCACCGCGAGATCCTCAACAAAATCATCGACCTGCTCGATCCCAATAAACTCAACGCCCAGACACTGACCGACGCGTACCGCCTGTTGAATCGAGCGGCTGCCTACCCCGGCGACAGCCGTCTCTGCGACACCCTCTCCAACGCCATCTATTCGATCTGGGCGGTAAAAAGAAACCAAGGCCGCCTGGAGGAGGCCAACCGCATCCTCAAGGAGGAAAACAACCGTCTGCAGCGTAACTTGGTCCGGAAGGCCTCGGAGGAGGAGTTTCCCTCCCGGCCGGAGGGCAGATCCGCCAAGAACGGCAACCGACAGGACCCAGCGGCGGGACAAAACGCCCCGATGGCGCAACCCAACGCCTTCGGCAACGCCCCGATGGCCGCCCCCCAACCGCCCCCCTCCGCCGGCACCCAGAATCCGCCGGGAACGCCTCCGGCACCGGGAGGGCCGCAGACAACATCCCAGCCCCCGCCGTCCTCCTCAACGACGGTATCCACCGGAAGTGTGGGCACGGGAGCGCCTCCGACCGGCGGACAGCCCATGCCCTCGGCGGTGGTCAACACGCAGGTGGTAAACTCCAGCGGCACGGCGGCACAGGGAGGTAATGCCGGAGGAGCCGGCCAAGCCGTGGGGGCGGGCATGCAGCAGGGCGCCACAACGGTGGCGGGAGCCACAGGCAAGGCCCTCGCCATGGCCGCCTACGCCGAGAAACTGGTGGAAAACAGCGTCCGCATGAAGGCCAACAGCCTCAAGGGCGACGTCTCGGAGATGCAGGCCAAAATCGAGTTTCAATCACTTCTGGTACAGCTGTTTTTGCAGCGCCGCTTCCACCACGTCATCATCGGAACGCGCTTTCACCGGGCCCTCTTCGGCGACGGCGAATCCCGTTTGAACCTCCCTGAATCAACCCAAGGGCTCTTCAAACTCGCCGGCGGCCTTTCCCCGACGGTTTCTACGCTGGAAGCCCTCTCCAACGAAGCGATGCGGGAGGTGCAGACCTCCGTCCAGTCCTTCCACAGCCTGCTTAATTTGGGAGAGTTGCGCTCCGCAAGCGAGCGACTGAGGGACGCCCTGCTCGTGGGCGAGTTCCTTCCGGAGGTCCGCACGCTTCCCTTCGAAAGGAAACGCAAGGTGCTGCACTTCGTGCAGAAAACCAATGAGTTGCTCTCCTCGCTCGAGGTCAGGGACTACACCGCCGCAACGGAAATCCTCAACGGTCCCGGAGGCTTGCGCACCATGGCCCCCGACTTTGACGCCTCCAAACCCAGCGCCCTGATCGAAAGCGCCCGTAACGCCGCCCGCCTCCATCTGGCTCGCGCGCGAAACGCGGCCATCTCGGGAAACAAGAACGAATTTGAGGCAGCCATCAAGGATGCCGGCGCCATCTGGCCGAACAACCCGGAACTGCAGGAGGTGGCGACAAAGGCCTTCACACAGGGAGATCAAATGGCCCAAACCCTCCTTGAGCTCGACCAGTTGATTGCACAGAAAAACCTCCGGCGGATCGCGGAAGATCCGGGCCGTTTTCTCGCCGCCGCCCAGGGGGCGCCCACGGAAAAACAGGCGCAGGTCAAAAAGATCCTCGAAGACTTCAAGTCCATCGAAGCGGCCCTGCTCGCCGCCAAGGAGATGGACAGACAGGGCAACCCGTCGGGCGCGTGGGAGTCGGTCGATAAGGCGGGCCGGACCTTCCCGGACGACATCCAGATCAACCAGGCCAAGGCGCTCTACACCACGAAGGCAGCCGATTTCGTGCGCACGATCCAGAGCGCGCAGGAACATGAAAACCGCTCGGAACTCGCCACCAGTCTGGCCTGGTACCTCAAAGCACAACGGCTTTATCCCAAGAGCGACACGGCTGAAGAGGCCGTTTCCCGCCTCAAAGCCCTGCTCCTTCCCACGGCTCCCTGAGGCAGCTGGCACGCTTTTTTTTCGGTCTCAGAGCATGGAACCCCAACGACTCAAGTGCCTCGTCGCGGGGCTGTTCAGTCTCCTGTCCACAGTGGCGCCCGCAGACTTGCAAGCACAGGGACCTCAACCTCCCGGAGCTCTCCCTTCTGCAATTCCGGGCTCACCGCAGCCCGCCCCAGCCAGCGGAGATCCGGGCAGCAGCAGCGCCGGGTCACTCTTTGACAACCGTCTTCCCGCTCTGGACCCCTCCAACGGGCTGCTCCGCTTCAACGGCCAGACTTGGGACATCAACAATAATGCCATCTTCAAAGCCCGCTTTGAAAAGTATCTGAGCGTGCCTGAGGAAACGGGCGAAGTGGAGGCGGCCCACCGCAAGATCCTCAACGAAATTATCCTTCTGCTGGATCCCAGCAACCTCAAGGCCCAAACCCTCACCGACGCCTACCGCCTTCTGGCGCGGGCCGCAGGCTATCCCGGCGACACCCGCCTCTGCGACACCCTCTCCAACGCCATCTACAGCGTCTGGCAGGCGCGCCGCAACCAGAACCAGCTCGCCCAGGCCAACCAGATTCTCGAGGAGGAATCCGCCCGAACCCGCCGCAACCTCTCCTCCCGCGCCTACGCCGCTTCGGACAATCTGGGCGGTAAGGCTGCCGACGCCATCGTCCAAGCAGGGCGCTCCGAATCCCTCGTTGAAAACTCCACCCGGGTGAAGGCAAACGAGGCCAAAAGCGCCCTTTCGGAACTACAAAGCAAGATCCAGTATCAGGGGTTGCTGGTGCAGTTTTTTCTTCAGCGCCGCTTTCACCACGCGATCATCGGGACGCGCTTTTACCGGGCGCTTTTTAACGACGGCGACGGCAAACTGAACCTGCCTGACAGTACGCAATCCCCTTTGAACCGGGGCACGGGAATCCCCCCGACGGTGGCCACGATCGAATCCCTCGCAAACGAGGCGATGCGGGACGTCCAAACCAACGTCCAAGCCTTCCACAAACTCTATGAACTGGGCGAACTCCGCTCCGCCAGCGAACGCCTGCGGGACGCCCTGCTCGTGGGCGAGTTCATGCCCGAACTGCGCACACTCCCCTTCGAACGGAAACGTAGGATCCTCCGGTTTTACCAAAGCGCCGCGCAGTTCCAGTCCGCCCTGGAGTCACGCGATTACACCGCTGCGCTGGAACTGCTCAACGGCCCCAACGGCCTCCAACAAACCGCCAAGGACTTTGACGCCACCAAGGCCCGCGCCCTGATTGAAACGGCCAAAAACGCTGCCCGGCTCCACCTTTCCAGAGCCCGCAATGCGGCCATCTCTGGAAACAAGGCCGCCTTTGAGGAGGCGATCAAGGAGGCAGCCACCATCTGGCCAAACAACCCTGAATTACAGGAGGTCGCCTCCAAGGCGTTTCAAGTCGGCGACGCGCAGGCCCAGGCTCTCCTTGAAATGGAACAACTGTTTGCGCAGAAAAACTTCCGCCGCATCGCCGAGGACGCGGGCCGCTTCCTTGCCGCTGTCCAGAACGCACCCGTTGAAAAACAGAACCAGCTCAAACAAGTGCTGAACGAGATCAAGATGCTCGAAGGCGCGTTGATCGGAGCCCGTGAGATGGATCGCCAGGGCAACCCCGCCGGCGCCTGGGAAACGGTGGACAAAATGGCCGAGAACTTTCCCGACGACCTCCCCGTCCAGCAGGCCCGTGCCCTGTATACCACCCGGGCGGCAGAGTTCGTGCGCACGATCCGCAGCGCGGAGGAGCACGAAAAAAAGGGGCAGATGGCCACCTCCCTCGCATGGTACCTCAAGGCGCTCAAGCTCTACCCGAAAAGCGAGCGGGCCGAGGAAGCCGCGCGCCGCCTTCAAGCTGAATTGCTCGGCGGCAGGTCCGGCTGAGCAAGCAGACGACGCAATCAAGCACGGCACGGTTCCGGGGAGCATTCCGGTCAAGCAGGGTCTCGCGCCACCTCCGAGATGTCTCAATGGCTTTTGCGCAGCCGTCTGACCGCGTGCGCACCGTTCAAAATTCGGGAACCCCCTTTCGCTCCCGAATCTCGGCGGTCCTTGTTTTTCCAAATGTTTTCTCGCTCAGCCGAATGACGGATCCGGGAGCCATCCTCTGAACCTCGCCCCCACGGATCACAACGTCGCCCGTGGTCCGGAGGGTGGAAATCGAGCCAGTCCTCGTCTCGATTTTGAATTGTTCGACGCGGCACCCTGCAACGAGCAGGAGTCCGGGGATCAACGCGAAATTGGGGACAATGAAACCGAGTTGGTTGGAATGGGACCGGGCAAAGAAGCGGACGCCAGCGAGCTTCATTTTCATGGTGGAACACACAGGTGACCGAGTGGAAACCAGTCCCTCCTTGACCTCATTCCAACCGTGTGCCTCCCAGTCCGCGGCACACATCGCCGGGCTAGGAGCGCGGCTTGACGTACACGCCGATCAGCGGACGCGGGGAAGGCTTGGCCGACACGAAGTCGCTCACGAAGCCCTCTTTGGATCTAAGCTCCACGTGCCCCGCCCCGGCGCCGCCGTACACAATCACAGAGCCGGGGGGCGCCTTGTAGGGGTCCGAGACGTTGAGCTTGCGAAAGCCGAACTGGGTCTGCAATTCGACACCAGCCTCCTTGGCAAGCCGTGTTTTCGGGTAGCTCTCGATAATCTGGGCGCGAAGCAGTGCCGTCTTGACGTAGCGCCAGCAACTCTGGGTCGAGGCCGACGCCGCACGGTTTGAAGCGATCTCAGCCGCCTCCACCATCCGCCTGTCGTACCGGAAATTGGAAGACTGCGGCCCGAAAAGCTTCCTCAATTCCGGCCTCAAGGCTTCCGCCTGCTCAGGGTTGAACAGCGAGTAGCTTCCAAACGCCGTCGAGGCGGAGGAAACCATCAGGAGGACCAAAAATTTTGTGGGAAAACGCATTTACGAACAGGACCAAGGTCCGCAGAAACAGGGACGTCGTAAAGTAGCCGCGCGGGAAGATTGGTCAACCGTGTTTTGTTTGTCCGAGGGGCGGTTTCGGAGCGCCCCCGGCGAGAAGTCGCAGGCTGTTGAGCACCACCACGAGAGTACTTCCCTCATGCCCCAACACGCCAAGCGTCAGGGGAATCCGCCCGGCAAGAGCGCACCCCACCAGCACAGCGATCACCCCCAGTGAAATGGCGACGTTCTGCCGGATGATGCGTCGGGCCGAGACGCTCAAATCATACGCGAACAAAAAATTCTCCAACCGGTCATGCATCAGCACCAAATCCGCCTGCTCGAGTGCAGCGTCCGCCCCCCGCGCCCCCATGGCCACCCCCACATGCGCGGCGGCCAGACTGGGTGCGTCGTTGATCCCGTCGCCAATCATCGCAGCGTGCCTGCCCGAGCGGCTCAGTTCCGCAATGTAGCCAAGTTTCTCCTCGGGCTTGAGTCCCGCACGCACCTCCTGCACCCCTAGACTCTGCCTCAGAAAGGCCGCCGCCTCGGGCCGGTCACCGGTCAACACAATCGTGCCCAGCCCGCGCGCGTGGAGGGCCTCCACCACCCAGCGCGACTCCGGACGCACCTCGTCGCGCAGCCGCATCCGGCCCAGTAGCCGGTCACAGGCCACCCAAACCTCAGAGAAGACCGGCTCCCCCTCCGGCGCGCCCTCGGGCCCTTGGAAAGACGCAACGCCGGGGCTGTCCCCGGCGACCTGAAACACCCAGGAGCGCTTTCCCAACCGCACCGGCACCCCACCGGCCAGCGCCTCCAGACCGCAGCCAGCGACGGAGACAAAGCCGGTCAGTTCGCGCTCCGAAAGCCGGTTTTGCTTCCCGTAACGGGTCACGGCCCGCGCCAGCGGATGAGTCGAGAGTCGCTCCAACGCGTACGCCAGTTCCGCCACCTCCCGCTCCCTCCCCGCCGGGAAACTCTCCACAGCCTCCACCCTCAACTCCCCGGTGGTGAGCGTCCCGGTTTTGTCCATCGCCACCTGCCGGATCTCAGCCAGTTGCTCGACCGCCACCCCGCCCCGAAACAAAACGCCGCGGCGCGCCCCGGCGGCGATCGCGGCAAGGATTGCGGAGGGCACCGAAAGAACCAGTGCACAGGGGGATGCCACCACAAGCAGCGTCATCGCCTGATAAAAGGCGCCTGGTACTTGACCTCCCGCCGCAAACGGTTGCCGACCGGCAACCAACCACCAGACCAAAAACATCACCAGCGTTAGCACCAGCACCCCGATGGTGTAGCCGCTTCCAAACCTGTCAGTAAACCTTTGGGAAGGCGCTTTTTGCCGCTGCGCCTCACGAATCAGGCGGATAATCCGCTGCAGCGCGCTTTCCTCCGCCGGGCGGGTCACGCGCACCTCCACCATGCCCCAGCCGTTGACGGTCCCCGCGAGCACCGCATCCCCCACCTTTTTTTCAACAGGGACCGCCTCCCCCGTAAGCGTGGACTCGTCGACCGCTGTTTCTCCGGTGACCAGTTCACCGTCCACCGGAAAAAGCGCCCCCGGCAGCAGCCGCAGCAAGTGGCCAGGCCGCAACTGCCCCACCGGCACCTCCACGAGGGTTCCGTCGGACAGAACAAGCGACGCCGTTTTAGGGGCGGTGTCGATGAGGGAACGGATCTCGCGCTGGGTGCGCTCCAGCGCGTAGTGCTCCAGCGCCCCCGCAAAAGAAAACAAAAACAACAGCACCACGCCCTCGCTCCACTCCCCGATTGCGGCCGCCCCGGAGGCGACGGCGAGCATCAGGAAATGGACGTCCAACTGCTTCTCGCGCAGCTTTTCCCAAGTCTCCCCCGCGGCGAACCAGCCCCCGGCAAGGTAAGCAGCCAGATTGCACCCCAACGCCACTCCGGAGTGCGCCACTGCCCACCCCGCGAGCCCCAGACATCCGCAGGCGCCGGCAGCCGCCAACTGCCAGCGCCACTCGCCCTCATGCGCGCCGGACTCGTTGAGTTCCACTTCGCCCTGAGTGATCCGCAGCCAGCAGGAACGGCAGAGTTCGGGCTCTTGCGCGGTGGTGATGTGCATGGGCCCGGTCTTGTAGACTCCTAGGTCGCCGCAAAAGAGCGCAGCGCGTGCAGTTTGGAAAGGGCCGCGCCGCTCTCGACCGAACTGCGCGCACGCTGCACCCCCTCGGTCAAATTCGCAGCCAAACCCGTCACCACGAATCCCGCGGCACTGTTGAGCAACACCGCCTCCAGCGGCGCGCCCCGCACATCGCCCGCAAGGATGCCCTCCAACAACCGTGCATTCAACCCGCGATCTCCTCCGCGCAACGCCTCTACGGGGGCTTTTGAGAAACCAAGCGCCACCGGGTCCACCTCGAAACCGCGCACGCCCGAAACATCCACTTCAAGCACCTCCGCCGCACCGGCAAGGGTCAGTTCGTCGGCACCGCAACCGTGCACCACCCAGGCCCTCGTGCGGCCCAACAAACGCAGTGCACCGGCGTACTTTGGAAGCAACCGACTCGCGTAGACCCCCACAAGTTGATGGGCGGGCCGGGCCGGATTCAACAGGGGGCCCAGAAGGTTGAAGACCGTCGGAATCCCACGCGCGGCCAAGGTACGGCGCACCGGTCCTATCACGGCGAATGCAGGATGAAAGGCGGGGGCAAAGACGAACCCCAGCCCGTGTCGGCATACACATTCCCGCAGCGCCGCAGGTGTCATCTCGATTCTCACCCCGAGGGCCTCGAGCACGTCCGCGCCGCCGCACTGGGAGGTGATCGCGCGGTTGCCATGTTTGACCACCGCCGCGCCTCCCCCCGCGAGCACAAACATCGACGCGGTCGAAATGTTGAACAACTCCAGCCTGTCGCCGCCGGTTCCGCACACATCCAACATCGGTCCCGTGAGGTCACCCGGCGCAATCTCCGGGTCCACCGCCAGCCCGATGAGCGCCTGAGCGAATCCCGCGATCTCGCCAACCGTCTCGCCCCGGCCCTGAAGCGCCTCCAAAAAACGCTCCTTTCCCGCAGGCTCCGCCGCCGGATCCGCAAGCCACGTCACCGCCTCGACACAGGCCGTGGCTGAAAGCTCGCCGCCGGATGTTACGGTCTCCAAATGAATCTGCATCGGGACATTCACACGAAACTGGACTCTTCCTACAAGCCCGCGGTCGCTACACGATCCGGGCAACGAGGCGGACTGCAGCACGGATGCTACACCACGCGGTCAAGGAACCCACCACCCGATTCAAATGCCGCGAGGTTGGCCAGAAAGTGGCCCACCAACGCTTCGTCCTGATCGTGCCGCCCCCCGGCGGTATGGGGGGTAATGTAACAGTTCGGTGTCCTCCACAAGGCGTGTCCCGGCGGCAGCGGTTCCGGCTCCATCACGTCCAGATAGGCCGCCGCCAGACGGCCCAGGCGGAGGGCCTCCTCCAGTGCGACCTGGTCCACGGTACTGCCACGGCCCACGTTATAGAAGCGTGCGGTGGGCCGGCACATGGCCAGACGGGTTGCCTCGACAAAGCCTTCGGTCGAGGAGTGAGCGGGAAGAATATTCACCACATGGTCGGCACGCGAGAGCACGCGCGGCAGGTCAGCCTCCCCGATGATCTCCACCTCCTTTTCCGGCCGTCCCGTGCGGCGCAACGCGTAGACCTTCATCCGGAAGGGCGCGAGCAGTTCGGCAAACCGCCTGCCGATCGCGCCATAGCCAAGCAGCACGACCGTCTGTCCCGTCAGCAGGCGGGAGTCGTAACGCCTCTCGGTGTAGTGCCACGACTGGTCGGTAATCTGGTCTCGATAGGAGGGAAGCAATTGCCTCCCAAACGCCAGAAACATCGCCAGCAGGTGCTGCGCACACGGATCGGCGAAGACCCCGCACGCGTTGGTGAACACGGACCCGCGCGCGCGGAATCCTCCCAGAAATGTCTCCGTATCGTAACGCGTGTAGCCGGCGCTGGTGATTTCGACCCATCTGAGCCGGTCGTTCCGCAGGCAATCCCCGGGCTCCGGCTGGCCGAATGCGACATCTGCCTCCAGTAAAGTAGGATCCGACTCGCCCGCGACCAGCACGGACGCGGTTGCCGTGGGAGAGGTCAGAAGCCTGTGGTGCCGGGTGCCCTCCTCGAGCATCCGGGTCGCTTCGGGGCTGAATTTGCCGTTGGTCCAAATCGTGAAAGCCATAGGCGCCCATCAATAAGGCACGGCCGGGAGCATTGTCACGCCAGTGCGCCGGCGCATCCGGGGGAACCCTTGAGGCTCAACCCAGCCTGCCCGGACGCTCCACCCATTTGTAGGCGCGCCCGGCGTTGGAGGCGCAGAACTTGCCGAGCGCCGCGGCGCCTTTGGAGGTCGCGTAGTCGAAGGCGACACGCTGCAGGGTGGCGTAATCCGCCGCGTTTTCGGAGACCGGCCAGTTGCTGCCGTAAATGACCCGGTCCTCACCAAACGCCTCCCAGACCACGTCGATGTAGGGCACGTAAAAGCCCGGGGCGGAAGGCGCCTTGCGTCCGCCCCGGGAGGCTCCCTCCACCAGCGCGGAGATCTTACAAAACACGTTCGGCTGCGCGGCCGCGACCCGGACCCCATCGCGCCACAACGCGGGAGGTTCGGAGGCGCTCACCTCAACATTGCCGATGTGGTTCACCACCACGCGCAGCGACGGAACCAGCGAAGCGGCGCGGCCCGCCAGCGGCAGCACCTCCGGCCCCCCGTTGACATCCAGCGATAAATCCAAATCCGCGAGCAACTGCAGATCCGAAAGCTTG
>JBILKV010000166.1:0-9750 GCA_044376515.1 Chthoniobacteraceae bacterium | reverse complement strand
AGTCCGTGGGGCTGGGCATTCTGCGTAACTTTCTGGATGCCCTTGCCCCGTCCTAGGCGCCCCGTCCACTTCACCCCCAGCCCACGCCCCCAGCCCAAATCACCCGAACCCGTATGCTTCTTTTTCCAGCCATCGACTTGATGGGCGGACAAGTTGTCCGCCTGCGCCAAGGCAAACCAGATCAGAAAACAGTCTACCCCGCCCCGCCCCTTGCCCACGCGCGGCGCTGGCAGGACGAAGGTGCCGATTGGATCCACATCGTCGATTTGGATGCCGCCTTCACCGGGGTGCACGCCAATCTCGAGATTGTCGGGACCATTACAAAGCTTCTTACCCCGGTTCAACTGGGGGGCGGGATGCGTTCGCCGGAGGCCATTCAGGCGGCGTTGGACGCGGGGGTTTCCAGAGTGGTAATCGGGACGCGCGCGGCGGAATCCGTCCAGTTTGTCGGCGACATGGTCGCCAAGTTTGGCGCGGACAAAGTGGCCGTCGGGATTGACGCCAAGGACGGGATGGTGTCGGTCAAGGGATGGACGGAAGCCTCCAGCATCGATGCGCTGGAACTGGCCAAACAGGTGGAGCAGGCCGGAGTCAAGACGATCATCTACACCGACATCGCCACCGATGGAATGATGGCTGGACCGAACTACAAGGGCCTCGAGCGCATGTTGGGGGCGATCCGCTGCCAGTTGATTGCCAGCGGCGGGGTGTCGAGCCTGGGGGATCTGCAACGCCTTTCGCAATACCCCCGGATTCATGGCGCAATCATTGGGAAGGCGCTGTATGACAACGCGATCCGCCTTCACGACGCAGTTTCCAACCGCAACCGAATGCTGTAACGACTATGAAGGCCCTTTACCTTGACTGTTTTTCAGGAATCAGCGGTGACATGACCGTCGGCGCCCTTTGCGATCTGGGAGTGAAGCCCTCCACTCTGGAGTGGGAGCTTTCAAAACTGGACCTGGGACATTTCCACATGCACTTCGAACGGGAATCCCGCGGTGAGATTGAGGGAGTGAAGTTCACCGTTCACGAAGGAGACACCCACGGTGAGGCATGCTCCCACGAGCATGACCACAAGCATGACCACAAGCATGACCACAAGCATGACCACGAGCATGACCACGAGCACGGGCATGAGCACGAGCACGGGCATGAGCACGGGCATGAGCACGGGCATGAGCACGAGCACGGGCACGAGCATGACCACGGGCACGAGCATGACCACGGGCATGACCACGAGCACGGGCATGGCCATGAGCACCAGCATGGACACACACACGGTCACTCGCACAGCCATGGCCACTCACACACGCATGCGCCGGAGCGTTCCCACAAGCACATCAAGGCGCTGCTTGAATCCAGTGCGCTGTCGCCTTTTGTGAAAAAGCACGCGCTTGCGATCTTTTCCCGGATCGCCATTGCGGAAGCCAAAATTCATGGCACCACCCCGGAAGACGTCCATTTTCACGAGGTTGGCGCATTCGACTCGATTGCGGACATTGTCTGTGCGTGCGTCGGGATTGAATCACTTGGAGTTGAACGGGTTTATGTCTCCGCCCTTGAAGAAGGACGCGGTTGGCTCGAGTGCGAACACGGACGCTTCCCAATCCCAGCCCCCGCAACGCTCGAGATCCTCGGTGGCATTCCACTCAGGCAGGGCGACGAAACACACGAACTGATCACGCCGACGGGCGCGGCGATCGTGGCAGAGTTTGGCCACCAATTTGGCGCCATGCCGGCCATGCGGACGCACAAGATCGGTTACGGAGTGGGTACCCGCCACCTGGCATCCCGTCCGAATGTCCTGCGGGCGGTCCTTGGCGAGGTCGATTAAACCCTCCCTTGCCGTATGCTGCCCGCGGGATACGAATCCGACCGGGTTCTGCAGCTCGAGACCAACCTGGACGACATCAGCCCGGAATTGGTCGGTCACGTGACAGAGCGTTTGCTCGCCGCGGGCGCTCTGGATGTTTGGATCACGCCGGTGCAAATGAAAAAGCAGCGGCCCGGCATGCTGCTGGGGCTTCTGTGCGGCCATGAACTGCTGGACTGCCTGTCCGAAATGCTTTTCACCGAGACAACCGCCTTTGGTCTGCGCATCGCAGAGGTCACGCGCTTGAAGCTCAGGCGCGACTTTGTCTCGGTCCAGACCCCCTTCGGCCCAATCACGGTCAAACGCGGTTTCCGCGGCGAAACGCTTTTGCAAATCGCTCCCGAGTACGAATCCTGCAGGGCCGCGGCGGCGCAGTCTTCCGTGCCTCTACACGAGGTTTTTACCGCCGCCCGGGACGCCGCAAGAAAAGAGGCCTGAGCCTCTGGCTCCGCTGAAGGTTGCGCCTTGGATTGTTGCTTCCGCAACGATCTCCCGACCCCCTCACGGCTAGGAAAGCGCTCCGATCCGTTCTTCCAAGGCACATCGGCTCAGGGAAAAATGAGGGGCCCCTCAACCCAGCGAGGGCAGCCCGACAGCCGGGTTGGTATCAGCATCGTAATCGACACCGGGAAGACCGAAGCCAAAGAGGCGCAGGAACTCTTCCCGGTACCCTGCAATGTCGGAGATTGCCGGCAGACTTTCGGTGGTGACCGTCGGCCAAAGGGCGGCAACCTCCCCCTGCACCTCCGGAAGCATCTCCCAGTCGTCAATGCGGATGCGGCCTTGGGCATCGGCCAGGGGTTCGGCCCCGTTGTAGAGGCGGGTGGCAAAAAGGCGCTGGATCTGTTCAATGCACCCCTCATGGAGGCCCTTAGCCTTCATCACTTTGTAGAGCAGCGAAATATACAGGGGCACCACTGGGATCGCGCTGCTTGCCTGAGTCACCAGTGCCTTGTTCACCGAAACGAAGGCTTGGCCGCCCGTTTGGGATAGTTTCTGGGAAATCCGACCACTGGCGGCTTCCAGGTCCTCCTTGGCGCGCCCGATGGTACCGTTGCGGTAAATCGCCCAGGTCAGGTCGGGACCGATGTAGGAATAGGCCACGGTCTTGGCCCCCGGAGCCAGCACGTTGGCGGAGGCAAGCGCTTCGATCCACAGTTCCCAATCCTCGCCGCCCATCACCGCGACGGTATCGGCAATCTCCTCTTGGGAAGCCGGTTCGATGGTAATATCCGAGACTGCGCCCTTGTGGGTGTCGACGGTGCGCGCGGTGAACGGAGCCCCGATTGGCTTGAGAACCGAGCTGTGGACGACCCCTGTTTTGGGGTGGGTCCGGCGCGGGGAGGCCAGACTGTAGACCACCAAATCGACCTGCCCCAGATCCTCCCGGATCAGGGCAATGGTCCGCGCCTTGATCTCGTCTGAAAAAGCATCACCGTTGACACTTTTTGCGTAGAGGCCTTCGGCGTGGGCCGCCTTTTCAAAGGCGCAAGAGTTGTACCACCCGGCGCTGGCGGGTTTGCCTCCGTCGGAGGGCCGCTCAAAAAACACACCCACCGTAGCCGCACCACCCGCAAACGCCGAAACGATCCGCGAGGAGAGGCCATAACCGGTCGAGGCTCCGATCACCAGAACCTTCTTGGGCATCGCGCTCAAGGCCCCCTGACTACGCACGTACTCTATCTGCTGGCCCACGTGGCGGGCGCATCCCTCGGGATGGGCGGTGACGCAAATAAAACCGCGGACTTTCGGCTGGATAATCATGGCGCAGATTTTGGGCAGAAGCGCAGCACTGGTAAAGCACTCCCTCCCCGCTTAGAGGCCCGTGGGGTGATCAATGAATTCCCAGGGCACTCCAAACCGCAGGGACAAGTGCGCTGCGAGCGCCTTCACGCCAAAAGTTTCCGTCGCATAGTGTCCGCCGTACAATAGGTTGACCCCCAACTCCTCAGCCAGCGTATAGCTCCAATGCGGGCCCTCGCCGGTAATAAAGGTGTCCACCCCCTCGGCGGCCGCTCTGGCCACTTCGCTTCCCGCCCCGCCGGTGACCAACCCCACACGCCCCACCATCTCCGGACCGCCGGGGCACAGATGCACCCTGCCACCCACGACCCGCTCCAACCGCTCCACCAGGGAGGCACGGTCGCCAAGTTCCCATCGGCCTGCCAGTCCCGCCGGTTGCCCCTTCAACAATAGGAAAGGCTCCAACTGCCCGAGGCCGAGCGCACGGGCCAGCAGCACGTTGTTGCCAACCTCAGGGTGCACATCCAGGGGCAGGTGGGCGCTGTAGACCGCTACGTCGTGCGCCAGCGCGCAACGCACCTTGCGGTACATCCCGCCCACCAGCGGAATGCTTCCCCAGTACAAGCCATGGTGCACCAACAGAAAATCCGCCCCACGCGCTGCTGCCTTCAGAAGGACCGGCTCACAGGCGTCCACCGCGGCGGCAATTCTGCGGACTTCGCCCCTGTTTTCCAGCTGGAGCCCGTTGTGGGCTTGCGGGTAATCGGCCACGGTTCGGATCGAAAGATATTCGGACAGGTAAGCGCTGATTTCAAAGAGTGCGGCCATACCGATTTCTAACCGAGGCCGCGGCGGCGTCCAACCCGATACGAGTCAGCCGCCCGCGCGCTTGCGGACCCCTGCTGGTCCCGTCTAACCTCCTGCACCACTATGGCACATAGCGTCTACCACCCCTCCATCGAAGGCGCCCAACACGGCGCTAAATCCCTCGCTGAATTTCTGGCATACGCCAAGCGCTCCGGCGCCGCGGGTGCCCAGCCGAGCAACTACATGTTGCAGGACGGCAATGGCTTCAAAACGGCAAAGGAAATCCTCGACACCTTCGCCCAGGCCGGCCTCCGGCTCGACGGCGTTTCTGGCCACTGCCCGATCTGGGTGCACACAACCGCTTGGACCGGTTCCCCCACCATCCGCCCGTTCATCCCCGCCGATGTGGCGCAAAAATCCACCGCGGAAATCGAGGCTTGGGCGGAATCCTACCTCCTGCACCTGCTCGACCTGTTGGCGGAACTGGACATGAAAATCTTCCCGATGTTTTGGGGGGTGGTCTACGGATGGGAGGCGGCCACGGGATACCCTTGGGGCTTCTGGGCGGGGCCCGGCTACGATTTGATCAAGGAAGGACAAGAGCGGTTTGTGACCAAGACTGCCAAGATCCGCGCGCATGCCCGACAGCTCGGCATCAAGCTCTGCCACGAGATTCACCCGGGTACGGCTGCGGCGACTGCGGACGAATTTCTTTCGCTGGTGAACATCTGCGATGGTGACGAATCGCTCGGCGTCAACGCAGACCCCTCCCACTGCTGGGAGGGCGAGTCGTTTGAGAGCCGCTTTTTAAAGGTCGGCGCCAGGGTCTACGCCTGCCACATCAAAAACCACACGGTGCGCCCGGGTTTCCCGCTCCGCTCCATGGAGTCCGCATGGGCCAAGCGGGCGATGCAGTTCACCGACCTTGGCACCGGGGACCTCAACATGCAGCGTTACGCGGAACTCATGCTCCACATTGGCTACCCGCAACGCTACTGCAAGCTGACCGGTTCGGCCTCGGCCCCGCTGGTGGTGGAGGCGGAAAGCGCGCACAAGGACCTCGATTTCACCAGCGCCGACGGCATCGCTTACGTCCGCGACCATTTCAACTGGCCCGCCGCCGCAGGCTCCTTCGAGGACGGCATGGGCGCCTAGTTCCGTCGCTCCGATTCGCGACCGACTGTCGGGAGGCCCGCGGCACGCTGCGGGCCTCCCATTTTTCTTCCAAAGACGCCAAGGCCACGCGCGTGCTCCTCTGGAGGAAAACCGCAGCCACCGGAATGCAGGCTGGAAGCGACTGGATTCACTCACTGAATGCACCCCACTGAATGCTTCACGGGCAAGAGAGCTCCACTCGGAAACGCGTCACTGGAATGGGACCTGTGCGTCCCGTTTTTTTCGTGAATATCGTACCCTCCCTCCCTTGCTCCGCGCGCGCACCGCTTTGCCCCTGTGGCCCCCGCGGTCAGGAGGTGTTTTGAGAACCTGGTTTGAGTCCCCGCTTCCGGTGGCCTGCATGTCTTCAGACACGGTTGCCCCGGGACGGTTTTTAGGTTTCGCGCGGACCAGATCCGTTGCTCCCTGGGGGAAGGCACTAAGGGGATTCGAACCGAAACACGGCAACTGGCGTCGAAGCCTTTTGTTTTTGGTTTGTCGGGGCTGCGGCACGCTGCCATGCACAGACAAGACATGCGTGTACCCCTCCTTGACCTGAAACGCCAATACGGCCCCCTTAAACCCCAGATTCTCGCCGCCATTGAAGCGGTGGCCGACTCCCAGCACCTCGTGCTGGGGCCCGAAGTCGAAAAGCTCGAGGCCGAAATCGCCGCCTACACCGGGGCGGGCCACGCCATCGGAGTGTCCTCGGGCACCGACGCGCAGTTGGTGCTGCTCATGGCGATGGGGGTCGGACCGGGGGATGTGGTCATCACTTCGCCATACACCTTTTTTGCGACGGCAGGCTGTATCGAACGCGTCGGAGCCAGGGTGGTTTTTGCCGACATCGATCCCTTCACCTACAACATTTCGGTGGAGGACCTCGGCCGGGCTCTTGCCGAAAACGACCGCGTCAAGGCGGTCATTCCCATCCATTTGTTCGGGTGTTGCGCCGACATGGAGCCCATCATCGCTCTGGCGGAGCGCTATGGAGTGCCGGTGTTGGAGGATGCCGCCCAGGCCCTCGGAGCGCGCCATCCCCTCGGGTCCGCGGGGGCGATCGCGGACGCAGGTTGGTACTCCTTTTACCCGACCAAAAATCTGGGCGCCTTTGGCGACGCGGGCATGGTGACCTGCCGCGACGCAGGGCTGGCGGCGCAGGTCAGGCGACTGCGCAATCATGGCATGGAGCCGCGTTACTACCACAGTGCCGTCGGCGGCAACTTCCGTCTGGACGCCATCCAAGCCGCCGTGCTCAACGTCAAACTGCCGCATCTGGATGCCTGGAGCGAAAGGCGCTGCCAGCGGGCCGCCCACTACCGGAACCGGTTTCACGAGTCCGGTTTGGACGCGGTGCTCTGCCTTCCGGTTGAGCCGTGGGAGGGCATGGACACCCCACACCACCACATCTACAACCAGTTCGTCATCCGCACGCCGAAACGGGACCTTTTGCGTGCCGCCTTGACCGATGCGGGGATCGGCACAGAAATCTATTATCCCCTCCCTCTCCACCTGCAGGAATGTTTCCGCCACCTCGGCCATCGTCCCGGTGATTTTCCAGTGGCGGAAAAAGCCGCCGAGGAAACGCTTGCCCTGCCCATTTTTCCCGAGCTCACCCTTGAGGAGCAGGATCGCGTCGTCTCGAAAATCCGGGAGTTTTTCGGCCACTGACCTTTCGCCGGCGCCCCGCAGCCACGGCCTTCATGCGCCCTCTCGCAGCCACCCTTATCCCGCTCTGCTCTGCGCTGGGCTACGCCTTTGCGGCGCTGATGCTCAAACGCGCGACCGAGGGCGGTGTCGGGCCGTGGCGGGTGACTTTTCTGGTAAACTGCACCGCAGCGCTCACCTTTGCCCCGTGGTGGTTTTGGGGGACGACGCCGTTTGAGTGGGTACATTTCTGGCACGCCGTTCTGGCGGGCGCCACCTTCTTTGTGGGCCAGATTTTGACCTTTCTTGCGTTGAGCCGTGGGGACATCTCCATCACGACTCCCGTGATGGGAACCAAGGTCATTTTGGTGGCGTTTCTCGCGGTCCTCCTTGGCGGCGACCACCTTTCGCCCACCCTTTGGGTCGCGGCCCTTCTCACAGTGGCCGCCACCGCACTCCTCGGTGGCGAACTCCGTGCCAACCGCGAGCGAGTGCTCCCCAGCCTTGGCTTTGGAATGAGTGCCGCCCTCGCCTACGCCACCACCGACGTCTGCCAGTCCAACTGGGCCACCGCCTGGGGGTTCCACAGGTTCGCTCCGGTGATGTTTGCCACCGTCGGCGCCCTTTCCCTCTGCCTGATCCCGTTTTTTGGTGCCCCCCTCTCCGCAATGTCCGGCCGCTCTGTTGCATGGAACCTGGCAGGCGGGCTACTGCTTTCCCTGCAAGCCACTGGCATCGCCTTCAGCATCGCTGCGTTTCACGAGGTGACCCTCACCAACATTCTCTACAACACCCGCGGAGTGTGGAGCGTGCTGCTGGTCTGGATCGCGGGGTCCTGGTTTTCCAACACCGAGCGCTCGGTTGGAAACCGGATCATGGGCCGCAGGCTCCTCGGGGCGCTCCTGCTGCTCTCCGCCGTTTTTCTGGGCCTGCTCAGAAACTAACGGCGTCTTCATGCCGCAACCTTCGACGGGCATTTCGAAAAACCGCACCTTGCCGGATGAGGAGAAAACCGGGGGTCGCGCTTCTCGTCTGTGTCCGATCGGGAAATCCACCTCGCTACCCGGTCCAAACAATCCGCTCCTAGGGGCGAGCGAAAAGGCGTGCAGTCATCAAACGGGCAGACGAGAAAGATCCCAAGCCTCCACCAATCATGCGATCCACCCCTGCTTCCTTCCTGTTGTGCGCCCTGAGCGCGGCCACCTGCCTCGCAATCGATCCCCACGTTGAAACGGTGATTCGCATCGTCGAAGCAGCCAAGGGGAGGGTGGAAAAAACCGAAGACGGCCAGAGTCTCAAAATGGTCGACTTGGCGGTGCCAAACACCGGACCGCACGACAATCGAAAGGAAGATCCCTATGACGCGGCTTTTTTCGAGCACCTCGGCCACATTACCGCGTTGGAAGCGCTGAACGTGATTTCCACGAAGGCCAACGACGAGTGGATCAAACCACTCGCCAAACTGACCAACCTCAAATCCCTGCGCTTCACCAACAACGGCAAGCTGACCGACGCGGGGATGGAAACCTTTGCCGGCCTCAAAAACCTTGAGACCTTTTCCTTCGTCGGCACCGCGATCACGGGAAGCGCCTACGCCCGTTGCACGGATTGGACCAAGGTCACCCGCGTGAGCCACCGGGGCAGCCAGATCAACGACGACGGATTGCAGCAACTTTGCGAGCACCTCCCCAATCTGGAAAACATCAGCCTTGCCCACGCCAAGTTCACCGACGCGGGCGCGGCCCATCTGGCCAAGCTCAAAAGACTGAAGGGACTTGAATTGGGCACCCACAATGCCTCCCCGGCGGCGCTCAAAAACCTCACTGCTCTGCCACTCGAATCCCTGCAACTCGGGGAGGGTTTCCACTCCACTGAGGCGCTGCAAATCGCTCGATCCATCCCCTCTCTGCGTAGTCTCTCGATCACCGACGGCAGCGCACTCACCGACGATGACCTCAAAATCCTTGCCAGTTTTCCCAACCTGGAGTCGCTCAGCATGGACAGGCTTCCCCTGCCCGATGAGCGCGTCCCTGTGCTGGCTGCGCTCTCAGGCCTCAAATCCCTCACCCTCGCGTTGCGGCCAAAGGGTTACCCCGAGGAGACGCAAGCGAAGGTCAAAGCACAACTCCCCAAGGTGGACGTGAAGTTCGTGAAGTGATCCGCAGCGATCGCTCGCTGTTCCCGTCACCACGGAGGTGTGGACCGCGGGGTTCCGGGCCGCGATCGAAGAGCCAAAGGTATTCTCCATTTCCGCGCGTGAGGAGTTCGACGACTTCGATGCGCCACTGATGCTGCCCCCCCCGCAAAACCGTTGCCGATCCGGAGGCGGAGATTTGGCTTAACCCCGGCTCCAACTGCTGCATGGTGCGCCAGGCCGGCGGACTGCCTCTCAACAACTGTCAGCGGTCGGTCAAAGTGTACCACCTCCGGTCGAATTAACCGGGTTCAAAATGTACCACCTTTGAGGGGCGAAAACGGCTCCATCTGAGCGCATCCGGGCGCTTGGACTGGGGCATGTCCAA
>JBILKV010000043.1:0-27140 GCA_044376515.1 Chthoniobacteraceae bacterium | reverse complement strand
AGTCCGGCAACTCCTCGAGGAAGCGGCACGGCAAGAGGCGGAAGGGCGGGCGCAGTTGCCGCCGCTGACTTCAGCCGCCGACTCGGCGCGGAAGGCGCTCGGCCTGAGGCAGGCAGGAAGGGATGCGGCAGCAAACGGGTTCCGAGAGAAAAAGGCGGCGCGCACCCAACTGCTGGGCGGCAGGGCCGTAGCGGAAGTCGAGGCGGAAATCGCCGCCGCCTTGGAGGCCGCGAAAAAGTGCGAAAAGCACACGGCTCTCGAGTCGGCCGAAGCCGCAAAAAAACTCACCCACCATCAGGGGCTGCTCGAGCAGCTTCGTGCACAGGTCACCTCGGCTCAATCCGCCACAGCGGACTCAAAGGCCGAGTTGAATCGTTGGATTGGAACGTTTGCCGCAAGCGAAGGCTGCGCTCTGGACAGGGAAAGATTGGATGAATGGCTTGCCCGCGGCCTGGAGTGGATCAACCGCGAAGCAAGGGAGCTGGCCGCGGCCGAGCAAAACCTGGCCACAGCCCGCGGCACCGAGACGACGGTGCGGCAACAGTTGGAGGATCACCTCCAGAAAAAAACGACTCCGGAAGAATACGAGACTGTCAGAGCGGAGGCGGAACGCCTCACCGGGGAATGCAAAAGCGCCGGAGAGGCCGCAAACGCAAAGCGTGCAGTCGTACTCAACGACGAGGAACGCCGGCGGCAGACGGGCGATCTGGTCCGCACGCTCGAGGCGCAACAAAAACAGGCCGAACCTTGGCAGAAACTCAACGCCCTGATCGGCTCTTCAGACGGCACGCGCTTCCGCAACATCGCCCAGCAGTGGACCCTAGAGATTCTCCTGCGCCACGCCAATGCGCAGCTCTCGCTCCTTTCGGGCCGCTACAGGCTGGAGCGATTGCGGGAGTCTCTCAACCTGTTGGTCATCGACCTTGAAATGGACGGACAACAGCGCTCGGTTCATTCCCTCTCCGGAGGCGAATCGTTTCTGGTGTCGCTGGGGCTGGCGCTCGGTCTGGCCTCCCTGACCTCGAGCCGGCTGCTGATTGAGTCCCTTTTCATCGATGAAGGGTTCGGCAGCCTCGACAACGAAACCCTCCGCGTGGCCCTCAACGCGCTCAGCCATCTGGAGGCGCAGGGCCGTAAAGTGGGCGTCATCTCGCACGTCAGCGAGATGGTCGACGCCATTCCCGTTCAGGTACGCGTGGTGCGCGGACCCGGCGGGGCATCGAAAGTCCTGATTTGACGCTGCCATCTGACACCGTGCCCGGGCAGGCGGGACTGCCTCGCAAGCCACCCAAAACCACCGGAACCGCCGCCAACCGGACACCGCGACCGCGCGCGGTCATGCCCAAGCCCGGGGCTTTTTTCGCGCCCCTTCTATCTGGTGCCGTCACGCAATGATTCCCCTGCGGACCGTTTCCTGCCTATAAAACGCCGCAATGGAAGACATCCGTATCATTCTGCACACCTCCCGCGGCGCCATCGAGGCCACCCTGTTTGCCTCCAAGGTGCCCATCACCGCCGCCAATTTTCTCAACCTTGCCCGCATCGGCTTTTACGATGGCGTGACCTTTCACAGGGTCATCAAGGACTTCATGATTCAAGGCGGCGACCCCACCGGCACGGGCCGGGGCGGTCCCGGCTACCGGTTCCCGGACGAGATTCACAAGGAGCTTAAACACGACAAGCCCGGGTTGTTTTCGATGGCCAATGCAGGCCCCAACACCAACGGAAGCCAGTTCTTCATCACCCACGTCCCCACCCCGCACCTCAACGGGAAGCACGCCGTCTTCGGCGAAGTCACCAGCGGCCAGGACATCGTCGATGCCATCAAGCAGGGCGACAAGATCGACTCGATCGAGATCCTGGATTCAACCGATGCGCTCTTTGAATCTGAGAAGGGCCTCATCGCTGCTTGGAACAAGGCAATCGAGGAGAATGAGTAGCCGGGACCCCTCGGCGCTCAAAGAAACTGGTAGCTCTCCTGCTTGACCCTCTCGTCCCCCCACACGTCGAACCTCCCAACACACCATGAAACTCCTTCCCTCCCTCCTGCTCTGCCTTGGCCTGTTTTCAGGCTCCGCGCTGGCCGAACCGGCCAAGCCCCTCCGCATCCTCCTGATCACGGGGGGCTGCTGCCATGACTACGCCAAACAAAAGGACATCCTCAAGGAGGGCATTGAAAAACGCCTCAAAGCTGAGGTCGTTCAGGTGCACAGCGACGACAAAAGCGTCAAGCCGCCGCTCCCGATCTTCGGGAACCCGGACTACGCCAAGGGCTTCGACCTGGTCATCCACGACGAGTGCGCCGCCGGCATCAACGACGAGGCCATCGTGCGCGGCGTCCTCAAGCCGCATGACGAGGGAATTCCAGGTGTCAACCTGCACTGCGCCATGCATTCCTACCGAATTGGAAACGCCAGTGACCCGGTGGAACTGGGCACTCCCCACGGACTCTGGTTTGAGTATCTCGGGCTGCAGTCCACCGGACACGGTCCGCAGGCGCCTATCGACATCAGCCACATCGACAAACATTCGCCCCTTTCCCAAAACCTCCCCGACTGGACCACTGTGAATGAGGAGCTCTACAATAACCTCCGCGTGTTTGACAGCGCCACGCCGGTGGCCCGTGGCAAGCAGATCGCCAAGGCAAAGGATGGCACGCAAAAGGAGAGCGACGTGGTGGTGGCCTGGACCAACCTGCACAAGTCCAAAACCCGCGTGTTTAGCACCACCATCGGTCACAACAACGCAACGGTTGAGGACGACCGGTATCTCGATTTTGTGGCCCGTGGCATCCTTTGGGCCACCGGCCGTTTGGAATCAAGCGTCGTCCCGAAGCCTGTAGCCTCGAAGTAGGATCCAGGACTCCCACCCAGGTCAACCACTCCGAGGATCCGTCCCCAGCCACAGCGAGGGGCGGATCCTCCGTCTTTTTCAGGCCGTTCCATGAACTGCGCGCAGGGCATCCGGCTGGCCGCCCGAACCCGTCCGCGGCTTGTCGAGGAATTCGCGGAATGGCTGGTGGTGGAAAAGCCCGCGCTCATGCAGGTGCACCCGAGCAAACCGGGGGACAGCAACACGCTCTGGCACCATCTCTGCGACCTCCTCGCCTACGAACGGGTCACGGGCGGGGGCGTATCCATCGTCAACCGGCTGGACCGCGAAACCAGCGGGCTCACGCTCGTCGCAAAAACCCGCGCGGCCGCCCGCTCCCTCTGCCAGCAGATGGAATCCCGCCGCATTCACAAAAGTTACACAGCCATCGTCTTCGGATGGCCGCCCCGGAGGCGATGGGAGGTCGACGCGCCCCTTCTGCGGCAGGGCCTCCACCAGCCCTCCCAGATTTGGCTCAAGCAGTGCATTCATCCCGCGGGAAGTCCTGCGCAAACCAGTTTTGAGGTCGTTGCCTTCCTCGAGGAACCCACCCCGAGCGCACGCCGGTTTGCCCTGGTACGTGCCACTCCCCACACGGGGCGGATGCACCAGATCCGCGTGCATCTGGCCGCCTCGGGCCACCCGCTGGTGGGCGACAAGATTTACGGCCCCGACGAGGCGTGTTACCTCGAGTTCATCGAAACCAGTTGGACCGCATCCCTCGAAGAACGCCTCCTTCTGGAACGACACGCCCTTCACGCCAGCGGACTCCTCCTCGAGGAGAGCGGGTTGCACTGGCAGTCGGAGCTTCCAGCGGATCTGGCCGCCTTCCTCGCGCCCCTCCATTGCCGCCCAGGCCCGGCAGGCGGGCCGGCTTGAACCGTACCGCGTCGAGGAACACCGGGCCGTTGGTGCCTCCGTTGCGGATTTCGACCGACTCCCCCTGCCCTCCTCATCCACGCACTCCCCAGGCGGATGCAGGCGGGCGTCCTCCGCGGGTTTGCTCCGCTGATCCACGCTGAGACGCGTCCCGCCCACGGAATACCGCACGATGACAGGCACGTTGGCTGCCCGGTTGGCAGGCGCACTGGAGGTGACCGCCACTCGAGGCCGCCAAAATCGCCCCTTGAAACCCCTCCTGAGGCCCAGCCAGTTACGGAGTCAGCTCAAAGTCCAGCGTCTGGCGGTCCGCCTCCAACCGTGCCTTGAGCCTGACGTAGTCCACCTCCTGAACGGACTTCCCGTCCTCGAGGGCAAACACCGCTGCCGTCGCCGCGCTCTGGCCCAACACCATGAACACCGGTTCCATGCGGATGCTGCCGTAGGCGATGTGGCTTGCGCTCAGACATACGGGAACCAGCAGGTTGGCGCACTCGGCAGCCTTCGGGCGGATGCTGCGGTAGCTGATTGGGTAGGGTTTGCTTTTGACCTGCACATCCCCCTCGTTCCGGACGGAGCCGTTTTTGTCCACGTACCGCTGCACGTGGTGGGAATCCATGTTGTAGGCCCCCATCCCCACGCTGTCCTCGACCACCTCCTGGCGGCGGCAGTTTTTCTCGCTCATGACGTAGTCCCCGATCATCCGGCGCGCCTCGCGGATGTAGAGTTGGCGAGGCCAGTTTTCGTTTTCCACAAACTCGTCCTTGGCGAGCCCCAGTTTTTGGAAGGCAGCCCGCGTCTCCTCGGGAACCCTCGGATGGTGGGCGTACGTCCACATCAGACCCTTCTGCCAGCTTTCGTGGGCCTTCCAAATTCGCGCACGCGTCGCGTAGTCTGCCTCGGCATAGTCCCAGTTTTGGCCGATGAAGTCGGTGCTCACCGCGAAGTTGTTGTTGGTGTCCGTTTTGCGATTGGGCATCCAGATCGGGTTCCATGAAATCCGCTTGTCCCCCGTCTCGACATTGCGCAGCGCCAGTTCAAACCACGACGGGTCGTAGCCGGCGGGCTTTTCCCAATCCCTCCGGTTTTGGGGCACGTCGGTGGTGCACATCCGGAAGTTGTACGCCTGCACCTTGCGGTCGCCGGCGCCTTCAACGCCGGGATCCAGCTCGATTCCGGGAAGCAGACCGCTCTTCGGGTCGCCCGGGATTTTGTAGGGGTCCACTTTGACATCGAGAAACTGGTGGTGTGTGGCGTGGGTGACGGCGACCCCGTTGAGGGTCTCCCCGTAGGTCGCATTTGACTCGCGCCCAACCGTGTAACCCACTCCCGCCTTCGCCATCAGGTCGCCCTCGTAACTGGCGTCGATGAACATTTTCCCCTCGAAGGTCCGCCCGCTTTCCATCCGGAGCTGGACGATTCGTTTTCCTTCCTTGACCACCCCCTTGGTCAAATCCAAGCGTTCACCCCGCACGACGGTGACCTTCCCTTTGACCTCCCCGAGCATCTGGTCGTAAAGGGCGGTGGCCACGTGCGGTTCGAAAGTCCACATCGTGTCCTCCTGCGCCGAGTTTCCGTGGTTCTTGCGCGAAAAATACTCCTCCTTGGTTCCGTGCACCCACTTTGCCGGTGCCTCGTAGTGCCGGAAAATCCTCTGGTAAAACTCCCGCGAAATCCCACCGATGGCCTTTTTATTGCCGATGTCCGTAGCGCCCAGGCCGCCGGTTGTCAGTCCCCCCAAATACTGGGTGGGTTCGACCAGCACCACCGTCTTCCCCATCCGCGCGGCCTGAATGGCGGCGGTGATCCCGCCGGAGGTGCCACCGTACACGACGATCTCATACGGATCCGCCCAGAGCGGGACGGGTGTCAAACACAGGAGGGAAGCCAGAGCAAGGGTGGTGGTTTTCATCGCCACCACCCCAACCCAAGCCGCTCTGGGTTGCAAGCAGGGGTTCGCCCATGCGGAGACCATGCCGACAACGAGGGGCCCGCTTGACGCCCGTGCGTACGGGCTTGACTCTCCCGGAGGATCCGGCGGCGGCCCTAGGGCCCTAGGACACGGGAAGACACGCCGCCCAAATCCGTTCCTGAACCGCGTGCATCACCGCCCTCGCCTCTGCGGTGTCGTCCACAAAACCGTTCAAGTGCAGCAGCCCGTGCACGATGTAGAGTGCGGCCTCGGCGTCCGTGCCGTGGCCGAACTCGGCTCCGCAGCGCTGCGCGGTGTCCGCACTCAAAACGATCTCTCCATGCTCAAAGGTGATCACATCCGTGGCACCGGGGATGTCCATAAACTGCCGGTGGATCCGGTCAATGCGCCGGTCGCTGACGAGGGTAACCACCACCTCCTCCAACGCGCACAACGCAAACAAACCGTCCCCCGACTCGCGGACACACAGGGACAACGCCCGAAGTGCAAACCGCCTGAGGGCGGCGACGGCAACCACGACCCGACGCTGCCGGTTGAGCAGAATGAGCTCCGGCACATCAAGCCCTTCGCACGAATCGCTCATGGAATCCGGCCCATGACTCAGCTCCGGAGGGAGGGGCGCTCCTCCCGGCCCGGACGCCCGGGGGAACTCGGAGATTTCGGATAGGCGATCCGGGTGTGCAGCATACTGCGCAGGGTCCGCTTGAAGCTTTCCCCCACCTCGGTGAGTTCCGAGAGCCGGAGTTCGCACTCCTTGAGTTCCCCCTGAGCGAGCCGTTTTTGGATGATGTCCTCGACCAGTTGGTCGATTTTATGCGGCGTCACCTTGTCCAAGGAACGGGAGGCACTCTCGATGGAGTCGGCGAGGCTGATGATCGCGCACTCGCGGGTTTGGGGCCGTGGACCGTGGTAGCGGAAGGATTCCTCCCGAACCTCGGGAGGTTCCTCCTCTCCCCCACCCTCCGCAAGCGCGGCCGCGCGCCAAGCCGCCTGCTGGTCGAGCGCCTTGCGGTAGAAAAAGTAGACCGTCGAGGCTCCGTGGTGCTGCTGGATGACGTCGATGATCTCGCGGTTAAGCCGGTGCTTGATCGCCAGATCCACCCCCTCCTTCACGTGCGCGATGATGATCAGAGCGCTCATCGTCGGAGCCAGATCCTCGTGGGCGTTTCGACCGTGGCGGGCGTTTTCGACAAAGTACTCGGGCTTGACCAGTTTCCCCACATCGTGGAAGTAGGAACAGACGCGGGCCATCGCGGCGTTGGCTCCGACGGCCTCCGCCGCCGCCTCCGCCAGTTGGGCCACCATCAGGCTGTGATGGTAGCTCCCGGGCGCCTCGACGGTCATGCGCTTCAGGAGGGGATGATTCAGATCCGCGAGCTCCAGCCACGTAATTGGCGTGGTGATCCGGAAAACACCCTCCAAAACCGGGAGGACGCCGGAGATCAGCAGGGCGCCCCCGAGGCCGCTGCCAAGCGCGGCGCCACATTGCCAGGCCAAACTCTCCCACGCGGGAGCATGCCGGTCCGCGAAGGAGCCGAGCGCCGGCCCCAACAACATTCCAAGCACCAGCGTCGTCCCCCCCACCGCCCCCCCCGCACGCAGCAGGTCCGTCCGGCGACGCACGTCCCGCGCCGTCAGGGAGCCAACAAAACCACACAAGAGACTGATGACCAGAAACCGGGCGTCCAAATCCCCCCCGAGCATCGCCCCGAAAAGGCTTCCGAAGATCGCGAGAACAATCCCCAACCGCTGGCCCAGCAGCACCGAAATGAGCATCGGCCCAACGGCGTACGGCACCAGCATCAACCAAAACTGCTCGCGGTCGACGCCGCTCCACCCCTCAAAAAACGGAGCCACAGCCTCGCGCGCGCCTGAGGAAATACACCGCACCGTCCACACGTGCCCCACGAGGGTGCCGAGCAGCAGCAAAAGACGGCTGTTGTCGCTCCAGACACTCCGGTGGTTCATCCACACGAGCGCCACAGCCAGCACGTAAACGGAAAACTCCACCAGTAGCCGCTGCGGGGCTTCCGGTTGCGGCCCGTTGTTGGAAACCAGACAAGCGAGCGCCAATCCCAACACCCCGACAATCGCCCAGCGCGCAAGAGCCCCGAACTTGAGGGAGTCCAGCCATTCGCTCTGCCGCAGTCTGCGCCGCCATTTGGCAGAGGCGAGCCCCCTTCTAACCAGACGTTGGCGGGTGAAAAACGAAAACATGAAACGTGGAGGCTCGGGCGCGGGTTGGGAGCTCAGCGGGTTACCGGAGGCTCGCTCGTCCCGCGGTGTTGCCTGTATGCACGGATGATGCTCGCCACGAGCGGGTGACGTACGACGTCGGTTTCGCTAAAATGACAAAAGCCGATCCCTTCCACCCCCCTCAGGGCCTGGACCGCCTCAACCAACCCGGATCTCCGGTTATGGGGCAGATCAATCTGGGTCTGGTCGCCTGTAATGACGCACTTTGAATCCAGCCCGAGGCGTGTCAGAAACATGAACATCTGTTCGGTGGTCGTGTTCTGCGCCTCGTCGAGCACGACAAAAGACCGGGCCAGCGTGCGGCCCCGCATATAGGCCAGCGGCGCGATCTCAATCACATTGCGTTCCATGCAGCGCGCCAGTTCGTCAGGCTCAAGCATGTCCTGCAGCGCGTCGTAGAGCGGACGCAGGTACGGCATGATCTTCTCTTTGAGATCGCCCGGCAGAAAGCCGAGCGCCTCGCCAGCCTCCACCGCCGGTCGGGTCAGGATGATCCTTGAAACCATGTCCTTCTTGAGGGCGGCCACCGCCATGGCCATCGCAAGATAGGTTTTGCCCGTGCCGGCCGGTCCCACTCCAAAAACAATATCGTGCGAATGAATCGCCTCCACGTAAGCACGTTGCGTCTCGGTTTTCGGCATCACCGGCGCCCTCCTCGCCCCGACGGTCAAACGCGTCTCGCTCAACTGGTCCAGACCGGGAACCCCCGGGCCCTTCATCGAGCGGACCGCGTACTGGAACTCCTGCCGCCGGATGTTAACGCCCCGCTGCCGTGCGCGCTCCAGTTGTTGGAAGAGGGAACGCACCTTGGCGACCTGTCCATCCTCGCCCTCGACCCGGAGCCAACCCTCGCGGGTGGTTAGCCTGACGGTGAACTCCTGCTCAAGCCCTTTGAGGAGATTCAAATCATTCGCGTACAAGGCCTGCAGCACGCGCCCGCTCTCAAACTGAAGGGTCTCCACCTCACTCATAAACGAGGGCAACCGGCGCGCTTACCGGAACCCATACGCCAGCGACCAAACGGTTCTCTCCTCCGTCGACTTCTCCACCTCAACCAGAATGTAATACGTCCCAGTGCGCTTTGGCTTGACCCGGGCCGCCGCCTTCTGGCCGCTCTGCCAGAACTCTTCCTCGGCCAACTTCCCGTTGCTGTCATAAATGTGCACCGAAATTTTCGCCCCCTTGCAGTCCGTTCCCATCCAAAACCAGTACTCGTTTCCCTTGAAGAGTTGATGGGGGATGGGCTTGGGTTGGCCCGAGGGCAGGTCTCCCCCCCAGTAGTCCACCCGCACCGTGAACCCCTCCTTCACGTTGGGAATCGCCGCCTCCAGCGCGAAGGAAAGCGCGTCGTTGATCGTCCCCCGCGCCGTCAACGGCCCGCTGAGGAGCACCAGAGAACTACACACGGCCAGTAGAAGTCTTTTCACAGAAATTTTTCCGGTTTCCTATTTGCCCTTTCCCTTGCCCTGCACCGCAGCAACTAGTTCGGCGCAGGTCCGGCCGATGTCCCTGACGTTTTTCTCCCTGATGTTTTCACCACTCCCCCCGCCCATCAGAGGCTGGATACTTTTCAGTCCGGCGAGGATTTTGGAAATGAGCTCGCCCTGTTGCACGCTCTCAGGAAGGGCCTTGAGCCTGAGGTTAAAATGCTCAACCACAACGGGTTGATGTAAAAGCTCAGCCCCGTCTCCGGAGTAGTTTTTCCCAACAACGCTCGCGAGAGCTTCGGTACCGCGGAGCCAGCCGCCCAAGCTGACAAGTTGGGCCAGCGCCTCGCTGTTGAGCTCGATCATCGCCTGACGCACATCAGCCAGCGCCAGATCCAACTCCCTGCGCACCTCCATCCAAAGGCGCTTGTCCGCAAACTCCACAATCGAATTGGCACGGTTGCGGACCGCCTTTTCCACCCCAATCGCCTTGGCGAGGGAGCGCACGCTGTTGCCTATATTTTTAACCTCCTCGGAATTCTCCGCCTCCACCGCGATGAAACCCTCGGCAATCACCACTCCCAGCATCAGCGACACCTGCTCCCGACCACCGGCAGGCGTCACTACCGATTTCTGAGGACGCAACACCTCCGGCCAGTTTGGCTTCCCCAACTTGTCCAGCACCGCAAACACCTCGCTCGGAACCGGCACCAAAACCTGGTCTACGAGTTTCGCCTCCTTCGGAAAGACGCTCACATCAATCGATCTTGCCGGCTGGGCCGCGGAGGCTTGCTCCGGTGGAACGATCAGGGCTTGGGCGATGAAGAGAGCCCCAACCATAGCCCTCAGGTTTCTTTGATTCATAGTCGTGGGACGTCATTCTCTGCTATCCCCACCAAAACTCAACTCCACCTTTCTCAACTCCACCTTTGCCCTGTTTCCGGCGCATAGTTTTGTGCATCCGATCGCTGAATTAGGGGTTGCCCTAACCAAAACCCCCTCTAGACTTGTGTTCCAACATTACGGAAGGGTGGCTGAGTCCGGTTTAAAGCACTCGACTCGAAATCGAACGAACTGTAAAAGGTTCCGCGGGTTCGAATCCCGCCCCTTCCGCCATTTTGGCCATTTTGGCCATCTCGGCCATTTCGGCCATTTCGGCTCACCGCCCCGCCGCCTGTCGCCCCGTCTCTTTCGTGGGCTTTGGGGCAACCCGGTCAGCCATCGGCTTACACTTTTTTGCCGGGCCGACTAGCGAAACCGCTGTGACGCCAGCCGTAGCTCACGCTGTATCGCTGACTTTAAAGATTTCTGCCTGCGGTCTTCCGGTGTGTTTGTCCCCCCCTCTGAAGCCCTGCCTGAAAAAGCCCTGCCTGAAACCCACCCATTATTTTGCTCCTCCTCCCCTTCCACCAAAGTGTGGAAACTGGTTAACTGAACCCGCGGGTTGGAATATACAAATAATCCGACACCCACGGGCTCTTTTAAGAGAGTCCAAATTTACGAATATGCGCTACCAACCGGTCCCCCGCCCCCTTGCCCTCGGTCTCATGGCAGCCCTTGTTTCGGCAGTGCCAGCCCACAGATTGCTCGCAATCCACGCGAAAAACGCAGGCCCCGAGACGGTGGAGATCAAGTTCAAGCTGCCCCCTCCCAAACCGCTAAGCCCGGCGGAAGAACTGGCCACCTTTAAACTACCGCCAGGCTTTCGCGCCGAATTGGTGGCCGCCGAGCCCCTCGTGGACACTCCCGTGGCCCTGTCTTGGGACGAAAAAGGCCGGCTTTTCGTGTGTGAGATGCGCGACTACATGCACAACGTGGAAGGCACCGGAGAGGACCAAACCAACGGGCGCATCGTGCTCCTGGAAGATGCCGACGGCGATGGCCGCATGGACAAGCGCACCGTTTTTGCCGACGGACTCCGAATGCCGAGGGCGGTGCTGTGCGTCAACGGCGGGGTCCTTGTAGGGGAGCCGCCGAACCTCTGGTTCATGAAGGACACCGATGGCGACGGCGTCGCCGATACCAAGGAGTCCATCGACGCATCCTTCGGCACGGGCGGCGGCCAACCCGAACACATGGCCAATTCGCCGGTCTGGATGCTGGACAACTGGATTCATGTCGCCAACCACTCCAAGCGGTACCGCCTGAAAGACGGCCGGTTCGAAGACCAGGTCGCCGACCGGCGCGGCCAGTGGGGTCTGACCCAGGACGATTTCGGACGGCCCTTTTTCAACTCGAACTCCGATTTCCTGCGGGCCAATCTCTTCGCCGAATCTCTCGGAAACCGGAACCCGAATTTTCCCGCCACCGCCGGGCTCGGGATCCAGATCATGAAGGACCAGAGCACCTGGCCGGCCCACCCGACGCCGGGCGTCAACCGGGGATACGAACCCAAGCAACTGCGCGAGGACGGCACCCTGGCCAGAAGCACCGCCACCTGCGGGCCCACCGTGTATCGTGGAAGCCTCTTCCCCAAGGAGTTCCGCGGCAACGTGTTCATCCCGGAGCCCGCCGGAAACCTGGTCAAGCGCGTGGTGCTCACTGAGAAAAAATCTCTCCTCACCGCCGCGAATCCGACTGAAAACTCCGAATTCTGGACCTCGACCGACGAACGGTTCCGGCCCGTGAGTTCCTACACCGGCCCGGACGGTGCCCTATATGTGGTCGACATGTACCGCGGCGTGATCCAGCACACGAGCTTCCTGACGCACTACCTGATCGCAAACATCAAGGACCGCAATCTGGAAACTCCCCACGAACTGGGCCGGATCTGGCGGGTCGTCCCCACCGGGGCGAAGGCGAAGACACCGAAGCTTCCGGAGGAAACCGCGAAGCTCGTCGACAGCCTCAACAGCCCGGACGGTTGGGTGCGCGACACCGCCCAGCGGCTCTTGGTCGAGCGGAAAGATCCCGCTGCCACGGATGCGCTCGCCAAGCTTGCCTCCAGAGGAAAAAGCCCGATCGCTCGCATTCATGCCTTCTGGACGTTGGACGGCATGGGGGCCACGGCACCGGAAGTCGTCGCCGCGGGATTGAAGGACAAGGATGCCAAGGTAAGAGCCACCGCCGTGCGTCTGGCGGCGCGCACTCAGCTTCCCGAGCTCATGGCGATGACTGGGGATTCCAGCAGCGACGTACAGATCGCCCTCGCCTTTCAGCTGAGCTCCTACCCGGAAAGCCAACGCGCCGCTTTTGATCTCGCGCTTCATGCGGGAGAGCAACTCCTGATCCGCGACGCCCTCCTCTCCGGGCTGAGAGGACGCGAATTGGAAACCCTGCAGACCCTGCTCAGCGAAAACGCCAAGACGCCACCCTCCCCGTTGGTCGAGGGACTGGCTCAAGCCGTGCTTGCGGAGCGCCGCAAGGATCGCGTCAAAAAACTGCTCGAACTCATCGTCGCCCTGCCGGTGGATTCGGCCTTCAGGCTGGCGATGCTCACGGGCGCCTCCGGCAAAGCAGGCGCCACCAAGCCGAGCGCCAATCCCCGCCTTTTGTACCTGGAAAGTGCTCCAGCCGAGTTGGAAATACTCAAATCAGACGCAAACCCGGCCATGTCGCAGTTTGTGAAGGCTCTGGACTCCCGGTTGGGATGGCCCGGAAAACCCGGGGTCCCCCCCCCGCCGGTGGTCAAACCCCTCAATCCGGCGGAGACCGTCCTGTTTGAGGCGGGCAAGGGAGTCTACAACACCCTCTGCGTCGGCTGCCACCAACCCTCGGGCACGGGCATGGACGGGTTGGCCCCCGCCTTGGTGGATAGCGAATGGGTGCTGGGAAACCCCGAATTGTTGCCCCGTATCCTGTTGCACGGCCTGGCCGGTCCGATCACCGTCGGCAAACAATCGTGGAACCTCGAAATGCCGCCTCTGGGGGCCGCCCTCAACGACACCCAGATCGCCGGAGTGCTCACCTACATCCGCCGCGAGTGGGAGCACGGCGCCTCGCCAATCAGCGAGGAGTTGGTGGCGAAGATTCGCAGGGAAAACGCCGACCGTGCGAAGTCCTGGACTGGGGACGAGCTCAAAGCTCTGGTGAAGGTCAAGAAGCCTGAACTGCCCTCAGAGACCGCACCGGGGCGGAAAAACATCCAATCCAATTAGGGCCCGTCTTCTGCCCGAGGGGTCGGAGGGGTAGCCCCGCCCAATGAAGCTTCTGAAACGCCGGCAGAGCACAAACTGGTGACCCGCTTTTTGGTGCAGAAAGGAGGGCCAGCTTGCCCCCTCCCTCCCCAAGGCTGGTTGGAAAACCAGCCTCCCGTCGGACGTGTGCCCAACTTCGGGTGCAATTTGTCATCGCCCCTCAGCGAGGAAGGGTGCCTCACCACTTCAACTCCAAGCCCGCGTAGAAGCTGCGGGGAAGGCCGGGCGAGTAAACCGCGGTATCTGAAGCCACCGAAGCGCTGTCGGCGTAGCGCCGGTCCGCAATGTTCAGAACGCGTGCGAAGACGCTGGCACTGCGACAGACATCGTAACTGACGCGGATGTTGAGCAGATGGTGGCCATCGTACTTGGCGACTCCGCGGCGCGGATCGGCGGCGCTGGTCGTTCCGGCGTTTGAATCCTGCAGGAAATAGCTCCCCATCCGGACCCACTCAAGTTGGGTGGACAGGGTCTCCAAGGGTTTCCATGTCAGACGCGTGTTGCCAAGGAAGCGAGGGGCCGCAGCCATCTCCTTTCCGGAGAAATCTGTTGTGGAACGCCACTCCTTGTACTCGTGCTTGGCGTAGGAAAGGGCGGTTTCGAGATGGAACTTCCCGGGGAGGGCGCGACCGAGGGAGACTTCGACGCCGCGGCTTTCGGTTTTACCGGCGTTTTCGCTGTAGCTGAGGTTGGACGTCGTGTTGCGCATGCTCACGATGTCGTCCCGTTTGACGAGGCGGTAGCCCGCCAGCGAGTAGTCGACTCCGAGAAACTTGCCGCGCGTTCCCATTTCGAACTGGTCGGCCTTGATGGGTTTGAGGGCGAGCGCGAGCGCGGCCCTGTCCTGTGCAAGCGCGGCGTTTGCCCCCAGCCCGGGACGGAACAACTGCCCCTCTGACGGCACGCGGAAGCCACGGTTGTAAGAGCCATACAAGGTGGTTGTTTCAGTGATCTGGTAGGTCACCCCCAGCTTGGGGCTCAGTCGCGAGAAAAAGCGCGCAGCCGATTCGCTCTGGCCGTAAACGCGTGGAGGCGTGCCGCTGCTGGTCGCAGCGCTGCCGCCCAACTGGTTCTGGAAATCGTACCCGAGCACGTCATAGCGCGCCCCAGCGGTGATGCGCAGCTTCTCCAGCGGCGAAATCTCCGTGTGCACGTAGGGCGAAAGACTCCGGAAAGTAACTTCGTAGTCGTAGATCCGGTTCCCCATCGTGTAGCCGGTGTAGCGTCTGTAGGCGCCGGCTCCAGTCTGTGCGAGGTTGAGCGCGTCCTCACGCCGGGTGCCGGGGCTGCTTTCCAGGTCCAACCCCAAAATCAAACGGGCCCGCTTGAACTCGGGAAAGTCCTGCCGCCATTTGCTCAGGAGGCCGTAGGACTGGCTGTGGGTTTTCTCGATTCGTGCATCGCCCGAGTTGAAGTTGAAGGACCCGTTGAGGTCCATCGAGTTGTCGCGAAAATAGGGCGTCAGCGAGAACAAGCCGTCCCCCACCCTGCGCTCATACTCGGAGGAAATCCGCAGCGCCTGTACCTTTCGGTAGGCCGGAGCAAACAGGTTGGTTTTGGGGGCGTTTTGGGAGAGGTCCCAGGGCAGGGGCGAATTCGCACCGGTCTCCTGATCAATACGCGTGTAGCCGACGATGGTTTTGAATCGGGTGTCCTCATCCAGCCTCCAGTCCCAGCGGAAGTTGCCGCTTTGGCGGTCGTAACCGCTCTGGCTGCGCCACCCGTCGGTGTGGGTCAGGTTGATGTCCGCGCGCACCCCTCCCAACCGGGTTTCGCCGCTGCCAAAGGAAGCCAGTTCGCGAAACCAGCCAAAACTTCCCGCCTCGGTGGAGAGCGAGATTTCCGGCCGCTCCCCCGCGGGCCGGCTGAGCACGTTGATCACCCCTCCGATCGCGTCGGACCCATACAGGGCGGAACCCGGTCCGCGGGTCACCTCGATCCCGCCGGCCATGGGGATATTGAGTTCGTAGAGGGCGTTGTGGTTGAAAAACCCGGTGGGCCGCACGCCGATCCCATCCTCCAGGAACAGGTAGAGTGGGTTGGTCGAAATCGGCTGGCGGATCCCAGTCTGGTGCCCCTCTCCATTAGTGACGGAAATCGCCACACCCGGAACCTGCCCGAGGATCTGCTGGGGATGGTTGGGTGCCGCTATTTTGATCGCGTCGGGCCGGAGCAAACTGATTGAGGCGGGCGTTTCCTTGAGGGGTTCGGGCTCGCGCGTTGCGGTGATGACTACTGGCTCAAGCTCCTCGACGGGGCGCTCGCCGCCAATGGGTTGTGGAGCGGCTTGGGCCGCTAAAGCGGAGACACTCAGCACGGCCGCCGGAGGAAAATAGGTCTTTAAGTTCACGATGTAAAAAGGCTGAAATGAAACGGATCGAAGGAGAGGGAGTGCGTCTGACTCCCGCAGGAACGGACCGGGTTGAAGAGCGGTCCAGTGGAGGGCGGCGCAGACCGCATCGGGCTATGAACATTACCGGCGAACCGTCCGGAAAAGGCGCTTCCCAGGCGCACGCGGCGGTCCCGACACCGCCCTCCACGGAAAATGCGAACGCTCCGCGTGCGCGACGGCGGGCGGCAAGGTCGGTGGGGGGAGCGAAGCCCGGCCGCAAACCAGAAAAACGGGCGAGCGGGGGACAGCCCCGCGCTGCGGAGACTGCCGAAGGCCTTGCTCCGGTTAGCCTAGCGGCGGGGGCGTGGGCGGCGCATCGACACCACGCCCAAGGCAGTAGACAAACGCCGGCCAATCCACGGGTTCTACCAAGGGCGCAGGCGACCGAACCACCAAAGGACGGGCATCCACAAACTTCAGATCCCCAGCTTTCTTCAAGAGCTCAAACTCCTGCCGGGAACGCTCCTCGGTCTGTTTGCCGCTCGAGATTACCTTACACACGCGGCAGGGATGCTGGCCGTCGAAGGTTGATTGTACCGCCTCCGAGACAGAACTGCTGAGGCTTCTTGAAATAAGCATCCCGCTCCAAGCCGTCGCCTGTAACGCCACCCAGTGAGCGCCACCCAGATAGAGGGCGCAGCAAACGATCAACAGCTTGTGGAAGGTGTCCTTCACCTGGGGCGTGTCTAGACCGCTGTGAACGGATCGGTCAACAAGAAAGGCGCACAGATACGTTTGCACCGCTCGATGCGGGCAGAGCTATCTCTCTGGACAAGAAGCTATTTTCCGAGTTCGGAAAGGTAGCGGATCAAGTCGGCCAACTGTTTGTTGCTGAGCGCGGCGGTGACCCCTTCGGGCATGAGGGTTCCGCCGGTCTTGATGCTCAGCGTCTCGCCACGTGGAAAGCTTTTGACCACGCCGGTGTTCATGTCGCGAACCCCGATGGCTTCCGCCGTTTCGGTATGTTTGAAACCGTTGATGACGGTGCCGTCCTTGAGCGTCACGACGGCGGCTTCGTAGCCTTCCTTGACGTTCATGGCGGGCCATACGACCTCGGTAACAATCATGTCGACAGGGAGTCCGCGCGCGATGCTGCTAAGGTCCGGGCCTATCTTACTCTGGGTCGCCCCAGGCATGTGGCAGGCCACGCAACCGGCCTGCTCGTAGACCTTTCTCCCCTCATTGGCGTCGCCTTGGCTCGCAGCATCGCTGACCAATTTCGCAATGGTTTCCTTCGTGTAGGCGGGGAGCGCGGCGTTGATTCCAGCAAGCTTCATCAGTTGGGAGGCGAGCGCGCGGTCACTCCTGCCCAGGAGGTTCAGCGCCTGAAGGGCCACCTTCGCGCCCTCGGAGGAAAGTGCTTCAGGCTTCTGCAAAACCCTCTCCAAAGCCGCTTTACCTTCACTCCTGGAGAGGAGCGTTGCCAGCAGCGGGGCAGCCTCCTTCGGAGTTTTGAAAGCCGAAAGTCTGGCAAGGGTTCGGCGGACCACCTCTTCCGGGGCAATTCCCAAGAGCGCGACAACGGCCTCGGGTACGTTCCGTTCAAATGCCAAGGCGCGCAAGCGGTCCACGGCTGCGGTGACCTTCCACAGCCCGGCAAGCCGGATCCCCTCCCCGCGCAGCGCGGGGTCCACGGCCTCTATCAAGGGGGTCACCCATTGCTCGGCCCCCTCGGGCCGCGCGGAGCGGAGCGCGGAAAGCACCGTTGGATTGCGGCCGGCCATTTCAAACACGTACGGGACGTCGGCCGCGTCGGCGATCCCCGCGAAGGCCGCGATCCAGAGCTCCCGCCTGCGGGGGTCGGCGGAGTGTTTCCGGATCTGGGCGCGCATGATTGCGGCGGCCTTGGCGTTGGCGTTAGGTTGATATGCGACGGCCGCACCACTCAGGTTTTGCAGGTCACTGGGGTTGTTTTCCACCCAACCGTTCTGGAGTGCAAAGATGAGGTGTTCGTCCCGGTCGAAAACCAGTTTCCCTTCAGCGACCCACTCCGCCCAGAGCGGATTGGTCGCATGGAGCATCTTGGTGAGGGCATGCCGGTGGTAGGCGTTGAATTCTTTGTCCAATGCCCGCGCTGCCACCACCGCCGAGCGCGGATCGCCCACGTAACTGGCAGCCACAACCGCCTCCAGACGGACCAGCGCGTTCTCGTCGCCAATCTGCGTCTCGAGCAGTTTCAGGGCGTCCGGCAGACGGTTGTCGCGCGCCCACGTGCCAACGACGCGGGTGGCATACGCCCGCACACGCGCGTCAGACGAGCGCAGCAACTCTGCAAGCAGCGCGGGCTCCACTGTTTCATGCGCCTCGTACAGGGAAAGAGCTTGGAGTCGCCGGTATTCGTTGCCCCGCTGTTTAGGGAGCCAAGCCGCCAGAGCAGGCAACAGTTCCTGCGTGTCGCGTCCGATGAGCAGGCGTTTTGTCTGGTACCATGCCCACCGTTCCCCGGAGTCGAGCTGTTCGAGCAGTTGAGACACGCTTGCCTCCGCGAGAGGGGCGGGCGTGGGCTTGTTTCCACCCTTCCACGTCACGCGCCAAATGCGGCCGTGTTGCTTGTCCCGATCAGGATGCCTGTAACTGGCCTGATAGTGGCCGATAATCGGATTATACCAGTCAGTGACATAGATGGCGCCGTCGGGGCCCATGCGCACTTCGATGGGGCGGAAGACGTTGGTTTGGGATTCGATGATGTTGGGCAGGCGCGTGGAACGGAACATGCCGTTCTCGGAGTGGATTTCGTGCTGTTCGAGCAGGTTGGCGTAGTAGCCGCCGATGATCGCACGGCCCTGCATCTGCGGTGGAAAGAGACTGCTATGGAGAAACTCCATTCCCACCTGCTTAATGGGGGCCTCAAACAGGTTCAGCGCCTGCGCGTTCACGGCGAGCGAGGAGCGGATCAGCCCGGGCGTACTGAACCAACCGCCGACATTCGCGCCGCTCTTATGAAAAGGCTGGCCGAATTCGTTTGTGACCACTCCCCAGCAGTTCGCACCCGCAGACGAGAATTGAAAAAACGGGTCGAGGTGCCCCGTCCGGGACCGCCACCGCCAGAGCCCCGAACGGTTGAGCGTCTCGACGCCACCGGGGGTCTCCACGCGGGAGTAGATGTGGTGGCCCTGGGTGAACCAGAGTTCGCCGCCAAAACCCCAGTTGAGGCCGTTGAGCATCTGGTGCGAATCGGCGGTCCCGAATCCCCCGAGTACAATGTGCCTTGCGTCGGCCTTGCCGTCGCCGTCGGTGTCCTTGAAGTGCAGGAGTTCGGTACCTTGTGCGACATAGAGGCCGCCGTCCCCGAGTTCGATGCCGGAGGGCATGAACAGGCCGTCCACAAACCGGGTAAACTTGTCGGCCCGCCCATCACCGTCGGTGTCCTCGCACACGAGGACGTAGTCGTTTGCCTTCTCACCGGGCTTGATCTGCGGATAACTGGCGGCGCAAGCCACCCAGAGGCGGCCCCGCTCGTCCCACCGCATTTGGATGGGCTTCACGATGCCATCCGCCTCCGAGGCGAAAAGGTTCACCTCGAAGCCGTCGAGGATTTTGAACTGGGCCTTTTCTTCTTCAGGGGACAGGGGCTTCGCACTCGGGGCCTCCTGCGGGACAGACGAACGCACCGTTATGGGTGTCACAGGCCGCTTGAGCAGGGCATTCCAGATGTTTTGGTCCGCCTGATTGAGGAGCGGCAGAAAATCATCCATTTCCTGCGGAAAAATGCGCTTGTCCCGGTCGCGCCAGTCCCTCGAGTAGGGCTGTGAGGTCCTGTCTCCACTCAGGAAGGCCCAGTTCATGGGACGCCAGTAGTCGAACCAGAGGCGCTCCATTTCGAGCACTTCACGGCGCACGACTTCGTTTTCGACCGGCGTGATTTCAAGGGCCCTCGCGATGTGGCGTGCCAAGAGCTGATGACCGGCATCGTTAAGTTGGAAGCCGTTGTCGGTGAGTCGAGTTGCCGATGATGCAGCCGCGGTGGTCGCAGTGTCTGGTGTTGGCGCATCAATAAACGGGATTCCCAGCCGCGCGGAGAGGGTCCGGATAGCCTGTGTGTAGACCGCGAGGCTGGCATTGCGGTCGGCGAGTTTTCCTTCGAAGCGCACCGGCGCGAGCAGCGCCACGCGCCGGCCGGCCTCGCCAAACTCCGCGGCGAGCTTCTCGTAAGCCGCAACAAACTGCGGAAGCTTCGAAGGTCCGGCGAGCGACTCCATCTGTCCGAATTGGGCGAGCACGACGGTGGCACCCACATCGCGAAGCTGCTGCCGCCACTCGCGCTGCTGGCGCCAACTGTTGGTCGAGGTGGCCGCGCCCGCATCGCGCCACTGCTCGAATACGGTATCGCCCTCCCACCCGAAATTGCGCACCCTCAAGCGGCCCTGCGGCCGCGAGGCAATGAGCTGGGTCTGGAGCCAGCCGTTGAACCGCGTCCGCTCCATGTTGGCGCCCCCAGTGAGCGCAACCACATCGTCGTCGTGCAACTGGAACGCCCCCTTGATAGCAGCCTTCCCTGCGGACGGCAGCTCGCGGATTTCAAGGTCCTTGTAGCGGACGACCAAGGTGGCCGCACCGTGAATCTGGACTGCGATCACACCGGAGGTCTCGATCCCGGGCTCGGCCTCTGTGAAATCCACGGTCTGCACCCCGTTGAGCCAGATTTGGATATGGTTCCCTTCCGCACGAATCCGGTAATCATTCCACTCGCCCACGGGCTTGCGCGCACGCTCAAGCACCTCGGGCGAGGGACGCGCTAACACCCGTTTGCGGCGGCTTTCGTCGTAAAGTGCCCCGTCGTAGCCAGCCCCCAGATCCGCCTGATAGCCGGACACCTCATGGGAATCGGGAATGCGTTTGGTCCGGAACTGGACCCCCCCATTGACAAAGCCTTTGGTGCCTTCGAGTTTCCATTTGAGCGTCAAATCAAAGTTCTCGAAAGTGCGCTTTGTCGTCAGAAAATCGTTCTTTAGCTGCGCCTTTTCCAACGACCCGGCGACAAGCGACCCGTCCTCGATACGCCAGGTATTGACTGTATCACCTTCCCAGCCCGCGAAACTTTCGCCGTCAAAGATCTTTACGGGATGGGCGGAAGCCGCGGCGGAACCGCCCTGCGGCGCATCGGCGGCGATGCCTGAACCGGCTTCCAACAAACACACGGACAGAAGGAGGAGGAACGCTTTCATGGGGGTCGCTGTGAGACGGACAACTGAAGTTCCGCCTCCTTTTATCTTAACCCTTCGCCATGAGTTCCCACAAAGCCAATCTCCCCGCACCAAGAACCAAACTCCCACCCGTTCACCTTTCCTCCCCGCACGGTTGACAGCCGCCGCCGCTTACTGTTAGCTATCCAACCCGCGCGGGTCACCTCTTGCGAGGATTCCCGTCCAACGCACCCACCCTTTCCTAGTTTCGCTTTCCTAGTTTCGTTATGGCCACCACTGAAGTCATCCTCACTGAAAAAATCGAGTCACTCGGCGCGGAAGCCGATGTGGTGAAAGTGCGGGCAGGTTTTGCTCGGAATTACTTGGTTCCCCGCGGGAAAGCGTTCGAGATCACGCCGGCCACGCTGCGCAGGATCACCGCGCTAAAAACCAAGCGCGCCGAGCGCGAGGCGAAGGAACTGAACGACGCCAATGACATCTCCCGCCGCATTTCCAAGATGAAGCTCTCCTTTGAACTGGAGACGGGCGAAACCGGCAAGGCTTTCGGATCGATCACCTCCTCGGACATTGCGGCCCGCCTCAAGAGCGAACTGGGAGGCCAGCACGAAATCGACCGCCACCGGATCCAACTGGAGCGTCCAATCAAGGAAAGCGGCCCTCAGGAAATCGTGATCAAGCTGCACTCCGAGGTGAGTGCCACCCTCCACATCACGGTCAAGGCCAAGGGCGCACCCGAGGGCGAATCCGTGGCGACGGAAGCCTCCGAGCAGGCCGAGGATCGCCCTGCCGGTGGCTACAAGGCGAAGGCCAAGGCACGCCATCAAGCCTAAAGCTCACGGGCACGATCGGGCTGATCCAGCCGTGCTCGTAACCGCTTTGGTTTTCAAGCTTCTGTAACTCACCAACCCAGGGAGGCGGCTCAAACCGCCTCCCTTTTTTATGGCTGCCTCCTCCACCCCGCGCCGTTCCAAGGAAAGCCGTGCAGGCGAGGGCCCCGATTTGCTTGCCAAGGGGCTCCTGATGCCCGATGTGCACCGAGCACTACCCCAGTCGCCCGAGGCGGAACTGGGCGTCCTTTCCAGTTACCTGCTCGCCCCGAGAGAGGTGGGCGGAATTTGCGCAGAAAAACGCATCACCCCCGCGCACTTTTACGTGCCCGCCCACGGCGTTTTGTTTGAAACACTCGAGGCGATGTGGACCGCCAACCAACCGGTGGACTTCATCACCGTCACCCAGATCCTCCGCGACAAGCAGGTGCTGGACCAGGTCGGCGGCCCAGCCTTCATCACCCACCTCTACACCTACCTGCCGACCGCCGCGAACGTGCACTACTATCTGGACACGGTCATCGACAAGCACACGCTCCGCCAGATGATCCGCGTTTGCACCGAGTTTGCCGCCCGCAGTTACGAGGAACAAGGCGCCGTACAGACGCTCTTGGATGAGGCCGAGGCCAAGGTGTTCGAAATTTCCAAAGGCCAGTTTCAGGAGAAAAACTTCGTGCTCAAGGAAACGGTCCTCGAGGCAATCAAGTCCGTTCAAACCCTCTTCGACCGCAAGGGCGGCATCTCCGGACTGACCACCGGGTTCATCGATTTCGACCAGATGACCGACGGGCTGCACGGCTCCGAAATGATCGTCATCGCCGCCCGCCCTTCGATGGGAAAGACGGCCTTCGCGATGAACATCGCCGAGCACATCGCGGTGGAATTGGACAAACCGGTGGCCGTTTTTTCGCTCGAAATGAGCTCACTCCAGCTCATCCAGCGCCTGCTTTGCTCGATGGCGCGGATCAACCTGTCCCGCCTGCGCGACGGTTTTCTTGCAGATCGCGACTTCCCCGCCCTCACCGCTGCGGGGGCGCGTGTGACCAAGGCGAAGCTCTTCCTCGATGACACGCCGGGACTGAGCATTCTGGAACTGCGCGCTAAGGCACGCAGGCTCAAAAGCCAGCACGACATCCAGGCTATCTTCATCGACTACCTCCAGTTGCTGCGCTCCACTTCGCGCCGTGCGCAGGACAACCGCCAGTTGGAAATCGCGGAAATATCAAGTGGCATCAAAGCCCTCGCCAAGGAGCTGAACATCCCCATTGTCGTGCTTGCCCAGTTGAACCGGAATCCGGAAAGCCGCTCGGGCGAATCCAAAGGAAGGCCGCGTCTGAGTGATTTGCGCGAATCGGGCAGCATCGAGCAGGATGCCGATCTGGTCGGACTGTTGGTCCGCGAGGAGTACTACGCGGATTCAGATGAGTCCAAACAGGCCGCCGAGGGCAAGGCCACGCTGATCATCGCCAAACAACGTAACGGCCCCGTCGGCGATGTGGACCTAACCTTCCGCAAAGAGTTCACCCGCTTCGAGAGCCGCGCAAAAGAGCCCAAGGACGAGTAGCCCGATCGGAGGTGGCGCTTTCCAAGAGGAGTTGCACATGGGTGCCACGCAAAAGCGCTCCTCGAAGTGCCATTCGACGCAGGCACGTTTGCACGGCCTTTCTCCATCCAATCCTGTTGCTGCGTCCCGGAGGATCCCTTGCGCCTCAGCAAAAATCTGGTACCGCTCACGGTGTATTCCGGAACCGGAATGCAAACAGGTCTGCGTCGCTTAGCTCGAACCGCAACCGGACTGGCGATCCCGAAAACTTCAGCAGGTCGGGGAATCCCTTCCACTGAACGACCCGCGAAATTTCGTCGCCCCAGAGCGGCTCACACGCCTCAAGCTCAAACCCCGGCAGCGGATGACCGGCAGCATCCTGAATCTCGACCCTCAAACGGCCAGCCGCGCTCGTGGAATAGTTGATCTCGAGCTCTTTTCCAGAAAACAACAAGGGCTTGGAAAGCATCTCGCCACCCTCCAGCGGCGCGTTCAACGATGCAAATCCATCCACGCGAAGGGTGTAGCGGCGGCCTCCGGTCAGAAGCAACGACATCTCCGCCGGACCAGTTTGATGAATTCCGATCGCGGCGTAGTTGGCCCGGTTGGCCCAGCCCGAGACACCCAACCCCGGCCGGATGAAGCTTTGCGTGAAGGTGCGATCGTAGGAGGAGTCGCCACGCGTGGTCATGAAAAGAATGTCGGTGGCCGCCCCCCGCTTGTCCATGAATCGGGTCGGCGTGGCGACGTACAAGTGTGGGGCGCGAAAGTAGGGCTGCGTGCAGCTGGTGTAGAGGTGTTCGCCAGGGAGATTGGCCTTCATTTCTTCGAAGGGCGTCCAGTGGACAAAGTCCTCCGAAGTGGTTCGCGCAATCCCGCGCACCCCTTGGATAAATCGGCGGAAATAACAGACATAGCGGGCCTCGTGCGCGCTCCAGAAGGCGTAGTTCTGCGAATCAAAATACTTCCCCCATTCCTCCGGAATCACCGGCTCATCCCGCAGCCGCTTCCAGTGGATCCCGTCGGGTGATACAAAAGCCTTCAGACCGCCGGGGCCGCGCTTTTCGCGCACCTCCTTTTGGTTGGGTTGAAAGGCGATTCCCCCGAGTGCCTTGTACCGCTCGGATGCCGGCGTGTCGGGGCGGGTGTCGAGAAAAGGAGTAAAATTGTGGTTCACGAAGATCTCGTCCATCAACACGATGTTGCCCTCGGGAAACGAGGGATGCGCGAAGAGGCCCAGATTGGGAACCGTCCACCGAATGCCGTCTTTGCTTTCAGCATACAGGGTCACTTCACCCTCGTGGTAGGCCTCAATCCCGTGAGTCTTCCACGTGACCTTGGGGTCCTTGTCGCCGCGGTAGTAAAACTGAAATCCATCCAGTGAACGAAGCACCGTGGCGTAGTGTCCGTGGGGACGCGGCGGGGAAACCTCGGGGGCAAGTTTGGGTTCCGCCAATTTCAGCGACGCGTTCTCAAGTCGCTCAATCAGGAAGTGATCCACGAGCAGTTCACGACGGTCCCCAATGTTGAGAATGCCCACTCCGGTTGCACAGACATTCGGGGCGAGGCTGAGGACACCGGCCAACAGGGTGCAGACGATCGCGCGGGAAACACGGGTGAAGGAATTCATCGAATGAGCCGCGAACCGTGCGCTCCCACCCTCCCCGCTTCAAGCGCAAACCCAACCCAACCAACCACTACACCCGCAAAGAAAGGCTCTTCGCGACTTTCAGTGGGTCCGAAGGTTTTTTCTGCCAACCTTTGGCCCTGATCGGCGCCGAGGGGAACATCCCACTCAATGCTCCAGGCCGCCTGCTGATACCAACCCTCAATGCTAACCGGAGTGTTTCCGCCCCTACAAGGGGCAACAAGGCGCTCACGAGCCGCAGTGAAGTCCCCCCCGGAAACGGTCAATCCTTCGGCCCTTGCCACAGAAGGAACCTTTTCGACTCCACTCCTCCGAGTCTCCAAGTCCACCCCGCTCTTTCGCACTGAAATCCGAAACCGCTTGGCACTCAAGCCGGCGCGTAGCCCTTCCCTCGCGGTGCAGCGCAGCCCGCCCCCGTCTCTGCAGTTCGGCGAGGGACCCGCCTTCAGCCTTTTTTTCCGTCACCCGGGGCGCTCCTTGCCTGCGGTTTCGCTCCCTGCTGCTCCACAATCCAGTCCCTTGCCAGAGTAGCCAGCCGATTGTTCACCCATTCCGCAAGCAAAGGCCTGAAAAGGTCGAATGCCACGCGGCACACGGAGCCGAACCAACCACTTCCCACCGGCTTTCCCCCCCCATTCCACCCGCCCCCAAAGGAGTCAATCCCTCCGCCTCCGCCCCCGCCCGCAGCGTATCCCGCGCGCCCCGAACCGCGCCGACCAGACACCAGTTTCGAAAGCGCCACGCCGAAAAGGGCGGCGCCCGACAGCCAAAGCCCTGGGGCTTTCCGCACCCGGTCGCGCACAACCAGAACGGGATCGAGGTTCGCCTCGCACTTCTGGAGCGCCCTGCGCAGCTCCCCCCGCGACACTTCTATCTCCGCGATCAGTGCGGCCTTTCGGCTTTCGGTCTCAACCATGCGTCATCCTTTCTAAACTCCTCCAGAGTCGCCGCAAACATTGGTTTGCCGAGCCATCCCCTCGCCCAACAAAGCACCGCCCACGCCCCTCCAAGGAGCGCCAATCCCATGACCGCGGCAACCCAGATCCACGCGTTTCCCCCGCCAAAAAGGAGGGCGATTCCGAAGACAACCGCCACGCACAACAGCAGGAAACCCGCAATCATCAGCGTGGTGGCCAACACCGCCAAAAGCAGCACCCCACCCAACCGGGCGATGGCCTCCTTCCCCTCGACCCCCGCCAATTCCATGCGGGCCCGCACATAACTCAGGCCCGCAATCGCCACCGTTCTCAGCGCCGCGTTCAAGCCCCCCGCTGGTTCATTTTTCGGATCCATCCAATTGCTTGCAACCGGCGGATTCCCCCTCACCGGCGCGCCAGGATCCCCAGCACAAAGCCGGCGCCCAACGCGATGCAGACCGACCCGAGGGGGTTCTCCCGCACGTACCGCTCCGCGTGCTGCTGGAAAACCTTCGCCTGATTTCTCGCCTCCCCATAGGCAGACTCCGCCTTCGCCTTGATTTCAGAGGCCTTGCCGTCCGCCGCATGCAGCAACTCGTCGGCCACATGGAGGAGTTCCCTTCCCTTGGCCTCTACCGCCGTTTTCAATTCCCCAGCGGCCTGCAGGGCGTGGGTTCTGGAAGACTGGATGTTCCTTTGCACGATGCCGGCGATCTCCGGCTTGGCATCGGTCCTCGCTCCCACCCGCGGTTCCCCCCTGACCTCGGGCATGAGGTTATGGACTTCCCCCGGGGCTTCAATGGTTGCTTCTGTTCTCATAGTTTTTCGCTCCTCGTTTTTTTTGACTGTGGGGTGGTTCCAACCGCTCAAAAACTTTCACCTCCAAGCTCGGCAGCGGGTCAATCAACGCTCGGTTGAAACGCTCACCGATCTTCTTGTTAGGGCCCGCTTCTTTTCCCGCTCGGCGGGCTCTTTTGAAAACTGGGAAATGAAAACTGGGAAATGAAAACTGGGAAATGAAAACTCGGAATTCCGCGACTGTTCCGGTTCGGTCTGGTTGTTCAGTGTCCGCCTTTCCGTCTCCATCAGATAGTCCCGTGTGTTTGGCTCGGCACTCGCCCCCCGTCCCCCTGCAGGTCGGATTCCCCTCGATTTCTCCGAGCGTTC
>JBILKV010000165.1:0-9805 GCA_044376515.1 Chthoniobacteraceae bacterium | reverse complement strand
CTTGACTGCCACCCGCCTCCCACGCGTGTTGCCTTGCTCCAATCCAAACTTGGAATGGCGCGCTTTCCTCACCGATGCGGATCCCTTGAACCGCGCGACCGCCGCGCGTTGTCGCCAAAACAAACCGATGGGCCTTCGGGAGTTTGGCTTCCAGTTCCCCAAGCAGAGTCTCTGCGTCGGACGGCACGAACGGAGGCCCCCACGCGATTCGGAGGGAACCGGTGGTCGGCTTAACGGTGTAGGTCATCACCTTGTCCGCCCCGAGCACGCCGGGATCGCTGGGAGTCCAGTGGCGGTTGTCGGAACTGGTCCATGCGTGTTTGGGTTGGCACCAGACGTTGGAGAGAACCGACTGATCGCGGTAGGGTTTTGTCTGGGCTTGAACCTCGAGATGGAGGTTTTGCCCCGGGGGTGAGACCGTCGATTTGGAGGTACCACCAGCAGGGCCATCCGCGCCCCTCGTGTGATCTGGGCATGATGCGCACCTGTGGCTTGGCCTGGTCGATCGCAACGATCGCTGCGCTTCCCCCCTCAAAATCCGTGGACACGCTGATTTGGGCGAGTGCGGGACACGCCAAGAATGTAAAAAGGGCGACTGTTGGACGTAGGGGGCGAATGGATTTCAGGAAAAGGCAAGGGGACCGCTGGGGAAAGCCACGAATGGAACTGATTCAAGGCATCGACGCCGGGACGAGTCGGGGAAAAGAGCGGGAGGTCTCTTGGATTGGGAGGTGGTCCGGTAAACCAGAGGGTGTCCGCGGGTGATACGGATGCCGTGATGGGGTGATGGGGTGATGGGGTGATGGGGTGATGGGAACCGGAGGGTGGGGGAGGCTTGCGGACGGGTGAACAGATTCCGTCGCTGGGCGGTGCTCGGGTGGGGGGGCGTGGGGTGGTTCGGCTCGGCTTTCTGGGAGGGGCTGCTACCCGGGCGGCCTTTTCCCTTCGATTCCCTGAACTGCGTCAAGGAAGTCTTGGATCCGGGGAGGTTCAAGGACCGTTGTCAGCGCATTTCGGGGCGACCATCTGAAGACTGGTCGGAGCCGGGATTCACGCGGGCGACGGGGCGACGGGCCGGGAAGGGACTGGGGGAGCTGGGGGGGCACCAGCCACCACTGCGATTCTGGCGGTCCGTGGGCAAGGCCCAAAGCCGCGGCGCGTTATTCCCCAAATTCAACAGGGTGGTGGATGCGAGTCCATCAAGTGCCTCCCGAGTCGGAAATGCATGGTGCGCAGCAACCCGATTTATGTAATTAAGCTGCAAGAACGCTCTGGGAAGAAGCGTTTGCTTGAGCCTCAATCCATGCCTTACAAACCAATAGAATCCGGCTCTCCAAATGCACCACGTGATCGCCCTGTTGCTCACACTGGTTCTGAATTCCAGTTGTATAAAACTGGTAGTAAACACTTTCCGTATAGAAATGCGGATGCCGGCTGTTCGCGGCGTATGCTCTGTTTCCACCCCCGTTTTCCACGGAGAAACCGCGCCGGAATCACCTCTGACCTCCCGCACCGGCCCGTCCGATTCTCCGAAAGAACGCACCGAACTGTGGCTCGATCTCAGGCTCCCGCTTGGACCCCACCTCGAGACTTCGAGGCAACACGCAGAAACCGGGTGGCGAGAATCCCCCGCTTGGGCGCGAAAACCAGGGCGAGCAGAAAGATTGCCGACTGCACCAGAACGATGCAGGAGCCAGTCGAGCCGTTGATAAAAAAGCTCACGTAAACCCCCGCCAAACTTGAGAAGACGGCACTGGCCACCGCAACGAGCTGCATGTGGTGAAAGCGACTGGTGAGCAAAAAGCCCACACACCCTGGGGTCACAAGCATAGCCACCACCAGGATGATCCCAACGGCTTGAATCGAGGCCACTATCGTCAAGGCGAGAAGCGCCAGCATCACGTAGTTCAACCGCCTGGTATTCAGTCCGATGCTGCGTGCATGGCTCGGATCAAAACAGAACAGCAGCAGGTCTTTTCGAATTGCCAGCGTCACTACGAGCGTGATTCCAGCAATAAAAGCCGTCTCGATAATCCGTGCACGCGGGATCCCCAGCAGACTGCCAAACAGAATGTGATTAAGGTGCTGGTCCGTTTCGATTTTGGAGAACAGCACCAACCCCAGAGCAAACAATCCGGTAAACACGACCCCCATAACCGTGTCCTCCTTCACCCGGGAATGACTCTTGATAAAGCCCGTTCCCAGCGCACAAAGCAGTCCGGAGGCAAACGCCCCCAAGCCCAGCGGCACTCCCAGAACATACGCCACAACGATCCCGGGCAACACGGCGTGGGAAATTGCGTCCCCCATTAACGACCAGCCTTTGAGCACCAGAAAACACGAGAAGACCGCGCAGACCGCGCCCACCAGCGCCCCGATGGCAAAGGCGTTGAGCATGAAGTCGTACTGGAAAGGAGAGAGCCAGTTCATGGACGCCCCTCCGCCATGGCAAAACGACGCCGGGCCCGGTTGGCAAGCAGTCCATGTGTGGGACCAAAAACAAGAGCGAGCAGGAACAGCAACGTCTGAAAAACCACAATGCAGCCCCCCGTCGAACCATCCAGAAAGTAACTGAGATAGGCTCCGAAAAAGCTCGTTCCAACACCTATGCCAGCGGCGATACCCAGCATCCGGCCAAACCGGTCGGTGAGCAAATAGGCGGTCGCACCCGGAGTCACCAGCGTCGCCACGACCAGGCAGGCGCCCACCGTCTGCATGGAGGCTACGGCCGTGGCGGCCAGAAGCGACAGTAGCGTGAAGTGTAAAACCAACACATTCAGTCCGAGTGCACGCGCCTGGTTCGGATCGAAACAGAACAAAACCAGATCTTTCCACTTAGCAAAGAGCACCAGAAGCGTCACCAGCGCGATCAGGACCACCTGCAAAATGTCCGAACTGGAGATCCCGAGAATATTTCCAAAGACAATGGTGCGCAAACTGATGCCAGCCGGGAACAGCGAGATCAGCAGGACTCCCAGAGCAAAAAACGTGGTGAACACCACCCCAATCACAGCGTCCTCCCGCAGACTCGTACGTGTCTTGATGAAGCCCATACCCACTGCAGCCAGCAGTCCTGAAATGAAGGCGCCCAGCGCGTACGGCGCCCCCAGCAGGTAAGCGATACTCACACCCGGCACCACGGCGTGGGAAAGTGCATCCCCCATCAGTGACCAACCTTTCAGGGTAACAAAACACGAAAGTAACCCGCACACCCCCCCGATCAAGGCACTCACCCACATCGCCTTGAGCATGTAGTCGTACTCGAATGGAATCCAGAGGGTCTCGATCATGGGTCGTCCTCCTTCTCGGCACGGGCCCGCAACATCTCCTCGCGCCCCGCGCGCTGGCTGAACTCCAGATGGCCGTCTTTGCCAAATACCAACGGCCGCTCCTCGTCGCTGAGCACCGTCAGGGCGCGTCCGTCGTGGTTTTGCACCGTGGATTCGTGAAACCGGAAATGACGCAAGGCTCCTCCAAACGCCTTCGCCAGATTGCTCTCGGTAAACACCTCCGCAATCGGCCCGAAGGCCAGCACAGTCCGGTTGATAATGACCGCCTGATCGCAGAATTCCGGTACGGAGCCAAGATCATGTGTGGAAACCAGAACGATGTGCCCGGAATCACGCAATTCCCTCAGCAGCTGAATAATGGCGGACTCTGTTTTTACATCCACGCCGGTGAACGGTTCATCCAAAAGGATCACCCGGCCTTGCTGGGCAAGCGCACGGGCCAGAAAAACACGTTTCTTTTGCCCCCCACTCAACTCGCCAATTTGCCTGTCCCGAAAATCCCACATCTGTACCCGCCGAAGGCTTTCCTCGGCCAGACGTTTGTCTTCGGCCCGGGGGATCCGCAAAAAATTCATGTACCCGTAGCGGCCCATCAGCACCACATCCCAAACGCTCACCGGAAAAGTCCAGTCCACCTCCTCCGCTTGCGGCACATAGGCCACCCAATTGCGCTTCTGGGCCACCCGGATGGGCTCTCCGCCGACCAGCACCCGCCCCTTGGCCGGAGTCAGAAAACCCATGATCGCCTTAAAAAGCGTCGATTTGCCGCTGCCATTAATCCCCACCAGAGCGCAAATGACACCACTCTCAAGACGAAATCCGGCCTCACAAACAGCCGCGTTTCCGTTATTATAAACCACCGTCACGTCCTCTACGGACACACTCAGGTCGGCCGTTGGAAAGCTCCTTGTTTTCATTGGTTTGAGCAAAGCGGGCGCAGGCTCCGAGAATATCCCGGAACGCTGGCAGGGAGGGTTTTAACGGCCAAAAAATCCTTTCACGATCGTCTGCGCATTGGTTTCCAGAAGCTTTAAGAAAGTGGGCGCCGGGCCTTCACTACTCGTTAAGGAGTCCACATAAAGCACCCCGCCGTAACGCGCGCCGGTTTCCTTGGCGACCTGCCGGGCGGGCTTGTCGCTAATAGTGCTTTCACTAAAGACGACCGGAATCCGGTTCTTGCGCACCGCATCCACAACCTTCCGGATCTGTTTGGGCGTGGCTTCCTCGTCGGCGTTGACGGGCCAGAGATACAGCTCCTTCATTCCGTAGTTTCGAATGAGGTAAGAAAATGCGCCCTCACTGCTCACCAACCAGCGTTGCTCGGCCGGGATCTCCTGGAGTTTTTTGAGAATCGGCGCATCCACTGCCTTGAGCTTCTCGCTGTAGGCTGCGGCGTTTGCATTAAAAACCGCTTCATTTGCAGGATCCATTTTGACAAGGGCGCGCCGGATATTTTCCACATAGATCACGGCATTCGCTGGGGACATCCAGCTGTGCGGATTGGGTTTTCCTCGATATGGCCCCTCGCCAATTCCCATGGGCTCAATTCCTTCGGTTAGGACCGCACTTGGCACCCGTTTAATGTTGGAGAAAAACTTCTCAAACCAGCGTTCCAGACCCAGACCGTTCCACAACACAAGGTCTGCGGATTGCGTTTTCACAATGTCCAGCGGTGTCGGTTCATACTCGTGGATCTCCGCGCCCGGCTTTGTCACCGATTCCACAATCGCGGCCGATCCAGCCACGTTCTGCGCCATATCCTGGATGATGGTGAACGTCGTAACCACACGCTTAGGCTTCGCCCCTTCGGTAGCCAAAGCCCTGGTTTGGCACAGTCCCAGCAACGCGAGGCAGAGGGTGACCCGGACAAGAGCGTGAGGTTTCAGGCAGGGAGATTGTATGAATGGGTCGGGAGAAAAGGCACGCGCCAGAAATCGTACGCCGGAGGACAAGAGGCCCCGAGTGCGCTCCCGGATGCCGGAAAGGAGCGAGGCGGAAACAGCAGGGAATGCAAGCGGCTGTAACATAATATTTTGGTCAACTAAACAGACAAAACAGAGACAGACAAAAGGCATCAAATTAGCCGAGTCTTTGAATTGTAGCAAAGGCTACATTCATGGGTCAGGGTTGTCAAAGTCCTATTTTCCGCTTTGCTCGTTAGCGTGCCCCATCCCGACCACTCCCCCGCGCCCGCCACGGCGGCCGCCGCTGTAGCGCGCCGGCGTACCCGCGAAGAACACGCCCAGGAGACGGCCCAAGATTATGTGGAGCTTATCGCCGAGCTCATCCAGCAAACCGGTGAGGCACGCGCCATCGACCTCGCACACCGACTAGGCGTGACCCACGTGACGGTCGGCCGCACCATCCGCCGACTCCAGCGGGACGGATTTGTCACCGCGCAACCCTACCGCTCAATCTTCCTGACCGACACCGGTCGCAAACTGGCCGAAGAATCCCGGCGGCGGCACGAGATTGTTTTCGCCTTTCTGAAATCACTCGGTATTCCCGAGGTCGTGGCCCAATCCGATGCCGAAGGGATCGAACATCACGTGAGCCCGGAAACTCTTGCTGCTTTCGACAAACACCTCGGGCTCCATCTCGGCGGACTTTAGCCGTCGTCCGGCAGGGGGAACTAAGGGTCAGCTTACCAGGGGGCAGTGTTCATTTTCTTTCATTTTCGCAGCAACAAACCGCCTCAAATTTCCTGAAACCTTCTCCTGAAGCTGCGATAAATCCATGCGGTGTATGACTCTACACACATTGACCGGATTTTTCATGCCCAGATGCTCCGCAATCCACGCTTGGGAGACCGCTGTCTTTTTCCATAGCAACTCTGCGAGCAGCACCTGCCGCGGTTCAGTGCAACCCTGCCCAATCAACTCTTCCTTGGCGAGTTTTGCCACCCGCAACCCCTCCTCCAGCAGAGCCAGCGCTTGTTGCTCTCCATGAGCCTTCATTGCGGGGCTTGCATCGTAGCCCCGCGCCTCTCGGTTTCGCCCAATCGCCGCCTCGCCGAGCTTCAGCAAACTCTCGGCGAACGCCTGTTTTCCCCAATACCAGCCGCGTCGCAAATGGCTTCCTCTTTTGTCAGACTCCGCATCCACAGCCACAAACCCGCTCTGATCACGCTCTTCGGCCGCGCGTTTGTCCAGGCGACCAACCATTTTTTTCGCTCCTCAACCGTGTGTCCTCCACGCCCATCGTCGCCATCCCTTGTTCCGCAGCCAACCCCTTTGCCCTTTGGTGCGGCCTCAATGCATACCCACCTGCAATACTGCTCCCCGGATAGTCCAAAACACTTTGTCCGTGCGTCACATCCACCAGACTCGCGCGACTCTGATTCAAGTGAATGGAGTCCCAAAGCGCCTCATAGTAGTAAGGGTTACCCCCGTCGACCACCACAGCCTTGTAACGATCTCCAAACAGCCTACCCCATTCGCGATGCCGCACATTAAATCGACGCGTCACCGTGTTTTGAAACCATTGCATACCTTCCACCAGATTCGTCTCCGGAGTCTGAATGAAAAGGTGGTAATGATTCCCCACCAACATCCAAGCACCTACACGCCAACCTTTTTTTTCACAGACATCGGCTCGGCATTCCAAAAAATCACCAGTCTTGATCATCCACAAAAATCGCCGCCCGGCGATTCCCCCGAGCCATCAGATGATAAATACACACGAATCATCTTCGGCAACTTTCGCTGACTTATGCTTCCAAACATCAGCTTTCGCACTGGGCTCAATGCTGCATCACGACAAGTCGACTGGCCGGCACCGCGTTGAATCACCTTTTCTTGGCGGCTCAACGTACTCGCCCCAAAAGATCCAAAATTTTCGCCGTGATTTTCGCCGAAGCGTCGCGTTCGACACGGTTGGTGCCGAGCCACGTTTCATAGCCTCCAAGCGCATGCTGAGCGGGAGTCGGCAAGTAGCCGTAGCTGCCGTTGGCCAATTCAATTGTAAAGGTATCCTGAAAAGGACTGCGGGCCCTGATCTCCAGCCCGATCTCCGTGAAGACCTCGAAAGGTATCGACGCGACACCTAGCTCGCCGATACGGAACACCTGCATCACGCAACTCACCTTCTCGGGCTTGGCATCGCGCGCGGTGAGAGTGCGCTCCGCATAGGGACGTTCCAGCGGATGCTTGGGGGGTAAGACCTGCGGTTTGGCTAGAACTTCCTCGGCCCACTGCAGCATCTCGGCGCTCGGACGCCGCACGGCGATCTCCAAGTCCTCGGCCGCCGCTTTCAATGGAACCCAGTTCTGATGTTTCAGCGTCCCGTGTACTCGCAAAACTTCGGCGGCCAGATCGGCTGCCACACGTTTGATTTTCTCATAAGGCTTGCGTGCCACTGCGGCGGTGTTGCCGCTGTAGTCATTGTTGTTCACGTCGCCGCAGGGGCCGTTGGCCAAAATACCGACCACCGGGCGTTGATCGCCGTCTGTTGCGAGCTTGTGCTCCACAAGTTTGCAGAATTCACCGAAATAATCAGCGGATAAGTCCTCGCGTGGGACCCCACCGACATAGTGCAACCAATAGTTTGCCATCAATGCAATCTGGTGTCCGTCCAATGCCTGCACTGAGAGGCAGTAAACCTCCGGATTCGTAGGACCCGCTGGCCCCGCAAGCCGCGCACGCAAATGGCCGCCAGGATTCATCACTGCGCGGTCTTCCGCTCCGAAGGGGCTTGGATTTGTCATGCCCTCCTTCAGCAGCCAACGCCGGTTGAACACATGCTGGGGCACACGACCCGTCCCCCATGCAATGCGTGCCGGTTCGAGTTGGTGTATGGCGCGGCGCACAACGTCCACAACGCGCGAGACGAGCAAATCACGATAGTGGAGCGTTCCGCCGGGGCTCGCAACGGGCGCCACGCTGGAGTGGGTGTGAGTGGTTGAGAACATCAGATTCGCCGCCGGAATGCCTGTCAACGCCTCGACCTTCTGCTTCGCCTCGTCCCAGATCTCGCGTCCCAATGAAATCGTGTCAGCCACCACAAACACCAGCCGCGTTGCTCCGTCATCAAGCACGAGGCAGCGCGCGTGCAATTCGTCGTGCACGTTCCCAGCGATCGGACGCGGCGCGAAGTTCCCCACAATCTCCATCCCCAGCGGCGGCGTGATGTTGCTGGTGGCCGCGCCCGCCTTCAAAACCTTCGCAGTCTCACCCTGTCCCAAGACGGAGACCGGCGTGAAACTGGCAAACAATATCAGCGGGAGGAGCAGAAGGGGTTTCATTTCATGGGGAGCGTGATGAGCAGCATCACGGTTTTCCAGAAAAGCTTTATTAAAAGAAACATGCAACCCCCCGTTGCAATCTGTGGGACGCGCGGGGACAGGCAAGTGCGATCGCCTGCAGAACTGCCAGCAGAGGAATTTGTGCGCGGACTTCGCTCGGGTAGCTTCCCCGCGTAAAATTTCACAGACGATGGTTCGTCTTTGATACCCTCTCACTCACTCTCATCCTGCCCGGGGACAGGCACTTTTTTCCCTGACCGCCCTGCTGCTGTTGCAGGCAAGCTACGCCGACGTGCCCAACACCTTCACCATAGGCGTGAAGCCCCGAGCAAACCTAAGTGGGCATCTGGCGAAATCACCGTGCATCCCGACTGCATGGCGTGGGCGGCGATCAGACGGTCGAAAGGATCGCGGTGAACGTCTGGAAGTTTGCTCGATCGATAAATGAGCAATTCGTCCAGAGGCAGGTCTTTGATTTGGAAATAAGCGCGGCGGGATGGGAGCCACTTTTCAGGAGGCTGGGGAAACACGAGTTTTCCCGCGCGATGCTTCACCACCATTTCAAGCACGCTTGCATGGCTCATGTTCAGGATCGTTGTGGGGTCGTCCAGAACTTCCCGTGCCAACGGGGATATCATGTGCGGTTCGCGCGTCAGCCAGAGAAAAGTGCAGGTATCGAGCAGGACATTCATATCGCGCCCCAGGCGCGCAATTCCTCTTCATTCATCGGGCGCAACGCTTCTTCCGGAATATGGCAGGGTTCATCGATCATTTCCCCCACTTTTGGCCGTGGAGAGCGCTCCTCTTCGTCATAGGGAACTAGTTTCGCCAGTGGCTTCCTGCCCCGAGAGATTATGATGGTTTCTCCACGCTCCACTTCCTGTAAAAGTGAGGAAAGATGGGTTTTTGCTTCATTCGTAGCCACGACCTTCATAATCCCAACCTAGATTAAAGGTTGACTAAGTCAACCATGTTGAAGGCGGTCCGCCGCGTGGAAGGTCCATCGGCGGGTAGTTCAACCACTCCATGCTGCAGGGAAAAAATGTGAAAATCCGGATGACAGCTCCGATATTTCGCGGAATATAGCACTGTGATACCCCGTCCTCGTCATCTCCTCGCTCTGCAAGCGAAGTTCCTCCATTTTCCTGTGGTGGCGATGTTGGGGGCGCGGCAAGTTGGTAAAACCACGCTTGCTAAACAACTGGCTAAAGAGTGGGAGGGACCGTCCCATCATTTCGATCTGGAAGACCCAGATGATCAGGCCCGCCTTGGG
>JBILKV010000164.1:0-9807 GCA_044376515.1 Chthoniobacteraceae bacterium | reverse complement strand
TCGAAGATCTCGCGGTTCAGGTCGATCCAGGTCAGTGCGTCGATGTTGGGAAAAGCGGGGTAGAGTTTCGAACGGATTCGGTCCGCATATGCAGGCGCCGAATAGGGCTCCCGAAGCCAGACGCTGATACCGTGCACGCCGTCCTCCAGTCCGTAGAGCTCCTGCGCGATCTGCAGCGGCACCAAAAGCACATCGGAGTCGTACTGGTACCGGCCTGAGCTGAACAGGCCGCGGACAGTTAATTCCATCGGTAGCACCAGGCTCCGGAGTTTGGCGATGGAGGCCTTGGGATCCTTCGCGGATTCCGCCTCGTTGAGCGCTTCCAAGACGGGCCCGAAATCCTTCGCGGGATAGGCGGTGACTTTGTCGCCGACTTGCACCTGCAGCGTGCGCGCCAACTCGAGGCCCAGGACGCAGGACTCCCCCTCGAGATTGAATTCCCCTGCCACGATGGAGCTCGCCATCCCTTCCCGGTCTCCCTCGGTCGCCTGGTCGATGCCTCGAATCTGGGCTGATCGCACGTCTCCGGCACCGGAGGCCAGAAGAACGGGGCCCTGCACGAACGGGGCGGAACGGGTGATGCCTTTGAATTCCGCCAGTCTTGCGGGAATATCCCGCCATTCGGCAAGCGGTACACCGGCACCGCCCACGACGATGTGAGGATCAAAACCCAGGACCTTACGGCGCAACTCCTGGTCGAAACCGGTCATCACCGAGATCACAAGAATCAGCACAGCGATGCCCAACGTCACCCCCAGCACCGAGATGACGGTGATCACCGAAACAAAGGTTCTCTTGGGCTTGAGAAAGCGGAGGGCCAAAAAAAAGCTGAAGGGGAGACGCACGGGATGAATGTGCGGAATGCGCCGGAAAAGTCGAGCAGGCGCGGAGAGAGGCTTGCTCGTTGACTTTCGACCGCTCGTGCACCACACTGGACCGTATGAAGCGAATGCTGTCTCTCCTGCTCCTCATTCCGTTTCTCACCATACAGGCTTGGGCAATCCAAGGCGGCCCTTTCGATTCTTTGGCTGGGCGGTCCATGTCGGCTCTTGCGGGAACTTACGGCGTTGTTTTAAGCGGCGCTTCGGATTCTTCGGACACGGGTATCATGTCGATGTCGGTACCCTCCTCGGGGATGGCACAGGGCAGGATGCTGATTTTTAAAAAGGGTCTGATGTACTTGGGGAACGCGACAGGTGGTTTGGACCCTCGCGATTCGACGATGGTCCTAATGTCCCAGATGTCGCACCTGACGCCAATGGTTGCGTCGAACGGCGTCCAAACTCAAGCTGGCGTGACGGTGGATTCCCTGCTTACCGGCAAGATGAACATGAGCCTGAAACTCGATTTTTTTACGGGCATGATCCACGTGACGGGCACAGCGCTCTACTATGAGTACAAACCATTGATCAGTAGCGTGGCGCTCACTGTCGTCTCCAAGACTGGAACACAGAATCAGAACGAGAACGCGAATGCGACGACCCAGTTGACCGCCTCCAAATCGACCGCCGCGGGGACATCGAACCTACAGGCGGCCACGGATTCCCAGAATCAAAACGCAGTTCAGAACACAACCACGACCACCACCAGTGGCCTCACCCAAACCGCGACCTCCTCGATCAACGGGACCGTCACAGACCCCGATGGCACCACAAGGACGACGTCGAGCTCAGATTCTACAATCAACTCGACGACCAAGACGGATGGAAGCAACGCGGACTCGACAACAAACCTAGGGAAGAACTCATCAACAACGAAGAGTGATGTGACGACCGAAGGGCAGGACGGCACCACCACGAAAGGGTCTACTGTTGTCGCAGGCACCATCAAGACCGCGACGGAGACCCAAACGGGGACGACTTACAACAAAGAACTCGTTGACGAGATGTTCCAAAAACAGCAGAACGGCGAGCGAATGCATTTTGCCTTGAGTGGAGTCCGTCAGGACACGGTGGTCGCGGTCCTTCCTCCTTTTACCCCGCCGTCCCAAGCCACATTTTTCCAAGTGGAGTTGCCGGCACCTACGGGAGGGGGGGGCGGCAATGGTGGACCGGGCGGTAATGGTGGACCAGGCAATAACTAGTATCGAGACTCTGGGCCGGGATTCTTTCGTATGGTCCTCATTCGAAGGCCCCGGCTGAATCGTCTCCTGCCGCGTATCCGGAACTCCGTTCTGGAATTCCATCGCTTTTTTTGGGGGCCAGTGATTTCCCTACAACTCCAAGAATGAAAGCGGAATCTGGAGTAGAACCTTCCGGCGTACGATCGAATCAGCGTTTCGGATTTACGCTGCTGGAACTTCTCTGCGCGCTTGCCGTCGTGGCGATTCTGGCGACCCTCGCAGCCCCCATGGCTGGAAACTTCCGCGCCCGGGCGCAGGGGCTTCAGTGTGTGAACAACCTCAAAGGTCTTGGGGCGGCTTCGCTGGGCTACATGAACGACCACGAGAACCGGTGGCCACAGGTTGCCGTACCCGCCCCCATAGAGCAGGGCGCCGCCGATCCACAGCGGGAGGATGTCACGGCGCTTCGATGGATCGAGACACTTGCCCCCTATGGCGTTGGTGAGAAAACATGGCACTGTCCCACGATCGAAGGTCGGATTCAGGCAAATGGAAAAGCCGCAACGCCTGGCAGAAAGCGAATCGATTACGTGCCCACCTGCTTCAATGGAGAACCAGGAAGCGCCATGCAGTGGCCGAACCACCCATGGTTCATCGAGCGCAATCCAAGTCACGGCTTGGGCCCGAAGCTCCTTCTGGCCAATGGACGCGTCCTCGCGATGGAAGACCTGTTAAAGGAACTCCCTGAAGCACGCTGAGACGGCCCGCCGCAACGGTGGCGTTCTGCGGTCAGGTTCGGGCAGTCACGCCACCCGCCTTTGCTTCCTCGCTTATTCTGGAAAGAGTCTGCTCTTCCAGTGGGCGGTCTGGAGCGGACGCTCCTCCGTCCAGAATACTCGGAAGCCTCCCTCCACCGCCACCACGCGCGGATGGGCTGCGGGTGTGGCAGGCAGGGAAAGCAGAACGGGCGGGTTCCAGGTGAGGCCGCCGTCGGGAGAGAGGGCGCCCCATGTTTCAGGGGAGGCGGCCGTCATTGTGTCCCAGACAGCCAGAAGCCGGTTTTTGGAGTCAGCCGCGAGGGCGGGATGCCACGCGAGCGGGACATTCATTTTGTGAGGAGCCGTCCAACTGCTGCCGGCGTCGTCTGAGCGGAGGTGATACATGCCAGAGGCGCCGGGCGCACCGGTCCACACCGCGGCGTGAAGCTGTTCGCCCGAAGGACCTTGCTGGGCGACCAAAGCGCCGCCCACGTGCGGACAGGCGCTGAAGTCCCACTGGAATCCCCCGACAGGCACCGGTTTGCTCCATTCCAATCCTGCATTGCGAGAGGTGACCACGTGCATGTCCCGCGGCGCGCGCGCGCGGAAAAGGATGGCAATCCCACCGCCAGAGAGAGGGGCGAGCGAGTTCCAGCAGCACTCGCAGGTCTTGGGCGCGGCAGTGCGGTTTCTTTCCCAGTGCAGGCCGCCGTCCTTGGACAGGGCATAGCGCAGACCCCGGTCCCCGTCGCGGCTGTCGAGCCAGGCGAGATGGAACACGCCCTCGCCGTCGGCTGAGAGAGCGAGGAAGTTGTGTCCGTCGGTCCGTCCGTCGTCCGCGGGATTCTCGCAGGGAGCCCACGTTTTGCCGCCGTCGTGGGAGGCGACAACCGTCAGCGGGCCGCTCCCCCAAGCGTCCGTTCCGGCGCTTGTCCAGGCTGCCACGATTTGTCTGCCGTGGACTGCGATGCGGGCGTCGGTTCCCCGGTGGATGCCGTGCGGTTTGGGGGTGTCGCGGTTGACCTCGACCGGTTCGGACCAGGTGGCACCGCCGTCAGTTGAAAAGCGGTGAGAGAGGACCGGCACCGCATCCGGTGAGGCCAGTTCGCCCAGAAGCATGTGCAGGTTGCCGGCCGCCGCGCAGACTTCCAGGGAGCGGACCCCCGGCACTGCTCCCAGTGGTTCCTTTGGCTTCCGTGGGGATGCCTCGCGCGCGAGTTGGTCTGCATGAAGGCGGGCGGAATGCCACATGTATCCGGGGCCGTCACTGCCGGCGGAGTCGGCGTCGAAGAGCGCGACAGCCTCTCGCACCAGCTTGAGGCCCTCCGCCTTGCGGCCGGTAAGGGATTCCATCACACCCGCGTAGTATTTTGCAAAAAACACGACGCGAGGATTGCTGTCCAACCCCTTCTGAGTGACCTCGGCAAGCACTTCTGCGGGAGAAATTTCCCCCGCCAACATGCGGTAGACCGAGGGAAACGGCTCACGGTCGAACTGGGTGTAGAGAAGCAACCCAGTGCGCGCGGTTTCGATGCCCTCGGCGAGAGCCTGGGAGAAGAACTTCCACACCCCGTTTTCACGGTCGCGGTTGTCGAAGGCGTGGTATTTCTCAAACTGCGCGGCAGCCTTGGCGAAGCGCCCGTCAAAATAGTAGGCGATGCCGAGACGCCAGTGAGGGGCGTCCTGAGCGGCGTCTAGGGCTATCATTCCCTCGTAGTCGGCGATCGCGCCCCCGAAGTTGCCGAGGAAGACTCGGGCGTCGCCTCTTCGGGAGAGCAACCGGAGAGAGGGCGGCATTTTTTCCATCGCTGCCGATAAGGCCTTTTCCTCTTCCTGAAGCCTCTGGCGCCAGGGTTCCGCTGTGGGTTTACCGGGTGGAGAGGGCGATTGGGAGGAAGCGGGGGAGGCCGCGGCGAGCGCGAGCGCACACGCAGAGACGAGTGAGAGGAGTCGGGGAGGGCGCACTGGTGTACCACAACCCACCGCCCGGTGTTTCTCAAGGCAAACACTCCGTACTTTTCTCCGGGGAAGGTTGCAGTTAGTCTTTGGATGTTATGAGAGTCCTCCTCGCCAGCTTTATCCTCGGTCTCCTCACCATGACGCTTCCCGCCGCTGAAACCACCCCATCCTCCACCGAAAAAATAACGATGGGAGGCGGGTGTTTTTGGTGTGTAGAGGCGGTCTTCCAACGCATCAAGGGAGTCAAGTCCGTGGCAAGCGGTTACGCTGGCGGCTCGGTCGAAAACCCCACCTACAAGCAGGTCTGCACCGGTGAGACGGGTCACGCCGAAGTGATCCAAATCACGTTTGATCCCGGAGTGCTTTCCCTCGAACGGTTGCTGGAGGTTTTCTGGGCGGCCCACGACCCGACCACCCTCAACCAGCAGGGCGCGGACCGCGGCACCCAGTACCGGTCCGTGGTCTTCTACGAAAACAACCGGCAGAAACAACTCGCGGAGCAATCAAGAGATGCGGCCCAGAAAGGTTTCCAAAGCCCGATTGTGACCGAGATCGCTCCAATGCCGAAGTTTTACAAGGCGGAAGACTACCATCAAAACTACTATAACGAGAACAAGAGCCTAAACCGCTACTGCACATTAGTCATCTCGCCGAAACTGCAGAAACTGCTCCAGAAGGGCCTGATCGAGGAGCCCGCCGCCAAGTGAGCATCCCTCTTTCCGGAGCTGAAAAGCGCGCGCTCAAGTCGCGGGCTCAAACCTTGGATGCTTCCGTGCGCGTCGGGCACGGGGGCCTGAGCGGGCCGATGGTTGCTAGCATGGAAGACGCCCTTGAGCGGCAGGAACTGGTCAAGGTCCGCTTCGTAGGATTGAAGGACGAGCGGCGCACCTTGGCCCCCGAACTCGCCCAGAGAACCTCCAGCGTGCTTGTTCAGACCGTAGGCAATGTGGCGGTGTACTTCCGCCCGAGCGGGCGACCCGCCAACCACCCTGAATGCAAGATGCCTGAATTGAAGGTCTAGCCTTTCGAGGCGACCGAATCGGCAGGGGGCAACCCCCCCGTGGCCGTGTCACGCGAGCGAGGGAAGAAGAGGGAAAATCTCTCGCACCCACCGAAACCGCAGAGGAGCGCATCAGGCTCTCCGCTACTTTCAGTGGGTACGAAGGTTTTTTCTGCCACCCTTTGGCCTCGGTCGGCGCCGAGGGGATCATCCCACTCAACGCTTCAGGCCGCCTACTGAGAGATCCGATCCCACCTTTTGAAATGCTCGGGAGGTTTGGCTCAGAGACAGGGGAGGTTCAATTTTTACAGAGCCTCCGGAGAGTGGAGCAGGCATCTCGCCTGCACGGGCGCGCGAAGCAAGCAGGATGCCTACCCCACATTCTGGTTTCCTCATCAAGAACGGTAGAGCGTGCAGCAGACATCCCGCACGCCTTGGCACGGGCAGGCGGACCTCCTGCCCTCCCGGGAATTCCCAACGGGATGCCTCAGCGCTCTCCCAGTGCCCATCATTCCGAATAGTTTTGAGTCGGGTCGCCCTTCAGTCCGCAAAAACAAGACTTGTCTTTACATCCATCAAAAACAGCGAAGAACCAATCTTTATCACCTACTTTGCTCACCCCCTCATACTGCATTCGAAAATCTAAAATGGCGACTAGGCAGCGTCGTGAAGCTTCCCCTTTTTCCTCCGTGTCACAGCAGCCCGACTCCGAAATCGTGCGTCTTCAGGGGCATCCCACGGCGTTCTTACTATCGTGAAGCCCCCCATTGCGTCGCCGCTTGCCGTTTTCCAAGGATGGAACAACGGCATCTCCGAGCAAACATTAGAAAACCGGCCGGGCGCATTATCTCTGGCAACCTCTTTTGCACCTTCATCTACTTTTCTTTGCGGTCCCGATTGGCTCTCATGCGGCTCTCTCTCGTGGATTGGAATCCACCAGTCGGCGGGGCTCTGCGCATTCCGGCAATAGCGCCTTGCGGAAGGCAACGTGTTTTCTATCTTCACATTCTGGCTTTCGCGCTGGAGGACACCGTGGATGCATGCGCGGAGTCGCTAACTTATGAATGATTGCCTCAAGATCTCCACGGTGACTCCCGTTTACTCGGGGGAGGCGTACCTGCGCCCGCTCGTGGAATCGCTCGCGGCCGTTCGCAAGGAATGGAACCACGCGGGCTATCCCTTTCAGTTGGAGGAGAGCATTTTCGTGGACGACAACGCAGTAGACGGTTCGGCTTCCGTGCTGGAGGCACTTGCCCTTGAACATCCCTGGGTGCGCGTCATCACAAACTCCAGAAACTTCGGCCAACATCCCGCCACGATCGCTGGCATTTTACATTCGTCGGGAGACTGGATCGTCACTCTTGACGAGGATCTGCAACACGACCCCGTCCACCTCATCCGGATGTTGGAGACCGCGGTGAAAGGCCGGCTGGACGTCGTCTATGCGCGCCCGGAGGCTGCCGTGCACCAGTCACGCCTCCGCGACCTTGGCTCCGTGTGCCTCAAACGCCTGCTGGTTCTGCTCACCGGAAACAGAAACATTCGGCACTTCAACAGCTTCCGCCTGCTCCGGGGCGGGGTGGCGCGCAGCGCGGCGAGTGTCTGTTCCCACGACACGTACTACGACATAGCCCTGACTTGGTTCACCAAACGGATGGATTCCATCAGCGTGCCGATGAAAGACCAGCGTTTCATCCAAAGCGGTACCAGCGGCTACTCCATCCCGAGGCTGATCAGCCACGCCAGGCGGATGATTATTTCCTCCCAAACCAAGATCCTCCGGCTTGGCGCCTTGGTTGGTTTTGTGGTGATGGGGATCGATCTGGTGTTTGGGCTCTGGATCTTCTTCCAAAACCTTTTCCAGACTGAGTCGACCGTCCCCCGGGGGTGGGCCTCCCTCTTCATTGTCTCGCTTTTTTTCGGAGGCCTTTCCATCTCCATGTTGAGCGTGATTCTGGAATACCTGACGGGCGTGGTTCTGCACATTCAGGGCAAACCCACCTTTTTTGTGGTAGACAGAAACTCGGATTCCGAGGCTGCTCAGTTCTTCTCGGATCACCCCCAGTGAAAATCTTCACCGCCCCCCCTTCACCAACAGCAAAAGAGGACATCCATCTCATCGCCGTTTTTGGCTCGGGTCTGGTGGGGGGAGCCGTCTTCGATGCGCTGTTCCAGGCGGATGCCACGCTCGTGCAACAGGCCCCGACGGACTGGAGCCGGCAATCGGCGGTTCAGGACGCGCTATCCCTGGTTTGCGACAGTGCCATTCGGCGTTCAAAGGGTGCCGCCTCAGGCCGGGTCTCGGTGGTCTGGGCCGCCGGTGCGGCGGGATTTCATTCTCCGATATCCACGCACCAGCAAGAATTTGAACATTTCAAAGCTGCCCTTTCGGCAGGGCAACGCGTCCCTGAACTCGGGGCCGGTTGGAAGGCGTTTTTTTTTCACGTGAGTTCCGCTGGCGGACTGTTCGAGGGCCAGCGCAACGTGGGCCTTTGGAGTATGCCCGCCCCGGAACGCGACTACGGTCGGTTTAAGCTGTTACAAGAGCAGGCATTGGAGTCATCACGAGGATTCGAGGCGAGCGTGGTCTACCGCCCCAGCACCGTTTACGGCTTTTCCCCAAACGGCCGCATCGGACTCATCTCCGCCCTCCTCTCAAACGGAATCCGACACCGGGTCAGTTACCTTTCCGGAAGCGCCACCACGTTGCGCGACTACGTTTTCAACCGGGACGTCGGGCGCTTCATTGCCTCGGAACTCCTCGCCCCTTTGGTTGCGTCCGGCCACACCAAACGCTTTCTCGTATCTGGCAAACCCTCCTCCATTCAAGAAATTCAAAAGATCGCCGAGGAACTCCTCCGGTCCAAATTGTACCTCAACTACACACTGGGACCTCAGAACGCCTCGCATAACACCTACCAATCCTCCGCGAAGGCCAGAGGCTTTTCTATAACAAGCCTGAGAGAAGGGATACAAGCCACATTCCGCGACTTTTTACAGCTTAACCTAGGAAAGCTGGAAAAAGCGCGACATACCTAAAAACACTTCCCTGTTCATAGGCGTTGTCACACCCATCGTTCTCTCGTGTTTGAAATAGTATTCTAATCCATTGCCGCTGACCGTTTGGACGGCGCGTCAAAAATACGCTTACGAGAGGAACCCCGAGTCACAATTCATATCTGAAACCTCCTGTAAAAATCTTCATTTACCTATGAGCACGCCGATCACACTAACGGAAAAGGATCCAATCCTTCTCGAATTATGCCGCGATAAACACGTGCTTAACATCGGTTGCGTCAACCATACATTGGAGGCCATGGAACTCCCAAATTGGCAACATGGAAACCTTGCGAAGGTTGCAAAGTCGATTCTCGGACTTGATTACGAAAGAGAGGCCGTCGAAATTTTGATCGAAAAAGGCTACAGTGTCCGTATCGCGGACGCACAAGACTTCGACTTTAGAGACGAATATCCAAAAGGATTTGACGTCATCGTCGCATCCGAAATCATTGAACATCTCAATAATCCCGGAAATTTTCTTGAATCCGCCAGAAAGCACCTTTCCGATGATGGGATACTTGTTTTAACAACACCCCACGCCTATGGCGTCGCTTTCTTTATTGAAATCTTAGTCTTTGGAGAAGAAAAGGTAAACGAAGACCATACTATGACTTTTTCCCGTAAAAATCTGACCCATCTCCTGAAGCGGAAGCAGCTGGATGTTGTCGATTTTTTCTGGCTGACCCAAGACACTTCGCAAAATCATGTCCACAAAACCACTGCGATGAAATTTTTGGCGAAGATTTTTTTCTGGATCCAGCTTTTGTTTATCCATGGGCTGAACCGTGGATTTTCAAAAGAAATGATTTTCGTTTGCAAAAAGTCAAGCCTATAATATCCCAATCATTTAGCAATCGTATTTTCATTCCAAACCTTAAATATTTTTTATGGTTTTGCCTTCTTCCTTTTCAAGGCCGAAACGCCTCCTGCGAAATTTACAAAATATAATTGTACTTCAAAACACTTAA
>JBILKV010000338.1:0-3054 GCA_044376515.1 Chthoniobacteraceae bacterium | reverse complement strand
CGACATCTATTCCTTAGGGGGAATCCTGTATGCGATCCTCACGCTGCGCCCGCCCATTGCCGGCAAGACGCTCAACGAGGTGCTCAACAAGGTCAAACGGGGCGAGCTCAGCGACATGACCACGAGGAGGAGGCATGGTGCCCGGGCAAAGGCAGGGTTGCCCGCCGCAATGGGAGGGGAGGTCCCGGAGGCGTTGCGGGCGGTGACGCTCAAAGCGATGGCCACAGACCGGTCGAACCGTTATGCCGCGGTGGAGGCTTTTGTGGCGGACATCGAGGCGTACCAAACCGGGTTTGCCACGCAGGCCGAGCAGGCGGGCCTGACCAGGCAGTTGCTCCTGCTGGTCCGTCGTCACAAGACGCTTGCGGTTGCGGCGTGTTTGCTGGTTGTCGCGACCATCGCGTTCCTCTGGACCGTCACAAGAAGCGAGAGGCGGGCGCTCGAAAGCGCCGCCGCCGCGCAGAGGGCGCTCGCAGGGTCCAGGATCGCCCTCGCCGACGCGGAATTCCGGACCAAGAACTTTTACGCCACCCGCGCCACCCTGCGGGAAGTTCCCGAGAACATGCGCGATGCGGACTGGAATTACCTTTGGAAGTATTCCGACGTTTCACTGGCCACGGTGCTCCCCGACTCCACGGTGAGCGACGCCGTTGCACTGCCTGGACGCGCCGGCGAGTTTGCGGTGGTCAGCGGAGGCTCCGTTGCGATCCTCAGGGCGGGGACCGGCAAGGGTCTAGGCGGCTTCCCTCCCGAGTTCGCAAAAAACCACGATCCCTCCGCCAGGCAGGTGCACATTGCGGTGTCTCCGGACGGCAGGACCCTGGCGGTTGGCCACGACGGGAAGGGGTTGCTGTTGTATGATTTGAGCAATTTCCAAAAAGTTTTGGAGTGGGATGCGACCCCGACCGAGCAGCTGTTCTTCAGCACCGACGGAAAGTTTCTCCATCAGGTGAACGGCGACACCATCAGGTGTTACGACCTTTCGAACACAACGCTCGTTTGGGAGCACGATCACACCAAGAGGGCCCGTCCAAACTTCGTGCGGATGACTCCGGATGGCCGGTACCTCCTGCTGGTGGCCGGGTTTGGGGAGCTTGTGTTTCTCAACACACTCGACGGCTCTGTTGTTAAAAGACGCAAGCCGCCGAGGGATAATGCATTCTCCTTCCCGAGGAACATCGCGATTTCACCTGACGGGAAAACCGCGGTGGTTGCTTCCAACCGTGGGGCGCTGTATGGCGTTTCTTTGGAGAACGAAAACTCTGAGCCGTTCTTCAGGTGTGCCGAGCTCGAGGGCATTTCCGAAGGTTTTCGCACCATTCGGCAGCTCGTGTTTTCCGCAGATGGCCGAAGGTTTGCGGCGGTGAGCCTGCAGCGGGATGGAAGCCAGTTGATCCGGGTCTTTAGTCACACGGGGGTGTTGTTGGAAAACTTTGCCGGGGGAAGTGGTCAACCGCTTGCCGCAGCGCTGGATCCCCTCTCGGGCGGGATGTTGATTGCAGGGCCCTCCACCAGGCTGTGGGATTTCCGCTCGGAACCGCTTGCGTGGGTGGGGCCTCCCAAATCTGACTGCGCTTTCTGGGGGGACGACGACCGCCTTTTTCTGGCCTCAGGCGGAGCCGCATCCCTCATGAACCTCAGCAACAACGGGACCTTATGGAAGTCGGGAACGGGGCACGGGAATCACATCAATTGCAGTCAGGACGGCAAAACAGCCGCTTTTGAAGGGAATCCCGCCGCCTTTTTCAAGGCAGGCCCCGGGGGGATGGAGCCGCTGCTTCCAAAAACGCCCATCAACATGTGGGTCCACAGTCTCATGCGGTTGAGTCCAACTGGGGAGCGTGTGTTGGTGGGGTCTAATTTGGGGAATAAGCCCGCCGGAGTGTACGACTTGGACTCTGGGAAGCCGGTGTTGAAACTTCCCACGACGCGTGCCTTGGATGCGTGCTGGGTGAAGTCCAACCGGGAAAACATCGTGATGCTGTCCACGGAACAGGCCGCCCGCGGGACACCCGGGGCTCAGGAAACCATTGTGCTGTTCGACGGGGAAACCGGGGGCGAACTGCGATCGGTCACGCATCCCAGTTCCATGGATGTGATTGTAGCCTCTCCCGATGGGAAAACCTTCATCGAAGCAGGGATAGACCAGAGGGTTCGGTTGCGCAACGCCGAGACCCTGCAGATCCTCAGGGAGTTCCGGGCGCATGACGGCGGGATCATCAGCATGGCATGGAGCCCCCAAAGCCAGACCATCGCCACCGGATCGATGGACAAGTCTGTGAGGGTTTGGAATGTGGATTCGGGAATGTTGCTCGCGGAATTTCGCCTCGCCATGATTCCGAGGGACTTGGATTTCAGTCCCTCTGGAAAGCGGTTGGTGTGTGCGACCGATTCAGAAACGCTGGTTTGGGACCTGGACGGCGCCATCCGGGGGCAATCGCCCTGAGCTGCCCTGCCTCCGGTCCGGCGGCTTGAGGGCGGTATTTGCGGGGAGGCATCCGCAGACGGAAAAGGCGGACGCAGATGGATTCGAGTAAAGGAGGAGGAGATGGGTGACGGGGCCCGACAGTTCCCCACGCGTTACCTTCCCACAGAGACACCCACGCTGCCGGAGTGGCGGCACGACTCACAGTGCTCCGGAGAGCACTCTGGTGAAGAGCGGCGCATCCACGTTTCCTCCACAAAGCGTTGTGCCGACGATTTGGCCCCGAAGTTGTTCCCGTTCCTGCATCGCTCCGGCGAAGCTCGCCGCACCTGCCCCTTCCGCCACGTTGTGCGTGCCCGCGTAAATGTCGCGCATGGCCTGAGCGACCTCCCCGTCGCTGACTTGGACGATGTGGTCGAGATGGTGCCTGAGGATCTCCAACGCATCCGCGTCCGCCACGCGCACCGCGATCCCGTCGGCCAGAACCGTGCGCGCGGGCGACGGCACCACGCGCCCCGCCGCCAGCGAATCCGCGTACGTTGTGGCCAGCGCGCTGACCACGCCCACGATGCGCGCCCGATGACCGAGCGCCAGCTTTGCGGCGACGGCCGCGCACGCGCCCGACCCCA
>JBILKV010000042.1:0-27379 GCA_044376515.1 Chthoniobacteraceae bacterium | reverse complement strand
CATCGACAGGTCCGACAAATAGTCGGTCGACGAGCTTTGACACGGTCCGGTTTGATGTGCACGTGTAGCAACCTGTCTGCGGCTTTTGCAAACCCTTCCGGCTACCGAATCCCCACTCTGCCCTCATGACATCCCGGCTTGTTTTGATCGCTTTTACCGCGTTGGCGGTACTGCCCGCCTCGCCCGCTCTTGCCTCTGAGCAGTCGCCCAATATCATCTACATTCTCAGCGATGATTTGGCACAAGGGGACGTTGGCGCCTACGGTCAGAAGTTCATCCAGACGCCCCATCTCGACCGGATGGCCGCCGAGGGAACTCGTTTCACCCAAGCCTACTGCGGAACCAGCGTCTGCGCCCCGAGTCGTGCGTCCCTGCTGACCGGCCTTCACTCCGGCCACTGTCCGATCCGCGCCAACCGAGAAATCAAGCCAGAAGGTCAGAAGCCCCTGCCTCCCGGGACGCCGACGGTCGCCGGGCTGTTGAAGACCGCAGGTTACGCAACCGCCTGCATTGGGAAGTGGGGAATGGGAATGTTCGACACCCCGGGGAGTCCCCTCAAAAACGGCTTCGACCACTTTTACGGCTACAACTGCCAGCGCCACGCCCACAGCTACTTTCCAACCTACCTTTACCATGATGACCAGCGTTTTACGCTCGAGGGAAACGACGGCAAGGCCACGGGAAAAACCTACGCCCAAAACCTGATAGCCGAAGAATCGCTCCGCTGGATTCGTTCCGTAAAGGACCGCCCCTTTTTCCTGTTTTATTCCGTGACGCTTCCCCACGGCCGGCATGAGATTGACGATCTGGGTCCCTACGCAGAGAAGCCTTGGACCCACCTGCAGAAATCCTACGCCGCTCAGGTGACGCGACTTGATTCCGACATCGGGCGGGTCCTCGCGTTGTTAAAGGAGCTGGGACTCGACGATCGAACCTTGGTGATCACCAGCGGTGACAATGGATCCTCTTTTTCACCCGAATCAGAGATCGGCAAGCTGTTTGAACAATCCTCCAACGGGCTCCGGGGGTACAAGCGCACCCTGTACGAGGGCGCCTTGCGACAGGCCTCCATTGCGCGCTGGCCGGGCCATGTACCCGCAGGGCGGGTTTCCAACAGTCCGTGGGCGTTTTGGGACTTTCTGCCAACGGCCGCGGAACTCGCAAAGGCACCGCTTCCAGCGGAACTGAAGAGAGACGGGGTTTCCCTCGTTTCCTTCCTCAAGGGAGGCGAACCTCCCGCGCGGGAGGGATTTTACTGGGAACTCCACGAGGGTAAACCCCAGCAGGCGGCTCGCATCGGCGATTGGAAGGCCGTGAGAATCTCGCCTGTCAATCCTGTACAGCTGTATGATTTGGCGACGGATCCAGCCGAATCCCGAGACCTCGCAGCGACGCATCCCGAAAAGTTAGCGATGCTGACCAAATTTATGGCGCGCTCACGCACGGATCACCCCGACTGGCCTCTGGAGATGCCCGCAAAAAAATAGCAGCCCCCAAAACCTCGGCTCAAATCCGCACCGCGCCTCTGCCGCGTTCGCTTGGGTCAGAGAGGTTTGGCTCAGGCGTGAATTCGTCGAGGAACCCCGGGTCGAGTCGCCGGTTGAGAGGCACCGGTTTTTCTGTTTAGTTCACCCAGCGTCCCAAAGATGACACCGGCACTGCAACACACCCTCCTCTTGGCCACAGGCGCCATTGCCGGCTTTTTCGCGGCAAGGACACCCCACTCACCGCATCCCGCCCCCACACTCCCACTCGCTGAGGAAAACCGCTCTGCAGAGACAGCCGCAAAGCCCGATCCTTCCGCCCCCCGGGAATCAAAGGATCCCTCCATCGCTTCCTACTCCGACATTCAGGGATTCAACACGCTGACTATCGAGGAGCAAACCAGTCGTCTTGTGCGGATCTCCTCCCTGTTTGAAACGCGCACTGAACAGCGTCGATTCGGCCCCTCCGTTCCCGAAAACGGGATCCCGCCCGGCCTCCAGATCTGGCTGGCCCGCACCGTCGCGGAGCTTTCGCCGGACCAGACCGCCGCGCTACTCGAATCGCTTGCGGCGGCAAAGCCCGGACAGGACGGCGATTTTGTACGCCGCCTTCTGGCCGAGCGCCTCGCCGCAGCCGACACGCAAAGGGCGCTCGAGCTCGGTAAAAAAACCGGGGATCGCCGTATTCTTACCGCGACCATTGAATGCATCGCGCAGCAAAGCGGGGCCCGGGCGATCCGCGCGGCCGCCGCACTGCCCGAGGAACTGCGCGCGCGAATCTGGGATGGCATCACCTTCAACAACACCGTCACCCCCGGCGGCACTTTTGAGGAAATGGCCGCCGCACTCAAGGAGTCTCCCGGGCTTCTTGGACGCGACCGCGGCATCACCCGGATGCTGGGCATATCCCTGGCCTCCACCGCACTCCAGGACCCCAGAGCCGCGCTCGATTTGGTGAAAAGTCTCGGCCCCGAACTGGAACCACCCGCCAACGAGGACGAAAACAACGGAGGCCGGCGCTACCGCCGCGGCGGTCCGGACTCCTCACCCACCGCCCAACTTCTCCAGAGCACGCTGTCCGAGGTACGCTCCGTTTCGCCGGAGGCGGCCTCCCGCCTTTTTGACAGCCTCACCCCCACAGAAAAGTCCGCGTGGATGCATTCGGAGGAGGCCATCAGCCGGTTTCAATCCAAGGGAATCGAATCGGCGATCCAGTTTGCTGAAAAACAGTCCGACTCTGAATCCGCACGTTTTGCAGCACTGGGCACGTGGTCTGCCTTGGTTCAGCGCGATCGCGACGCCGCTTTCCAATGGATTGATTCCCTGCCGGAGGGCTCTTTCAGACAGGGGGTACTGACCGGAGTGATGATCGACACGTGGCGGAACTCCAGCACCTGGGGAAGCGAACGCGCCGCCATCGAAGCGGGGGCGGCCCTGCAGAACCCGTCCACCCGGATGGATTACTACCAATATCTGTTGCAACGTCCCTTTGGCGGTCGCGGCACATCCCGGGTCGAGACCGTCGAAATCCTTCCCATCTCCGAAGCGGAAAAGCTGCAACTCCTGCAGCGCATCGCACCCATCCGATGAGCACGCCTCTCGTTGGGACCGCTTCCCTGCTCAAAACCTCCTCCTTCCTAGCCGCGCTGGCCGCTGGTTACTGGGTGGGCTCGTTCTCCTCGCAATCCCCCCTTCCCTCCTCCCCCCTGCCAACCGCGGTACCCACCCCCGTTCCGCCGTCCTCCAAACGGAACAGCGACACACCCACCGAGGCCCCAAGACAAACCGAAGTGCGGCCGATTGAAACGCAACCAGCGTTACCCGTACCGAAGACTTTCCGCGAAATTGACGAATCCCTCCAGAGCACTGGAAAATCCCCCGCGGAGAAGCGTCTCTTCCTGATGGAAACCATCGGACGAATGAAGCCCGACGAACTCTCCGCCCTCCTCGCCGCCGAGGCGGCCAACCCGGACTTCTTCCGGAGGATGCGCTTTGATTTCCAGTTCACGGCGAGGCGCTTGGCTGAGCTCGCGCCGGAAAAGGCTGCCGCACTCTGGAGCGAGACGCCCTCCCTCCGTTTTCAATCGGAAGTCCTTTTGGGCGCCTGGGTGCGCAAGGATCCGCAGGCTTTCTCGGCATGGGCGCTCTCCCTTGCCAAAGACACCCAGCGCGCTGCGGCTTCGACCCTCGGTGAAATCGCTGCGTCTGAGCCAGAGCAGTTTGCCGCGCTTGCGCCCCAAATCGCGGGCACCCCGGGCGCGGCAACCGCTGCACGACGCGCCATCGAAGCGGTCACCTCGGGCACCGGCGCAAAGGCCCCCGACGCCGCCGTCGCCTACGCGAAGTCGCTGCCTGAGGGTGTGATGCGCAACGCCGCGCTCGCCCAGCTGGCGCGCACCCCGGGAATCGACCTCTCCAACCAACCGGAAATCGTGAGTGCCATCCAATCCCTCCCGCGGGAGGAAGCAGCCCGCCTCGGTCGCGATCTGGCGGAACAGTCTCGCGGTGATTCGCAGTCCCCACAGGCACGAAAGGATATCCTCGCCGGACTCCCCCAAGGCCCCGCACTCGACGCCGCTCTCGCCTCGAACTTCCGCCGAGACGCCGATCGCAACGCCGCGCAAGCGGCGGCGACCCTCGAACAGATGAAGGGGCAGGCCACCTACCCCGCCGCTGTTCGTGGCTTTGTCGAAGCCACCGCAGGCAAAGACCCCGCGGCCGCGGCCGACTGGGCCCTCTCCATCGATCTTTCCGCCGGTGGGGAATCCGCAAGGGCCCAGCGCATCGGCGCCCTCGAGCGCGTCGCGCGCGAGTTTGCCGAACGCAGTCCCGAGGAGGCGCGCAAGTGGATCGACACGGCTCCGCTCACCGACCGCGAATACTTCATTCTCTCCGGTAAACCGCGGGCCAGATAACCGGGGAGAGCCGGGAGAGCCAGCGGTACACCAAGCACCTCCGGCGGGTGAACGAGGAACCGACGGAGAGAGGCACTTTTGATGATGCTGCAAAACCTACGCAGGGATTTTTACGGCTTCAATAGCCTGGAAAGCAACGGCTTGAGCGCATTACGCAAGTTCTCCAAGACTTGAACCTGCGACTTTCCAGATTGGAATCGCCCTCTTTTTTCCAAGCAACCGCTCTGGCTGAAGCAGGCAGCGTAGCCGAAAAACCGTCGCCGAACGTTCTTAAGAAAGAAGAGATCAAAGGTCGAGGGGAAGTCTGGCTACTGGCTACCTTTCCCAGACCGCTCACAAAATTCCTTCAACCGCCTGTACGCGGTGTTTCCCCGGACTTTTTCCACCCACCCTTCCGCAACCGCCTTTTGCACTGGCGGATACCGCCGCACCTCTTCGGGAAGGGCAACCGCTGCCCATGGCCGGTCAAATAGCGCTTCCAGATACCGGCGGTGCGAGGGACTCCCCTCGGCTTGCCTGGAAATCTTTTTCAATTCGTAAACGACAGCGCTCTCGAGAGGGTGACGAGCCACCCACGCCTCACAAACCGCACTGTCGGCGCGCAAACCCGCAGCGACGTGTTCCCAAGGCGGAACTCGATACGCGATCCGGCACAGTGTCACAAACCCCTCAGGAGACGCTTCCCACTGCGAACGGAAGGGCCCGTCCCACTCGCACACCGACAAAAACCACTCCTTCCAGTTCAGACAGCTTGTTTGGACGGCAGCCACGGCCTCCTCGTACCCAGGGGGCACTCCAGTCTGAGAGAGCGCGGCACCACCGAGACTCGAGGTTGCCGTCGCCAACCAGAGAACTGACCTTCCCGGCACCTCGCCCTCCTCACCCAAATGCGGCCACAACAGTGCGAGCTCCCCGCCTGCACCCTTTGTCTCAAAACGTCGCACCCATCCCGTCCGCCACGCGTCACGAATCTGCGGCTCCGCTCGCAGATCGGAGCAGATTTCCCACACGGAGCACGGAGCTTCCAGCAACCGCCGCTCCCATCCATGCAAACGCGAGGCAAAAACGTCTGGATCGCTGCGCAGGGCCTCTGGAACCGTCTCCAAAGAAGATGCTTCGCCTGCGAGCCGGATACACCAGCCACGCCGCCAGGCAGCAGCCGTCAACGGGTCTTCAAGGACATACCCCGGGATGCCCTCAGGCAAACAAGCCCGGTTTTCCAAGACCCGTCTCCAGCCCCCTAAATGCAGCTCGCGAAAATCGGGGTCGCTCAAAAAGTCCGGCTCCTTTAGCACCGCGCCCGGCGCGGCTCCGACAGCCCACACCCAGCTTGCAAAAATCGCGTCCGCAAGCGCCGCATCCGGGATCGTCCTCTTCTGCTCCAACCCCTCCTCTTTCGGACCTGCGGCCGCCCCGTCCTTCCATTTTCGGATCCGGGACTCGACATTCGGCAGGGAGCATCTGGCGAACGAAACGGACCGGTTCATCTGCAGGTCCTTGTGGATGCGAAACGTCCACGCCATTTTCCAACGTTTGAACACGGTCCGCACGTGCTCAGCCTTCATTGCGAGGCGGTCGACAGCTCGAAACAGGTTTCGATCAAAGCGCCCGCGTAAATCACCTGTGTGCTCCGCCCAGCGCAGCCAGCACCGCTGAAACTCCAGTTCAAGAAGGGCGCGCGTGCCTCCGGATGGTGCCTCCCTCTCCCGCGGAAAGGACTGCTCGAGACAGTCGGCAGACAACAACCCCCGATCCCCTTTCAAAAACCGGAGCCATCCTTCGGCCAAAGCCTCAGAACCCTCCCCTCCTGTGAACTCCGCGGGAAAAGCCCCGGCTGGAAGTATCTCTTTGCGGGCCCATCCCAACCAACCATCACGGCAGGCCTTCATCACAGGCTGCGGAACCGGGCCCATGTATGCCTCCAAAACAGCGGGAGAAACCGGATTTTCGCAGAGCCAACTCCCCAACCGCGGGTCACCCACACAAGCAAGGGCCGGACAAAGAGCGGCTTCCGGAAGCGTCACCCAGCCCTTACGGACCAGCGTTGCCCACCTCGCGCTCGCCCGCAGCCACACGGGGATGTGACCGTGCAAAATCGGCTTCCCGCTTCCCGCGCCGGCGGAGGCGACCAACAAATCCACGATTTCCGAAAGGATGCGTTTCCTTCGGTGCACCGCGTGGATCCAAAACACCGGCGCAGCAACCCATTCCTCCAGCAAAGCAGACAAAATGAGATGCCCTTTTGCCAACCTTTCCCTCCAAGACCGAATCCCGCCCTTGACCCAGGCGTCAATCACCTCGGGAACATGGTAGAACCTTTCCGGAATCATGTGAAGCGGTAAACCGCCTTTCTGCAGACGGATACACCAGGAAACAGCATCCCTTCTGCACTCATCGTCCGGGTGCTGCAATTGCACCCGATCCTTTTCGACCGAGAAAACCACGCAGGAGGAACCTCGCTTGGCTGCCCTGAAAAACGCGGGTGGCCGCGGGTGCAACATCCAGCACTCACTCCAACGAAGGTACCAATCTTCGAGTTCCCCAAGCGATGCGACCTCCGCCTCAGGGGCCCCGGGAACCACCTCCCGGAACTGCCGGCACCAGCACAAAAGCATGTCGCGGCGGGCCCGTGGATCGTTCCAGATTTCAGCCGGGATTCCATGGAGCGGGATGCACTCCCGCTCGAGGAGCTTGCGCCAGGCCCGCGCCCAGCGAAGCGAGAACTGTGCGGCAGCAACCCCATCCCAGACCTGTTGCGGAACTGCCGCCCGAGGAAGCGCACGCTCGCAGATCCGGCTCCACCCAGAGCAGAACCGCGCGGCAAACTCGGGCCGTACACGCGCGAAATCCGGAACCAAACACCAAGGAACCGGTTCCCGCGAAAGCAAATGAAGCAAGGCATCAAAATCGCCATCCGCCGCCGGATCTAAAAAAATGCGTCCCTCGCCACACAGGGCCACCAAAGCTGGGTGATTGCGCAGAAGTCCGGGAATTTGGCGGATTTCAAAATTTCCCGTGTATACCCACCGAATGAGCGCAGCACAGCGATGCCCCCCCTCCTCCCAGAGCCCCGAATTCAGCAGCAGTTCCGGGGCTGCAGATACATCGGGAAACCGCCTCTGGCCACGGTTGATGGGGGTGTCCAACTTCTCAAGCACCTCTCCCGCGACGAGGCGCAACACCTGCGGGATGTGACGCAACGATGCCGGGACAACGGGCGTGTCCCGCTCCGTTGAAAGCGCCGCTTTGCGCAGCCACGCCCAAGCCCAGACCGCTCTGGCCTCCGGAACATCAGTTCGCCCCCCTTCCCGCCACTCCGTGATGCCTCCACCCTCCCGGGCCAGTCGCTCTAGTGTTCCCCACGGTAGGGCATCAAGCGGTCCGGTGCCTCCAGTCCAGCTCTCCCGCCATTCCCCGAGCACCACCTCCGGATCGCATCGAAGCGAAGGGGGAATCTCACGCGGTTGCAACCTGCCAAAAACCCGCATCCCCGTCCGGAAGCCGCTGCTGAACGCCCGCAATGCGGCAGCGCTTTGCGGATCGCCGCCGGTCGGCAAAGCCCCCAGCCACCGGGAGGCGCCGCCCGCCCGCCGTTGCCCCTCCATGCGCCACGTTTGAAGGGCGTACACCCGCGCCTCCCCCGTCCCTTGAGGCCGCTCATCAACTGCCTTTTCTGGGGCCGGAGATGACAGCGCCTCCATCCACGCACGGCGCACCACCTCTTCCCCAAACAACTCCGGACACGGCGCCGCCAGCGCCATCGCCCAATCAACACCGGAGCGTTTTTCTTGGCCGCCCCCTGTGCCCCGGCTGTCACGCAGCAACACCTCGGCCACCGTACGCCACTGCTTCAAGACCACCAACCGTTGCACCCTCTCCATCTGCACCAACGGGGCAGCGCGCCGGAAACTTCTCAAAAACATCGCCACCCTTTTTCTCCAAACGTTTCCGGTCCCTTGCTGCACATCACGCTCGTCCGCACCGACGTCCACCTCCACCGCCACGAACTCCGTGTCGCACTCCGGATCGCCCTCCAGCGGAAGCGGCGAGTCCCAAGTGCCCGCCCGACTCCCCCCACCCACCCACCCACGCACTGAAGCCGGTACCACCGCCGCGGGAGGGTCCCACAAAAGACCGCTGGAAACGCAGTCCGTCCGGCGGATCAACTCCTTGAGATAACCCCATTGCCGCCAGCGGCACGCATTCCGAATCCGTTGCACTTTCTCCCAATCCGCCAACCCGCGGAAACGGTCCACAGCCTTTTCCACGCCCTCCACCCTTGCTGGCTCGGCCTCCTGATCGAAAGCTCCCCTGGGCCACTCGCACAGAAAACCTTCCTCCACGCATCCGGTGTGCCGGACCAAGTGGCGCAGGAACGCGAACTGGCCAAGCTGTAGGGCGTTCTCGATCCGCCCTGCCTTTTCTTCGGGTGCCGCCGCGTTGAATTCTGCAACGGCTTCCCCGCGCTTCTGCTCCCAGTCGGAGGCGGCGGCCAGATTCTGAAATTCGACCGGTCGCAGTTCGAAGAGGAACCCCTCGCGCACGGCGCTCGTGTGACAGACGAGCACCTCCAACGTGCCCGTCTGTCGCGTTTGGAGGGCCAGTTCGACGTGCCTTCTCTTTTCCGGCCCGTTCAGACTGCGCCAAAATGAGGACCAATCAGCGGAGGCGGTAGCGGAAGATTCGGGCCATGAGCACGGGGGGACGGGGCGGCGGGCAGGCATTTCCTGCAGGTTGGAACAACCCCACCGCCAAACGAAGTCAAACAAGTCTCCAATTGCGATGCCTCCAGCGCGCCACGTGGCGCGATCTGTGCGCTGCCTCTCCCCGTCTGGAGTCGGCGGCGACCCGAAGCTTCTCCCGTTTTGGGGCGTGCGCCAGACTGTCGATGGCCCCACCATCAGACCACCCCGCCATGGCCAGTTACACCCTCCTTGCCAACACCCTGAGAGTCCACGAGCAACTCCTCAAGTCGCGGCCCGGCGTGAAACTCAGCAAACTCGATCTCTCCAAGAAGATCAAAATCTCAGAAAAACAGGTGGAGGCCTGCATTCAATTTCTGAGGGAATTGGGCTACCCGGTCGTGTGCGACGTCAACCGCTGGCATTATTCCGAGAATCCCGAGGAGGGTTTTGCGCTGGTGACTCAGGATTTAATTCCGCGCCTCAAGAGGCTTCCCAAACGAAACATCGCCCTTTTGCTCACCCTCCAGAAGGGAATGGAAGCGATCCGGGGCACACATTTTTGGGGCCGTGTCCACACTTTCTTGAGGGACCAAAGCGACGATCATTTTCTGGTGATGGACTCCAAGTTGAAGGAGGTCTTCTCCTTCCGCCAGCGCACGGTCCGGTGGGCGGACCCAGCCAGCTTCGAACGGGTGGCGGAGGCGGTTTATGAACGCAAGCAGCTCACGTTCTTCTACACCAAACTTGCGCACCCCGTCGGGGAACAGCGCACAGTCAACCCTTACCGCATGGTCTGCATGGACGACATCTGGTACGTGTTGGGATTTGATTTGAAACGCCATGCCATGCGCACCTTTGCGCTCACACGCATCGAAAGGGCGGAGCAAACCGGCCTCAGCTTTGATCGCCCCCAGGAGGGGATCGTCGAAAACACGCTCCATGACGCCTTTGGAATGATGGGCAGCAAAGACGATACACCCACACAACTCGTTCGCCTGCAGTTTAACGCGTACGCTGCAACCCGCGTTCGTGAACGCAAATGGCACGAGGATCAGACCGAGATTCCCCTGCCAGACGGCGGCGTGGAGTTGTGCTTTCAACTCGCCCAACTGTCCGAGGTGCTCGAGTGGATCTTGAGCTGGGGCGAGCACGTGCGTGTTTGCGAACCGCAGGAACTCGTAGATCGGCTGCGCCAGCGACTGCAGAGGACGCTCGCCCTGTACCCCTCAAGCGCTCCGGCATAAGGCCTCCGGAGCCCCGGTGGCCTCCGGAGGCCCGGTTCGGGGCGGAGGCTTCGGAGCCTACCTTCGGAAACCTCCGGCAGTGCCGTGGTAAACCGGGCGCGCCTAGAACTCGTTGTTCGCGACTGGAAGGGAATTGAACCGAGCAAGGTAGGTCTGCAGGAGCAACGCCTCCAAAAACGAAGGCGAAACCTGATGCTCTATGCCGTCCGTGAGGTAGCAATCGACGGTAATCGAGGAGAAGGGCAATTGCTTCTGGTAGCGCCCCGCCTCGGGGAGTTTCCTAATCGTATTGACAGACGCGTTCGGAGCATACTCAAAGTGACCTGCACACACACCCTTCCTGGTGAACGAGTAGGGGTGCCAGCGGCTTGCCCGCTGCGCAAAGGTGCCGCCGCCGTAAATCACCGCACCCTGATCATCCCTGCCATAGCCCCCGGTTTTCCCGATGTATATCATCGCGTCTCCACCGGGCTGGTTTTGCCAGATGACATAAACTCCCCTTCCCAGCGGCCATTTTTCATTAGCCCCGGGCCTGTAGCGGTAAAACCGGTTTCTTTCAGAAAACAGACCGCGTATCCGATCAAAGTCTCCCGCATGTGCGGCCAACTCGGAAAGCCCGAGGGACAGTCCCCCGACGGGAGGGGGAGGAGGGATGGGCCGCGGTTCCTCCTCTTGAGCCCCGGGTGGTGGGTTGTTTTCCCCGCCCGCCAGCGTGTAACCACAACGCCCGAGAAAATCAACAGCCTCCCCCCGGCTGATCCCCGTCTTGGTTTGGTAATAACCGGTGCCACCGTGTGGGGTGCTCTCTGGTTTGTTCCAAACCATGGGATCCAGGTCGTCGAAAGCCGCCAGCAAAACGGGGTCACCGTGCACGGCTAGAGTTTTCAGGGACAGGTTTCCCTGATGCATTGGTCCCCAGAGCCCAATCCGAATGTCCCCCTCAGCGAGCTGAATGCCGGTGTAGTTGGGCTTTTCAAGCAGTGTAATCTCAGGCATCGGGTGTGGATTTTTCCAGATCTACAAACAAGTTGCTTCTGACAGGCGTAAAGTGTGGCAGCACACTGCTTCTGGATCGAGCTCCAAATGAACCCTCCGGATCGAGAAGAGCGGACGGGCACTGCAGGTTGGGGCTATTCGAGTGGCAGCGCGGTGCGCGATAGGTTTGCAACAGCGGCAGGTGCACTTAATCGAGCGCTTCCGTCAGAATTCGAAACCACGCATTCCGTTTTCACTTTGGCGCCGACTCATCAGCCCCGTTCGGAACAAAGCCTCTGCCCGCGCCGGAGGATTCAAGCGAGACCGACGTGGAGGATCGTGAGGACGTAGCCACACGGGCGTCCATTGCCTCGTATCGACATCAGCAGCGTCGGGTGCCGCCCCATTACGAATTTCTGAAACATCGGGTTTTCAACAAACCCTTTGCTTCAGAGTCCAGTCTTGGGCGACCAACCAACGTAGTTTCACACGCGTGGTTTTCCCCGGGCACTCCGGCCTCTGGAACTCCGGCTAGGCAAGAATTTCGCGCACGACCCGGGCGGGCTCGACTCCGGTCAACCGGAAGTCGAGCCCCTGAAAACGGTAGCCAAACCGCTCGTGCTCGATTCCCAACTGGTGCAGAATGGTGGCGTGCAGGTCCCTGACCTGCACCGGATTTTCGGCCACGTTGTAGCTGAAATCGTCCGTTGCGCCGTAGGTGGTGCCGCTCTTCACGCCGCCTCCCGCCAGCCACATCGTGAAACACCGCGGGTGATGGTCGCGGCCAGCCTCGGGGCTGTCCCACTTGCCCTGTCCCGCGACGCCCCTGCCGAATTCTCCGCCCCAAACCACCAGCGTATCCTCCAGCAGCCCTCGCCGCTTCAGGTCTAGCACCAATGCGGCGCTGGCCTGGTCGGTGTCACGGCAGCGCGCGGTGCACCAGGAGGTCAGCCGGCTGTGATGATCCCAGTCGGGGTGAACCAGTTGCACAAAACGCACACCACGCTCTACAAGGCGGCGCGCCAGAATGCAGTTCGCCGCGTAGCTGCCGGGCCGCCGTGAATCGGGTCCGTACAAGTGGAACACCTCCTCCGGTTCGCCGGAAAGGTCCGTCAGCTCAGGGACGCTGCTCTGCATGCGGAAGGCCATCTCGTACTGCCGGATGCGGGTCGCGATTTCCGGATCGCCCGTCTCCTGCAAATGGAGCGCGTTGAGTTCACCCAGGCCATCCAGCATGCCGCGCCGTAGGGTGCGGGGCATCCCCTCCGGATCCCGCAGATACAGGACGGGCTCCCTCGCGTTTCGCAGCTTCACCCCTTGGTAGCGCGAGGGGAGAAAGCCACTTCCCCAGTAGTGGTCGTAGAGCGGTTGGTCGCTGGGGCGCTGCATTTTGGAAATAAGCACAAGATACTCGGGCAGGTTGCGGTTTGCACTGCCAAGCCCGTAGCTAACCCACGCCCCAAGACTCGGGCGGCCGGCAATCTGGTTGCCCGTGAGCAGCTTGGTCATGGCCGGCGCGTGGTTGATCTCCTCGGTGCACATCGATTTCACAAAGCAAAGTTCTTCGGCGACGCCCGCCGTGTATGGCAGCCATTCGCCCACCGTAGCACCGCTTTTGGAACGGTGAAACCGCGCGGCGGCAGGCTTCACCAGTTGCTTCTGGTTGGCGGTCATCGTCGTCAGGCGCTGTCCCTTGCGCACCGATTCGGGCAGTTCGGTCCCCGCCCACTTGTGCAGGTCGGGCTTTTGGTCAAACAGTTCGATCTGGGAGGGCCCGCCGGACTGGGTCAGAAAGATCACGCTCTTGGCCCGGGGCCGGAAATGGGGCAGATCCGCAAGGCCGGGCCCGATCGGAGCCTCCGCGCCCTGCGTCAACCCAGCCCCGCTGCTCCCCTGTCCCAGTGCGGCCAGCGCCATGGCCCCGAGGGACAGGCCGCTGGTGCGCTCCACGAAGTAACGACGACTGACGTTGATGGGATTATTCATGAGTGAGGGCTTCATCGAGGTTGAGGAGCATGCCGGCAACCACCGTGTAGGCGGCGGCTTCTGCCAAATTGGACTCCGCAGGAAGCGGCGCCTGTCCGCAGGAAAGGAGGGCCTTGGCGTCGGCGGGCGCCTGCCGGTAATGGGCCTGCGCCTGCGCCAGAGTGCGCTCCAGCACAGGCCACTCCGCCGGATGCGGCCCCCGGGAGAGCACGGCGAGGCTCAGCCACTCGAGGCGCTTCCGGTCCCCGCGGGCACCTTGTTTGAGCGCCTCGACCCCAAGCACCCGTGCGGCCTCTCGGAAGGTCTCGTCGTTGAGGAGGGTCAACGCCTGAAGGGGCGTGTTGGTCCGGTGAGAACGCACCTCGCAGACCCGGCGCTGCGCGGTGTCGAAGAGAAACGTAGGGGCAATCGCACGCCGCCAGAAGGCGTAGAGCGTCCGCCGGTACTGCGACGGCCCCAGGCTCGGCTCGTACTTAAAGCGTCCCATGAAGAGTTCCTCCCATACGCCCGGCGGCTGGTAGGGACGCACCGGCGGCCCGCCCAGTCTCGCCTCCAAAAGCCCCGAGGCGCGCAGGGCCGCATCCCTGAGCATCCAACTCGGCAACCGGTGGCGCGCGCCGCGTGTTAACAGCCGGTTATGCGGATCTCGCGCGATCTCCTCCTGCTGCGCGTTGGATGTCTGGCGGTAAGTTTCGCTGGTGACCAGAAGGGTCAGCAGTCTCTTGACGTCCCAGCCGCTTTCAACAAATTCCACAGCGAGCCAGTCGAGCAGTTCCGGATGCGTCGGTCGCTCCCCCTGCAGCCCGAAATCCTCCGGTGTCCGCACCAACCCCTCCCCAAACAACAGTTGCCAGAGCTGGTTGACCACCACGCGAGCCGTGAGCGGATTGTCGCGTGAAACCAGCCAGCGGGCCAGCCCCAGACGGTTTCGGGGCTCACCATCGGGCCAGCGCGAAATGGCAGCCGGCACTCCCGGCTCGACCCGGTCCCCGTGCTTGTCCCAGACACCGCGTAAAAGCACGAAAGTCTCGCGTAACTCCGGGCGCTCCCCGAGCACCAACACTTTCAAGTTTCCAGACGCGGTCTTCGCCTCCACGAGCTGGGCATTGGCGAGCGCAAGCCGCTGCCGGGCTTCCAGATACGGTCCATAATCCTCTAGAAACTGTTCAAACAGCCGCTTCCGCAATCCCTCGGAAACATCCCCCTCAGTCGCCGCACCGCTAGCGGCCAGCTCCGCAAGCGGGCCCGGGCCAAGTTTGCTCACCGCCTCTCCCAACTGATCGCTCACCGAGAGCCGAAACCGGCTGATGTTCGCGTCTCCCAAGGTGGAGCGCTGGCGCAATTCGACAACCAGTTCCTCCTCGGGTTCCAAGACGAGCGGGTCCGCCAAACGGTATACCGCCACGTGCGGCTCCGTGACGGTTGCGCCCTTGGTGCTCCAACCGTTGCGCGGGTCGTCGTCGAGGGTGTCCCTCACGTCCCCATAACCGCCGTTGGCCTTTTTGTCGGCGGAAAAGTCCGCCACGGCTCCGGCCAGTCTGATGTCGCGCACCTCCGCCCGCCCGCGCTGCCGCACCTGAACCTTCAAGTCCGTCAGGATGAATTCGCCGCTCTTTCCGCGCGAGAGCCTGCCGTGGGACTGCGTTTCATCGGGCAGCACTTCCAGCAGCAAACCCGTCACGCGGGAGAGGCGCACCCGCGAAGCGAGCCGGTATTCGTCCTGCAACGGATGCGGACCCGTCGCGCGAATCGAGGCGTCAGCCTCCTGCTGCAGCACCGTGCCCTCCGCGGTTTCAAGGGCGGCCGCGGTGAGCGGTGTCCAGTCCCGGAAATCATGCCTGGTCCGCTCGATCCATTGGGGGAGCACGCTGCGGAAAGGATCGCGTGCAGCCTCCTTCGCAGCAGCCTCCCGCTGCTTGGCTGCGGCGACGAGTCTTTCGCCCTCGGCGACGGCTGCCTCCGCGTGCGGCGACTTGTAGTCCATCACGGGCTTGGCCGAACCGCCAGCCGCCCCGGTTTCGTCAATGCTGTTGAAGAACGCGCTCAGGCTGTAGTACTCCCCGTGGCTGATCGGATCAAACTTGTGGGTGTGGCACTGCGTGCAGCCGAGGGTGAGCCCCAGCCAAGCCGTGCCCATCGTGTTGACCCGGTCGATCACATACTCCACCCGGCTCTCCTCCGGATCACGCCCACCCTCGCCGTTGGCCATGTGGTTGCGGTGAAAACAGGTGGCCATCCGCTGCTCCGCCGATGCATCCGGCAAGAGGTCCCCTGCAAACTGTTCCACGGTAAATGCGTCGAAGCGCTGGTTCCGGTTGAAAGCATGCACCACCCAGTCCCGCCACGGCCAGTTGGTGCGGGTCGCGTCGGACTGGAATCCATCGGTGTCCGCATAACGGGCCACATCCAGCCACCACATCGCCATCCTTTCGCCAAAGTGGGGTGAGTCCAGCAGACGCGCCACCACCCGCTCCCATGCCCCGGGTTCACGGTCCGCGAGGAACGCCTCCAGTTGGGCTCGGGTGGGGGGCAGGCCGGTCAGGTCGAAGCTGACGCGCCGCAGCAGGGTGGCCGCCTGCGCGGCGGGCTTTCCCCCGACGCCCTCGCGCTTCCAGACCGCCTGCACCCACCGGTCCACCGGATGTCCGCCGGTCAGGCCCCCGGGCGGATCCAGCCGCCGCGGGGGCTCGAAGGCCCAGTGTTTGCCCCAAGGCGCCCCCTCTGCGATCCACCTTTTCAGGACGTCCACCTGCGCGGGCTTGAGCGGCGCCTTGTGGGATTTGGGCGTGGGCATCATCTCCTCGGGATCCCGACTTGCAATCCGTCTGAGTAACTCGCTCGCCTCCGGTTGGAACGGCACGACGGCCGCAACGCCTTCCTTCGCCGCCACCGCCCCTTCCCGGACATCCAGACGCAGCCCGCCCTTCCGATTGTGCTGGTCCGGTCCATGACAGCTCAGGCAGTTGTCCGAAAGAATCGGGAGCACATCGCGCCCAAATAGGACCGGGTCCGCGGCAAACATTCCCGGGCAGGACGCTCCCACCAACCCCAAGGCGAGGATCAGACGCTTCATGGCTACGATCAAACCATGCTTCAACCATTCCGAAAATGGAGCCAATCGCCCTGTTTGTTGTAGTATCCGCTCATGAGAAATCCAGGTGCACCCACACGGTTTGTGGTCTCCCTTTTCGCCACCCCGAGCAGCCTCCATCAGGAGGTGTTTTACACCGTACCCCGCGCGGGCCACCTTCTCGGCGGACCGGACCACCGCGTCGAACGCGAACACTTCCCGGGGCACGAGCTGATATGGTGCCTGGCAGGGAGGGGCTGGGTACGGCTGCAGGGAAGGACGCACCCGGTGGCTCCCGGTGAGCTCGTTTGGATCAACTGCGCCACACCGCATGCCCACGGCGCCGACCCCGCGGACCCGTGGGAAGTGTACTGGCTTCGAATCGAGGGCCCGAGACTGGAGGCCCTCAGCCGGATGCTCGCGACCGGTTTCCTGCCGGTTTTTTCAGGATGCCCTGAGGAAACCGCGGAAGTGTATCCAGAAGTTTTTGAACAGATGCAAAATCCGGCACCCGAGGCCCCGGCGCGGATTCATGCGGCGGTGGCGCGATTGGTTGCGGCCGCGTTTTGTGCGCGGGCCGGTCGCGGTGAGACCTTGGAGAACCCGCCGCCGGTGCTGCACAGGGCGCTTGAGCAGATGCGCCTGTTTTATTTCCAGCCGATGCGCGTGGACGAGTTGGCAGCGATGAGCGGCGTAAGCCCTTCGCATTTTAACCGCCTCTTCAAGCGCAGCTTCGGTACTTCACCCATCGACTGGCTGCGGCGGGAACGCATCAGTCAGGCAAAAAGGCGCCTGGTCGAGACCACCGAACCCATCAAGCAAATCGCCGGACAGGTCGGCTACGCGGACCGCTTCTTCTTCAGCAAGGACTTCAAACGCTACACCGGCAGCACCCCGGGCGAGTTCAGAGCCCGCGAAACCCTCAAACGTGCGTAGGCTTGCCACACGAGGCGGACAGACGCCCACCGCAGCAGACCGGGCCCGCAACGCGGCGTATCCCCCCGCACCCTCTCTTGGTTGTTTCCGGAGATTTTCGGCCACCTCAGTCTTCCAATCTTTGAACCCTCCACAGGAGGGGGGCGCTGAAGTTTTTCATGGCGCCGATTCTCTGGCCCTCCAAATGGGACACGGACCAGACGAGCCGTGCTCCATTTCGGGGTCGCGCACAAATCTGATACCAACCCTCAATGATAACCGGAGTGTTTCCATCCCGAAGGGGGAGGCCGCTCGCAGCCCATGGCAACGCCGTGGGTTTGATCCGTTCAAAAACATGAAGCCCTTGCTACAAGGGGCGCCCCATGAGGAAGCCACACTTTCGGATGGACCGGGCAGGTGAGTGAGCCCTTTCAGGGCGTATTCTTTTTTGGGGACGGTTTTCCCAGGGCGTTGCCATGGGCTGGAAGAGAAGTGCCCCTTGCGGGGCGTCAGATCTGGCGAAAATCCGCGCTGCTTTTCTGAACAAGGCGGAACGATTAATTCACGGGGTTCCCATCACTAATTATCCAGAAAACTCAGATACGTGGCATGAGCTGTCCAGCACATCAAATGCGCGGGCAGTTGGATCGGCAGTCCGAAAGCATGGGCGGCTCGCGGTCCGGCGCCGGACATGCGTACTACCGCTCATGCGGGTCCCGCGCACTTTGAGGATTCCAAGCCCGGATGGACACCCCGCCCACGCCCCGCCCTCGGATGATTCCAAAGATGCCGGGTGGGCGAGGTGGGCCGCTTTCTTGTGCCACGCCGCGGATTCAGGAATGGCCGCTGGAAAAATCCGGCCCTGCGCTATAGTTGCGGGTGGTTCATGAACGTGCGATCCACCCTTCTCAAAGGCGGCCCATGGGCGGCGGCAGCCTGCTCGGGCGCGCTGCTGGCCGCCTGCTTCCCACCGTGGGACCAGCCCCAACTGGTTTGGATCGCGCAACTGCCCCTTCTGGCAGCCCTCTGGACGCTTGCGCCTTCGGCCCCCCGTTGGAAGGCACCGCTTCTCGGTTACGCCGCGGGGATCGTCTTTTTCACGGCTGCCTTTTACTGGTTGCACGCCCTTGCTGACATTTTCGATTCCCCGTTGCTCCGGGGGGTGCCGCTGCTTCTGGCCGTCTACCTTGCGCTGTATCCCGCGTTGTGGGCATGGGTGGTGGCCATGCCTCCGGAGGCCGCTGCCACTCCGGCCGGCACCTCCCTGCGCAACGTCCGCTTCGCGGCCTGCGGCGCCGCGGCATGGGTTGGGCTCGAGTGGGTACGGGGCTGGCTTTTCACGGGCTTCGGATGGAACAGCCCGGGGGTCGCTCTTCACAACAATCTGGCGCTGATTCAGATCGCCGACCTTTTCGGAATCCACGGAATCACCTTTATTGTCGTTTTCGCCAACCTCACCTTCGCGCTGATCCTGCGCCGGATCAAACACGACACTTCAATCCGGGTCCTTCCCAATCTGCGCGGGGAGATCATGACGCTGCTGGTGCTGGTTGGGATTGCCGTGAGCTACGGGGTCCGGGTGGTCCTTGAGAAGCCGGCGGGCGGATTCACCCCGCTGCGCGCGGTCTGCCTGCAGCCCAACGTCCCGCAGTTAGAAAAATTTGCGGCGGAACAGGAAGCCTCGATCCTGAGCCGGTTGGAGCGCCTCATGGAACTGGCGACCGCCCTCCAGTCCCCGAAGCCAGATCTGATCCTCTGGCCGGAGGCGACTACACCGCGCGGCATGTTCGCCGACAAACTCAACCACAGCTTCACTCTGGAGCAGGCCAGACGGGCGGCCGTGCCGCTGCTGATTGGATCCCTGGAGCCAGCCGCCAATCCCGGGGATGCATCGCAAGTGTCCGAGTACAACTCCGCCATTCTCATCGGTGACAGGGAGGTGGAACTCCAAAGCTACCGCAAACGACACCTCGTCCCGTTTGGCGAGTTTCTCCCGTTCCGGCAGTGGGCGCCGGGATGGCTGAGCGATCTGGTGCCCGGCGATTTGGAACCGGGCACCGAAGCCAATCTCCTGCACCTCTCAAATCCACGCGTGCGGATCGGCGCGCTGGTCTGTTTTGAGGACAGCCTCGCCGCGGAAACCCGTTCCCTGGTCCGGGAGGGGGCGCAACTGCTGGTGAACCTCACCAATGACGCGTGGTTCGGCACCACCGCGGCCGCCGCCCAACACCTCGCCAACGCCAAATTCCGGGCGGTTGAGACGCGCCTGCCCCTGCTCCGCTGCGCCAACTCGGGAGTCAGCTGCAAAGTCGACCCACTGGGCCGCGTGGAACAGCATCTGGAACCCTTCACCGAAGGGGTGGACACCCTGAGCGTGCAGGTCCCCAACGCACCCGTGCCCACTCCCTACATGCGCTGGGGGGACCGTTGGATAGGCCTTTGCGCCGCCCTCGGTCTCCTGCTCATCCGGGACAAGAAGCGGAGCACCCGGGTTTCCTCCGCTCCGAAAGGAAGGGACCCCAAAAATTGTACCTGAATCTGTTACAATGCCGCCTCAGTCCCACACAATCAGGCTGCGGGCAACCTCGCCGCGTTCCAGCGCGGCATAGGCCTCGTTGATCTCCTCCAGGCGCCACGTCCGGGTCAGCAGGGCGTCCAACTCGAGGATTCCCGCGCGGTGCATCTCCACAATCCGCGGCAGGTCCACCCGCGGGCGCATCGAGCCGTACAACGTGCCCTTGAGCGTTTTCTCTGCGTACACCAATTGGTTGACGTTGATCCGCGCACGGGCGTCTCCGCGGCAGATTCCAGCCACCACGCAGGTCCCACCCTTGCGCAGGGAATCGTAAGCCTGCTCGATCGGCTCGGGTAAACCCACCGCCTCAAACGCGTGGTCCACCCCGAGGCCGCCGGTAAGTTCCTTGATTGCGGCGACCGGATCGCACGCACTGGAGTCCACAAAATGAGTCGCCCCCAGCATCCGGGCCAAGCGCTCCTTAGCCGCCACCGGATCGACCGCGATGATTTGGGTAGCGCTCACCAAACGCGCTCCCTGAACGATATTGAGCCCCACGCCGCCGCATCCGAACACCGCCACAGTGCTCCCCGGAACGACCTGCCCCGCGTGGGTGACCGCCCCAATTCCCGTGATGACCCCACAACTCAGCAGAGCCGCCCGCTCGAAGGATACATCCGAATCAATCCTGACCACCGCCGCCTCGGGCATGGTCGAAAGCGAGCTAAAAGTCGACACCCCGGCGTAATGGCGGATCGGGACGCCTGTCTTGCTCCGGAACCTGGTCTGCCCATCGGGCATCAACCCAGTAAAGCGCATGGCGGTACCAAGTTCGCACAGGGCGGGACGCCCGTTTTGGCAGTAGTGGCAGCGGCCGCAGGAGGAGCGCCAAATCGGCCAGACCGCATCCCCGGGCACCACGCTGCTCACGCCCGGTCCCACTGCCTCCACCACACCCGCCCCTTCGTGTCCGAGCACGATGGGGAGTGGCATCGGAAGGTCGCCCTTCATGACGTGAAGGTCGCTGTGGCAGACACCAGCCGCCTTCATCCGCACTAACACCTCCCCCGCCTGAGGTTCGGCGACTTGGATCTCCTCAACCACGAGCGGGCGTCCCGTTTCGTATAAAACTGCGGCAAGAGAGGTTGGCATCGGGCAACCATGCACACCGGCCGGCAACGGCGGAAGCACGGGTTCATCGTACGGCAAAAGGCGGGGCCACCGAAAAAAAGGTTTATGAACCCTTTCTTCCGTCGATCATCTCAAGGGTGGACACTCCCCCAACATCCCGGGCCCAGCCCGGCCTAGCCCCCTCGCCCGCCCCCGCGGTCTCCGATGAGCCCGGGAATGTTTGGGCTTCGCGGCACAGAACGGTGCGGCGGTCCACCCATTCCCGTTTTGTGCGGGACCTCATTCCGTTGGGCGTCGCCTTCGCTCTCACGGCAGGATACCCCCTGCGAGCCGAGTCAGCCGAGTCGCCCGAGGCGGTTCATGCAGCGCGGCAGGCTGCGGCCAGAAAGACCTTTGACCAAAAGATCATCCCCTTCTTCAACACCTACTGCACCGACTGTCACGGAGACAAAGTCAGGAAGGGAGGCTTGAGTTTCCGTCCCGCGCTCAAAAATCCGGGCGCAGCCGAGCTGCGCAAACAGTGGAAGCGGGCCCTCACCAGCCTCGACGCACACGAAATGCCCCCCGAGGACGCCAAAAAACATCCAGGCCCCGAGGAGGTGAAGATTTTCGCCAACTGGTTCTCCGAGATTAAATTTCTCAGTCCGATCGATCCGGGGGCATTCGTGATCCGCCGCCTCAACAAGGTGGAATACGCGAACACGCTCGGGGATTTGCTCGGAAGCGATCCCTCCCTAGCCGCCGAACTGCCGGCGGAAGTCTTCGGTGCCGGCTACCTCAACTCCCTCTCCCCTCTCCTCATGGAGCAGTATCTGGCAATCGCCGGAGAGGTGATCCAAAGCGTGTGGCCCTCAGGCACCCCACTTCCCGCGGGGTTGCACAACCGACTCTTCGGGAATCTACCCTTCCAGCCCGTGCTTACCGCTCTGGAGTTGCGTTCAACCCTGCGCGGACTGGCCAGAAAGGCATACCGTCGCCCCCCCTCGGAGGCCGAAGTGGAGGTGCTGGCCGGCGTGTTCGACCTGGCCAGAAAGGCGGGGCGCGGCGAGGGGGAATCCCTCCGCCTGGTGCTCAAGGCGGTGCTTGTTTCGCCGCAGTTTCTGTTTATCACCCCCGAAAACGACTCGGCAAGCGGCTCTGGTATCGTCCCGCTCGACGACTTCCAAATGGCCTCTCGGCTGTCGTACCTGCTGTGGTCGACCCAGCCTGACGAGGAACTTTCCGCCCTCGCCGACAAGGGCCTCCTGAAGGACCCCACGGTCCTCGAGCAACAGGTTCGGCGCCTGCTGGCGAGTCCGAGGTCCCGGGCGCTGTTTGACGGCTTTGGTGCCCAGTGGCTCGGCGTTGACAAGCTGGCAGCCAAAACTTTTGACGCCGCCAAGTTTCCGCAAATGGACGGAGCGCTCCGCTCAGCGATGTACGAGGAGGCGCGGCTTTTCTTTGGGTCGATTGTGCGGGAGAACCGCAGCGTGGAAGGCTTCCTCGACTCCGATTACAGCTTTCTCAACGAGTCGCTCGCAACCGTGTACGGACTGGCCGGCGAGGTGAAGGGACCCGAAATGCGGCGGGTTCAGCTGCGCAACCCCGACCGGGGCGGGGTATTGGGAATGCCGGGGGTCCTGGCCACCACGTCCTTCCCCAACCGCACCAGCCCCGTGAACCGCGGGGTCTGGGTCCTCGAACAAATTCTGGGTGAACACGTTCCTCCGCCCCCGCCAAACGTGCCCACGCTCGAAAAGCAGGACAAAACCAAAACCGCCAACCTGACGCTCCGCCAACGGACCGAACTGCACCGGACCAATGCTGTTTGCATGAGCTGCCACAAGACACTCGATCCAATCGGATTCGGACTCGAAAACTTCGACGCGATCGGCCGCTGGCGCGACACCGACGAAAGCGGCGGAGCCATCGACGCCGCCGGAGAACTTCCGGGCGCCAAACGCTTTGGCTCACCGCGCGAACTGAAAAAGATCCTGACCTCGCGGAGCGCTGATTTTTCACGCAATCTGACTGAAAGACTGCTCGCCTACGCGCTGGGCCGCCAGCTGGAAGGCTACGACGAGCTGGTGGTGGACAAACTTCAGGAGGCCATCTCTGGGGACGGCCACCGGATGCAGACCCTCATCACCCGGGTGGTGAGCAGCTACCCCTTCACCCACCGCCGGGTGGAACAACCCACCGAGAACTCCAATGCAAAAAAACTGGCTCATTGATCGTCGCACCTGCCTGCGCGGGCTGGGTGCCTCCCTGGCTTTGCCCCTGCTCGAAACCATGGGCTGGGCCGAACAGCCCACAGGACACGCCTCCCGGCCGCCGGTGCGCCTCGGCTTCATGTACATGCCGCACGGGGTCATCATGGACGAGTTCTGGCCCGCGAGTCCGGAAACGTTTCTCTCGTCCCCTCCCCCGGGCCTGGAATCGCTCCGTCCGGTGCTGGGCGAATGCCTCATGATGAAGGGCATTTCCGGCGTCCCTATCGCTCCCTTCAATGGAGCGCCGCACGCGTTGGAACTCTCCACCTGGTTGACCGCGGCGCTCCCGGATTCCAGGCGGCGGAACATCGTCAACATCTCCATTTCGGCCGACCAACTCGCGGCGAACGCGATTGGAGGCTTCACCGCCCTGCCCTCCCTCGAGCTTGCGACCATGCCGCAAACCCACAAGGAGAATCAGGAAGGGCTCAACGAAGCCTACTATTCCCACTGCAGTTTCCGTTCGGCCACCCAACCCGTCCCCGCCGAAACCAACCCGCGCAGCGTATTGAACCGGCTTTTCAAAACACGCGAACAGGGCGGCTTGAATGCGGGCGCAGCCACAGCGAAAAAGACGGATCCCCTTGAGCGGGACATGCTTGATCTGGTGCTGGGCGGCGCCCGGGACCTGCGCCGGCGCCTGAGTTTGAACGACCAACGCAAACTGGACGAGTACCTCGACAGCGTGCGCTCCCTGGAACGCCGGATCGCGGTGATCGAGCACCGCCAAAAGGAGGCGGCCCTTGAGGCGGCCGGAGTGCGCACCGCCAAACGCAACGCCTCCGACTCGCCTCCCATCGAAATCAAAATCCCCGAAGGCGACCGGCGCAGCGACTACATGAAGGTCATGTGCGATTTGATGGTGCTGGCCTTTCAGACGGACACCACCCGGGTGAGCACCTATATTGGGTCGACCCCCAACGGCGTGTCCTACCCAGAACTCGGGTTCACCGACGAGCACCACTCCGTGACCCATCATAACAATCAGCCCGAGAAGTCAGGCAAAGTAGCCAGCATCGCCGCCTTCAACGTGTCCCAATTCGCTTACATGGTCGAGCGAATGCACAACCTGCGGGAGGGTGAGGGCACCCTGCTCGACAACTGCATCATGATGTGGGGCTCCGGCCTTGAGGACGGCAACAAGCACACCCGGGAAAACCTGCCCTTCATTCTGGCCGGCCGCGGCGGGGGAAAACTCCAGACCGGTCAGTTCCTCACGGGGATCAGCGGCAACCAAGGCGACCTGCTCGGGACACTGTTGCACTGCGCCGGCGTCCCGCTGGACCGCCCAATCGGGATCGCCACCAAACAACTCACGGAACTCATCTCCGCCTAGTGCACGCCTTGGCCGCTCCCCACCCGGGCCACCTCTGTTTGCGACTGTGCCGCCAAAGCCTCTTGGCAGGAGAGGGCTTAGGGCTTCCCTTGCGGGAGTGGAAATGAAAGGTTAGCTTCGACACTGAATCCTTAAACAAGGCAGAGAGCCATGAACACTTCGGAACCCACTCCTCCTGAGGGCCAACCTCTCCATGAGCATGTCGCCCAACGCGTGGAAGCCTATGTCAAAGAGGAACCGGTCAAGGCGGCGAGCGCCGCGTTCGGATTCGGCATCCTTCTGGCCTTCCTCCCCATCGGTGGCGTGGTGACCGGCGTGTGCAGACTGCTGTTTCTGCTCGCCCGGCCCCTGCTGATGATTCTGGGGGTTGTGAAGATTTTCGAGCACTGGGAAGACCGCCAACGCCAGAAGGGTTCCGCCGAACCCGGCGAGTCTGAGCCAGATTCCCAGCCGCAGAAGCCGGACTAGCCCGCTCAGGGCGACAGCCTCGCCCCCCCTTCCCGCGTGACTGCTTCCAAGTCACTCGCAAACCGGCCTGCCACAGCCTCCCACGACTGGCTGAGCACACTTTCCCTTGCCGCCCTTCCCAGTCGGGTGCGCAGCTCGGGATTTGCCACAAGCTCCACGGCGGCCTCTGAGAGTTTGTCGTTCCGTCCGGACGGGGACAACAGTCCGTTTTCCTTGTGCCGCACGAACTGGGCGGCCGCCGCGTAATCAAAACCCGCAAAGGCCAGACCGCTGGCGAGTCCCTCCAACACCACGTTCCCAAAGGTCTCGCTCTGGCTCGCGTGAATGTACACGTCCGCAGACGCGTACCAACGCGGGATGCGCTCGTGCGGGACGGGCCCCGCAAAAATACAGTCCGGATGCCTGCGCGCCAAAACCGCCTGCAACGGCCCCTCCCCGACAAACACAAACCGGCACGATGGATTGGCCTCACGCATCCTCCCGTAAATCCCGCCCAACAGGAGATAGTTCTTCTCCGGCGCGAGCCTGCCGACGTGCAGCACCACGCAGTCCTGCGGTTCCGCCCCCCAACTCCGCCGCAACTCCCCGCACCGGTGCGCCGGGTCAAACCTTGAAATGTCCACGCCTCTGGAGAGCAGTGTGAGATTCCTGAAACCCTCCCGCTCCAGCTGGTCCCGCAACTCGCCGGTAGGCACGAAGGTACGGGCGGTCCGGTTGTGAAACCTCCGCAACCAGGCCATCACCGCCCACCGCAACATGCCAAACCCGTAGTGCCCGGCATACTCATGGAAATTGGTGTGAAAGCTGGAGGTCACCGGGATTCCAAGCCTGCGGGCGGCTTTCACGGCAGATGCCCCCAACGGCCCCTCGGTGGCGACATGCACAAGGTCAGGCCCAGTGTTTTGCCAAATACGGCACAACCGTCTCGCGCATGGAAGTCCCATCCGCAGTTGTGGATACCTTGGGATCGGAACCCCTGGCAGCAACGCCTGTCGGAGGGCACCAGACTCGGATTGAAGCGGTTTCTCCAGACGCCCCGGATGGTAAACCGTCACCGAGTGACCGAGTCGCGCCAGTTGCAGGGCGACCTGGCCGTAAGTCATCGCCACGCCGTTGATTTCAGGCGGGAAAGTCTCGGTGACCAGGGCGATCTTCACGTCCCAAGATGAGCCTCCGCGAGGACGCTTGTAAAACAAACCGTGGTTTCGCCGGCTTCCTTGATCGACGCTCTGTCAACGTGGGGAGTCGTTTTTACAGCGGGACTGTGCGCGATTCGACGCGTCCGAGCGTGAGATGTTTCTCGGCTTGGGTGGCACCGTTGCTAGGTCAACTCGAGCGTTGCTCATTGGGGCACCAGATTTAGACCACCTCTCAATGATAACCGTTTTCCCATGGCGTTGCCATGGGCTGAAAGAGGAGTGCCCCTTGCGGGGCGTCAGATTTGGCGAAAATCCGCGCCGCTTTCCTGAACAAGGCGGAACGGTTCATTCACGGGGTTCCCATCGCTCATAATCCAGAAAACTCAGACACGTGGTATCAAACCCCCAAAAGAACTCACGCGGAGACCTCTACGCTCTTGGACTCGGAGGAGTACGAACGGTGGCGCCCGTCTTTATCACCCATGCTCTCTGAGCCTTCGGGGTCTCCGCGTGAGACAAGTGTTTCTCTGCCGCCACGGCGTTCGGTTTGATCGAAGCGCCCGCGCCGCCTTCGGAAAGACGCTTAGTGGGCGGAAACGAAGAGGCGCTCCGCCTCGGCCCAGTTCACCAGGTTCCACCAGGCCTTCATGTAATCGGGCCGGCGGTTTTGGTAGTGGAGGTAGTAGGCGTGTTCCCAGACATCGAGAGCCAGAATCGGCGTGCCCTCGATTCCGGCGACGGCCTTGCCCATCATGGGCGAGTCCTGGTTCGCGGTTGAACCGATCTCGAGCTTTCCGTGGTTCAACACCAACCAAGCCCAACCGGAACCGAAGCGTGTCGCGCCGGCGGCCTGAAACTTTTCCTGAAAGGCCTCGAAGCTCCCAAAGGTCGAAACGATCGCCGCGCCAAGCTTGCCAGAGGGGACCCCGCCCGCGCCGGGCGCCATCAAGCTCCAGAAGAGCGTGTGGTTGACGTGTCCGCCCGCATTGTTGCGCACCGCGGTGCGAATCGCCTCGGGGACCGCCGCCAGATCGCGGATGAGTTCCAGAGCCGGTTTATTGGCGAGTTCGGGAGCTGATTCCAATGCCTTGTTCAGGTTGTCCACGTAGGCTTTGTGGTGCTTGCCATGGTGAATCTCCATCGTCCGTGCGTCGATGTGGGGCTCGAGGGCGGTGGTAGCGTAGGGCAGTTCGGGAAGTTGGTGCATGAGATTTGAGGAGTGAAATCGACTATCGTTTTGGCAGCCGTCTGTCAGTCCCACCTC
>JBILKV010000041.1:0-27422 GCA_044376515.1 Chthoniobacteraceae bacterium | reverse complement strand
GCGGTCTGCGGATGGCTGCCCGAGGTGAGCCATTGGACGAGTTGGAGTCGCCCGCTCTGCGACGCGTCAATCGCGAGGCATTCCTCAACCGGCCCGCAGGCTGCCGGGAAACCGCGGGGAACCGGGGACCCCGGTTTTTTGGACTCGCCCCCGATGTTGATTTTGCAGTCATCGATGGTCTTTGCCTCGCGCACCCCCATGGCAAGCGGCGTACCGGGAGGATGCGGAAAGGCCGGGGACGCGGGCTTTTTCTTGGAAACCTTGACGGGTTTTGGCCGTTCGTTTTCAGGAGGGAGCGGCACTTTGGGAAAGCTGCGGAGTTCGTGCAGTGGCGTTTGGGGAGCGGTCAGGGGTTCGTAGGCACCCGTGCCCCAGAGGGTTTCGGTGCTCTTGAAAATCCCGGCAAGAGCGTAGTACTCCTTTGTGGACACGGGATCGTGTTTGTGGTCGTGACAGCGGGCGCAGCCGAGGCTCAGCCCGAGAATGCCGCTGCCCACCACGCCGATCTGGTCGGCGACCACGTCCATCTCAAAGTTCTCGTTCATCGCCTTTGCCGGTTTGGCACCGACCGCGAGAAACCCCGTGGCCACCAGGTTCCAATCCCTCTCCTCGGCCGTTCCGGCGGGAAGCAGATCCCCGGCGATCTGCTGGTAGAGAAACCGGTCATAGGGCAGGTCCTGATTGAAAGCGCGAATTACGTAGTCCCGGTAGCGCCACGCATGGGGAAAGCTCGGGTTGCGGCTCAGTCCGTCGTTGCCGTTGGATTCGCCGAAACGCGCGACGTCGAGCCAGTGGCGGCCCCACCGTTCGCCAAAGTGGGGAGAGCCGAGCAGCGAGTCCACGAGACTTTCGAACGCCCCGGCGGCGTCGGTTTTCCAATCCGTCGTAAACGCCCGGACGTCTCCAGCTGTCGGAGGCAGTCCGGTCAGCGCGAAAAAAACGCGGCGCACCAGAACCTCCGGCTCCGCGTCGGCGGTGGGATCCAGCCCGGCTTCTTCGATCTTCGAGAGCACGAATGTATCAATGGGGCCGCGCGGCCAGCCGGCCGCTTGGACTGCGGGTGGGGTGGGGGTGGAGACCGGTTGAAAAGACCAGAGGGCCGCTTTGTCGGTCGCGAGGGCCGGCGCTTCCTTTCCCGCCGAGGCTGGCGATCTGGGATCCGGCGCCCCCATTTTCACCCAGGCTTCAAAATCGTGGATCACCGACTCAGGCAGACGGTGTTTGGGAGGCATCTCGATGTCCTCGTACCGCAGAGCCTGAATCAGGAGGCTCTCGGCGGGCCTTCCGGGGACGATCGCGGGTCCCGACTGCCCGCCGGCGAGCATTCCAACCGGCGTCTCGAGCAGGAGTTTGCCGCCTACTTTTTTGGCGCCTGCCGAATGGCATTCGTAACAGTGTTTTACCAAAATCGGGCGGATTTTGCTCTCGAACAGCGCGCGCTGGTCCGCGCTCATGTCCGCGCTTTGCGCCCCGTGTACAAACCCAAAGAGGGCGGACGCGGCAAGGCATCTGCGCAGAATTGCGGTGAGAGTGTAGCGGATGCGTTTCACTGGCGGGGGTGGCCGTGTGATTGACAAAGCGGGACCGGCAAAAGACAGCCGGTTTCGAGCGTAAAATCCTCACATTTGGTGGTCAATCCATTGCGACGGGATTTCTCAATCTGGCGCTGCCCGGGAAAAAGGGAGACCGCGGTTCGGCTTTGCCACGACGGTACGGCGCAAGGATTGAACCCGGAAAGGAACCGTGGCCTATTTGAACGAAATGATGGCCACCCCCCGTTTTCATTCCTTTCTTGAGCGAAAGGTGTTGTCGGTTTTGGTCAGCGCACTCGCCGCGGGCTTCGCCCTCCGACCGCACGCCGATGCCGCGCTGGTTTTGATCTCCCAAGGCAAGTCCGACTACCAAATCGTCCTGCCCGACCACCCCCCGACCCCGCAAATCGGGGAGTGTCTTGCGCAGACAGGGCGTTTGGTTGCTGCGGCGTTTGCGGCCAACGGAGCGGAGATCGAGGTCGTGACGGAAGCCCGGAGAAATCGGGAGAAGCCGGCGCTTTACTTGGGCAACACGGAATTTGCCCGGATGCGCGGCGTTTCTCCCGCCACATTCCCTGACTGGACCTACCGGCTGAAGGCCGAGGGGCGGGACCTCATCATTGTCGGGAATGATGCGCCTGCAAAAACCCACACCGATCAAAAGAAGCGGATACCCGACTGGGACCGTGTTGGAACCGCGAAGGCGGCAGTGGACTTTCTCCACGAGTTTTTGGGGGTGCGCTTTTTGTATCCGGAGATCGCGGCCCACCAGTCGGTGGCGGCCGCTGCGAAGGTTGATTTCCACAAGTCGCCCGCCGTCGAATTTTTGCCCCTCCAGACCGCGGAGGTTCCCGACTCGCTCGACGTCCAAAAGACGCCGGCGGTTCGGGTGAACACGGCCCATCCAGCCGGGTGCAGTTTCTACGATCTCGCGCACAATCGTTTCCCCCGGATTGACGAACTCTTCGGCGGACACACCTGGCAGCGCGCCGTTCCCCCGGAACAACACTTCGCGACGCACCCCGAATACTTTGCCCTCATCAACGGCGTTCGGCTCAAGCCCGAGGGCGGAAACGCGCAATACTGTCTTTCCAATCCCGAGGTGCAGGAACTGGTCTACCGCGACCTGGCTTCCGCTCTGGAACGCGGCTTCTCCTCGGTGGATCTCGGCCAACCGGACGGCTTTCGGGAGTGCCAGTGCAAGGGGTGTGAGGATCTTTTCGGCACGGGCCGGAACTGGAGCGAGAAAATTTGGATCTTCAACCGGAAGGTGGCCGAGCGACTGGAGGCACGTCACCCGGGCGGCAGGGTGACGATGATGTCCTACATCCTCACGGCCGCGCCTCCGAAGTCCTTCACCCGGTTTCCCTCCAACGCCTGTGTGATGCTCACGGGCACCAACGAGGAGGACCTGAGTCCATGGAGGGGACATGAGGTTCCGGGGGGCTTCACAGGTTACCTGTATAACTGGTGCCCGAATCTTGGATCGCGCTACACGCCGATGCGCACTCCGATCTTTGTGGAAACACAGATCAGACGCCTTTGCGAAAACAAGATACAGGCAGTCTACAGGGACGGCCCCGGGCAGCTTTTCGGCTTGGAGGGGCCCGTCTACTACACGATGGGGCGGATGTGGGACGCTCCCCAAAAACTCGGGGCCTCGGTGTTGGTGCCCGAGTTCTGCAACGCCGCTTTCGGGGGGGCGGCTCCCGCGATGAAATCCTTTTATCGCTCCCTCTATCAATCCATCGCTCTGTACTCTGACCAGATCGGGACGCGGTGCGACGTGTGGCGGACTCCGTCGTATGATGGCCCGCCGGTGAAGACGGTGCAGGATCCCTTCCGCCTGCTCGCCTTTCTGTATCCGCCCAACCTGCTGGAAAGCCTCTCGGCGGACCTCGCTCAGGCCAAAAAACAGGCGGACTCCGCAAAGGTTCGCACACGCTTGGAGCTCGTTGAGTTGGAGTTTAACTACGTCCGTCACCTCGCGCGGGTGGTCCACCTCTACCATGCCTTCCAGACCGCGCCGGACGCCTCTTCGCGGGACCGTCTTTTGGACGCGATTGACTCCCGGAACGCGTTTTTGAGCGCGCTCTATACTCCCGAGAAAAAGCGCCTCCAGAGCGAGGGGTGGGGCCATAACCTCTATCCGTTTCCGGGCCACAGCGCGGAGCACCTGCGGCTTGCGTACGACGGCTATCAGGAACCCTTCGCCCACACTTGTTTAAACTGGGACACCGTGGCCATGCGCACCGCGCCAATGCCCGGGAAGAAGGCTGCGCGGGTCAAGTCCGCCACAGGGCGCCCTACGCCGGACTCTCCTCTGTGGAGCGAAGCTGAGCCCCTCGCGCTCACAGCGGTTTTTCCGATCAACGGGCTTCCGCGGAAAACTACCATCCGGATGCTGTACGACCGGGAGCATCTGCACGTGCTCGCAGAAGCTGAGTTGGAGCCAACCGCGTCCGAGCTTTTCAAGCCTTTCAAAAGGGACACGCCGCTTGTTGGGGAGGAGTCATTCGACTTCTATCTTCAGCCCGATCCTGCAAGTCCAAGGTTGTACCGGTTCATGGTCGGGCCGGATTCCCTTTCCAAGTATGACGCTCTCAACGGGGCGATCACTGACCTGATGGATCCGAGATACGCAAAGGACGATCCCACATGGAACGGAGACTGGCACGTTGAGACCCGGGTTGTGGAAAACCCGCGCCGTTGGCTCGCCCAGGTCTCCATTCCTTTCCGAACCGTCAACGGCGGGGAGCCGGTTTCCGGAACCCGTTGGCTCGCCAATTTTGGACGCCATCATCCGCTGCCCCGGAACAAACGCGACCACGCAATCTGGTCGTCCTCTTCGACGAGTTCTTCGATGGAGGACCGCGAAGTATTCGGGGAGTTGGTTTTCGAATGAAATACCATTCGGGACAGACGCTTCTCGATTGACGTGGTTCTCTCCAGCCCACGAGCGGATCCGATTTCTTTCCAAAAAAGGAGTACGGAACTTCTCATGTGACGCCGATTGATTCCAGTCATGCCGATCAACTGGAATCTTTACGACCAATACTTTGCCGACCCTGAAAAAACGCAGCGACCGATCGGGCCGGAGACCAGGCAGGCTCTGGAAACCGAGGCGGCAACTCTTCTTGAACTGCCGCCGGATCACCAGCGGGCTGTTTGGGGCGAATGCACCATTCCGGGCTGCTATGGCATGGTGCTCCGGCTGCCGTCTGAGTTGCGTCACCGGTGGAATTCCGATGGAGACAGGACAGTGGGACTCAAGGTGTTCCATTCCGATGGTTTTGGGAAAAGCGGGCGTGACCTTGTCCCGTTTCACACCAAGGTGAGACAAAGCTATCCGGGGTTGCCAAACCCCCAGGTCCAGCAGGTCTATGATGGGGGCCAGTTCGAAAACGCTTTGCCCGGGGAGGCGGCGCCCCGTTGGTATTTGATTCAGGAATGGATTGAGGGTGACACATGGGACGCGGTGTTGGCGCGCGGCACGCTCGGAAGCGAGCGGGGAGCGGCCCTGATCTCCAGCCTTTTTGAGGGCATCATCTTTCCCCTCTGGGGCAAAGGAGTGATCTGGTGGGACATCCGCAGCAACAACTACTGCGTCCGCGAGTGTCCGCAGGGCATTGAGGTTGTCATGATCGATACCGACTCGCTGGCGGCCTACAGCGACGAAATCCTCAACACACCGGGGTGTCACCAGAAGCGCGATGCCAAAAAGTTAACCGGCGTCAGACGCTTGAACACCATGATCCAGGGCCTCTCCGATGCGGTGTTCAGAAACCGGGAATCCAAGGCCAGGCTTTCCAAGGCAGCAAGGAGCGGGGGTGAGGAGAGAAAACAGGCTTTCCTCGCAACGTTAGCGAGGCCCGGACCGCTGCAGTGCGAGGCCGCGCGGGCTGAACTCGAGCGGATGCTGAAATACTTTCAAGAGAGCGTTTGGGGCGGGTAACTCCGGAATTGTTTCGGGTCTCGGGGTGACGGTTTTGGCGTGCTGGAATTCGAAAGGGCCGAGAGCGAAGAGCCGTGTAGGCGGTGAAATTCAGCGAAACCGCGGGGCCTATCTGTCGTAGTAGGGTGTGTGCAAGACTGACACCCGCCCATTCGGACTTGGAATGCCTTCCCGGGCGGGGGCCTCCCAGAAACTGCGCCGGACTTCAACCACCCCAACTTTATTCCTCCATGCCTGACGACTACAAGTGGCCCCAAAAGGTAAGACGCTATGGGATCAGCTGTCCATTTCAGCGGGTGCTCGTCGTAAAGTACGAGCGCCAGATCGATTGGAGCGGCTGCCGCATTGAGAGCCCGGAAGCCCTGAACCAACACCTTCGTGAGGTTCTGTTGCCAAGGCTTCAGGAGTTAATCTTGGAAACCAGTTCGCGGAATTATTTTTGCAAAACGATTCCACTGGAGCGGATGCTGGCCAATCCCGCCCCTCACATCGATGAAGCCCGCAGTATTCTAGCGCGCGGAGGTGAGCAGGAAGCGCGGCAGTTTTTGTTGCGCCACATTAACGTGCAGAAAAAGGAGCACTTTGAGCGCTGGTGGAGTTATGTGAGCGTGGAGAACGAGCAGTATCGAAGCCATCCGGCTTTCCAATACCTGCTGTTGCGACCGGTGTTTGAGAGTTCGACGGAGAAGGATACCTGCGCGCCGCTGCCCGTGGATGCGGAGGCGCTGGCGCATCTTTTCGAGCGGATGGGCAACGGTCGGGTGGCGCCGGGGCAGAAACTGTTGTCGCTGCTGTGCGAGTTGATGGCTTTTGGTGCGGCGTCGAATGAGGAACGTTCGGGTTTTGGAAGCGATTGCCGTTGGGTGGTGATCACGCGTGGGCAAAAGAATGCTGCCAGCAGGATCGCCGCATTGAGTCGCGGGAGTGGATGGTGTGTGGCATCCGCGAAAATGGCGGCGAATTACCTGCAAGCATCAGACTTTCACCTGCTGGTAGAGGGCGGAAGAGCCGTGGTGGCGTTGCGTTTAAGCGCGAAAAGAGCGGTGGAGGTTCAGGGAAAGGGAAACTGTGACCCCGGCCCTTGGTGGCCAAGGATTCTGCTTTACACAATGGCACGGGCGGTGGTTCTAGCCCACCGCGACGAAGCCGCCTTGCATCACTCGAATCGGGTTCGGCAGGAATTGGGCGAGGCGACAGGGGAACTGCGCCGCCTGAGGTCACTGCTTGAGACGCAACCGTCCAAGGTACAGTTTTTGGACGCGCGGTGGGTCCGCTCGCTCGCTCCGGCGGAGTCTGGGGAGGAAAACCCGAACCGTCTTGTGGTCATGGAGGCGTGGAGGGCGTGTTCGCGAGCGGATCCAATGAGTGCGGGGCTCTTTCCTCATTGGATGGAGTGCGATCAGGCGACGGCGCGTGCCGTTTTGGACGCGTGGATTTTCGCTTTGAATCAGAACATAGGCGCTGTGCTCTTCGTGCCCCAGCGGATCGCCAATCACCCGGAAATCCGGGCAGCTTCAAGGGCTGGTTGGCTGCTCCAGCTCAGGAACCATCCGCTGAGTTGGAACCAGTGTCCGTTGGCACTTGAAGCGGATGAGGAGTTCAGGCTCGCGCTCAAGAGCGGTTGGCTCACTTTGCTGCGGGTCGAACCGTGGAGGTGGGAGAATTGTCCGCCGACCCTTTGGGAGGATGACGAGATCTTGCAAGAGCTCAAGAGGGGTTATCTCACTCTGATGAGAGCTGATCCGCTGAAGGGCAGCCAGTGCCCGCCGGCTCTTCAAGCGGATGAGCAGGTTAAGCAAGCGCGCATAGACGGCTGGGCGAAATTGGTCGGGTTGAATGTTCAAAAATGGAGCGAGATTCCGACGGATCTACATGCTCATGAGGCTGTGAGGAGCGCATTGAAGGACGGTTGGTTGAATTTTTTGAGGCTCAACCCATTGAACTGGAGTTGGTGTCCCCCGGAACTGCAGGCGGATGATGACGTCAGTCGAGCACGCAGGAGCGGTTGGTTGAATGTGTTGGGGCGCGAACCTTTGATGTGGGGCGATTGTCCTCCGGAACTCCGAGCGGATGGTGATCTCAGGCAAGCGTGCATGAGCGGTTGGTTGAATTTGCTGAGGATAGATCCGCGGAAGTGGGGCGAGTGTCCGCCGGATCTCCGCGGGGATACGGCGGTGAGGAGTGCGGCGATCTCGAGTTGGGTTGAACTCTTTCGATGGAATTGTGTCGATTGGAGCGAATGTCCGCCGGAGTTCGCGGAACTCATCGAGGTTAAAAGAGCTTTTAAGAGGGGTTGGGTGCTCCGGTTGGAGGTCGATCCTCTGAAGTGGAAGTTTTGGCCGCCGGATGTTGTGGCGGATGAGGATTTCAACAGTGCGCGCAAAGTAGGCTGGGTGAAGTTGCTCGGACGCGATCCGTCAAAGTGGGACATTTGCCCCGAGTCTTTTAAGTTGGAAAAATCTGTGCAAGAGGGGCTTCGCAAAGGTTGGGCGAACCTGCTGTCCCGCGCTCCCAGGAGGGGAGGGGATTGTCCGCCGGATCTACTGGCGGACGAAGAGGTCCAAAGGAGTTTGAAAGACGGATGGATCGAGTTGATCTGGAGCGATCCTTCCAAGTGGGAGCATTGTCCGCCGCATTTTCAGGAGGATGCGGAGTTGAGAGATGCGTTGAGGAACGGTTGGGTGGATTTGTTGGCGCGCGACCCACGGGCGTGGGGCGGGTGTCCGCCGGATCTGCTGGGCGACCAGGAGGTCAGGAATGCTCTCGAAGGCGCTTGGATTGGAGTGTTGAAACGCGATCCTTTAAAATGGCGGGAATGTCCCCCGCAGATTCAAAACAATGAAGCGCTCAAAAATGTGCTCAAGAACGGTTGGGCGCTTTTGATTGACGGCGATCCACTCCGATGGGAGCAGTGCCCTGAGTGTCTTCAAAGCGATGAGACGCTCAAAAATGTGCTCAAGAACGGTTGGGTGCGTTTGATTGAGGGTGATCCACGCCGATGGGGGCAGTGCCCTGAGTGTCTTCAAAGCGATGAGGCGCTGATCGGTTCGCTCCGAAATGCGTGGGCCGATCTGCTCCATCGTGGCTCCGGGCAGTTGGAGGAATGTCCGGGTTTTCTCGTCGCCGACGCCGGATTTGCGGAGGCACGAAGGTTCCTAAGACTAGAGTCCGTTCTTGCGCAGGAGCATCCGCGCCTTGAGGAAATTTCAAAAGACATCCTCTTTGATTTCCTCATCCGAAAGTATCCGCTTCCGCATTACGCAGCGGCATGTTTTGAGGTGCTGGGTGCTGAGCCCAGCGTGACCCGGGCGATCCTCGGGATGTGGCGGCACAACTCCAGAATTGAACGCCTTCATTGTATCGACGCTCTCAGCGCGCTGCGGGCGACGCCGTGGCATTTCGGCACCTTGTCCGGGATTCAGCAGGAGCACTCCCTGATTCGGGAAGCCGCCGCAGAGGGATGGGTGGATCGGATCTCCTCAAATGCCTTGTATGCTGATCTCGTGCCTGAGTCGCTCCGTACGCACTCTGAGGTGAATGCTGCGCTTCAGTCAGTTGCGGCGGATGCTCGCAAAGCGCTTATGGCGCAAAAAGCGGCCTCACGGCTCGCCCTCGCGGAGCGTTGCATCAAAGCCGTTGCCGACAATCCCAGAATCAGCGACGGGGAACTGAGGCAATTGGGGTTGCCGAAAACTGAGAGGGCGGCGTGGAAGCGGATCTTGGCGTTGCGTTTGAGATTTTGGAAAAACGCGGTGAAGAAGGAATGGAGGGTGTGGGAGGCCGTGCCCGAGAGCCTGAGGCAGGACGAAGGCGTCCTGGAGGCGATGCGGAACGGTCTCGGCCCGCAGCTTTGCCAGAAGGCACCCATGTGGGAAGAGTTGCCGGAGTGTTACCGGAACGACCCGTGCCTGCAGCGGGTGCACAGAATCGCCACCCGCCCGAGAGCAGACTAGGTCGCGGCCGCGGTTGACGGGGCCGGCGCGGGACTCCCGAGGCTTTGGGAAGCGTCGCCGCCGAATGCAACCGCGCGTGCATAGAAACTGGCCAGGGGGACGATGTGTTCGTCGTGGAACCGCTCGGCCATTTGGTTTCTTTCCAGCTTTGCAGACTCGATGGTGTCATCCGCAACCATCCAGATCCACCGCAGCCGGGTGTTTTGCTGTCCGGGGCGGCCGAGTCGGCCCTTCATTTGGGGCACCAGATCGGGCTCCACCGGACGGGTGATGAGCAGGTTGCACACGGTCAGGGTATTGACTCCGCGGGCTCCCACGGCCGTGGTGGTGACGATGTGGCGGCCCGCTGTCTGGGGAAAGAGACTGACGTTTTCCAGACGCTTGGCAACCTCGGCAGCCTCCTCCTTGCTTCGGGCAAAGATCAGCGCGCGATCCGCGGGAGCCAGGGTGTCGAGGAGGTCTTTGAGGTGTTCGACAAAATCAAAATGTTCGACCAACAGCGCATCCAGTTTTCCATAGAGCAGCTTTGCCTGCAGCCCGGCGGACAGCCGGAGCAGGTCGTAACGGCGGCGAGTTTGGGGGTCGAGGGGGAGAAGGCGCGTCTCCTCCCTCCATTTCCACGGGGTGTTTTCGGGGAGATGACAGGTGATGCTCTCCGAGAGGATGGCATCGAGATAGGGTCTGGACTCGGGGAGTCCCGTACGCAGCATCCGCAGCAGATAAAAGAGTTCGTTAAAGCGGGAGCTGAAAAGGGTCGCGCTCAACAGGAGTACACCGCGCTGGGAACAGGCCACTTGTTTCCACGCCTCCTGCGTCCAGAGGGCCGTGGCGTTTTGGACGGAGAGACATTCGTCAATCACGACCAGATGCCAGCGTCGAGTCACTGGGGTGTCCCGCATCCGCCCGAGGGTGGTTACCAGGATGGTGTGCCGTCCGATTTCGCCCGAGAGGGTGCCTGAGGCGTCCTGAGTCACAATCTCAAACCCGTTGGTGTGCTTGTTGATCTCGTCAATCCACGTCTGCACCAGGGCGGCGTTGTAGACCAAAACCAGGAAGGCTTCCGCGCTGTCATCCCCTGTCTGGAGGTTGTGGGCGGCGAGGTTGGCAAGGATCGCGAGACTGGAGAGGGTTTTGCCCGAACCGACGTCGGAGGCGTCCCCGAAGCCTTTGCGGCCGTTGGTGAGCAGTTCCGCGGTGATTCGGGTGACGGAGGAGGACTGGTGCTGCCACAGTGGCGTGAGGATTGCGGGCGCGTCCGATCCGGCGCGTGAAAGCGCCCGTGGGGAAGCGAGTTTCTCGATGTCCTGCATCAGGCGCAGGTAGGAGCCGGACTCGTTCTGAATCTTGAAGTCGAGTTCTCCGCAGGGCTGCACGCACTCAGGTGCCACAAAGGCGAGCAGGTTGAGAAGGCGCCACAGCGTGCCTTCGTAAAGGTAATCCACCGCGTAGTACAGTTGGTCGCCATTGCGGTCCACCGGGCCGATGCACACCTTGCCGCGGAAGGTGCCGAGAAGCTTGGTGTAAAGGCGTTGCCACACCACCGGAGGGAGAGGCGATTGAGCGGCGAGGTCGCGCCACTCCAGATCGGGTTCTCCCGCCTCCAACCGGTGCACCGCGAGGTGTCTGAGGCTTTGGTTGGTTCTCCAGTGCGTTTCGGTTTCGGTAGCTTCCAGATAGAGCGCGCGTTTCATCAGCGCGGCGTCCTCGGCAGGCGGAGTCAAGGGTGTGGACGCTTCCCGGCGCCGCAGGAGGCAGCGTGCGTCAAAGGCCGGTACGGGTTGTTCTTGCGCATGGAAAACGAGGGGACATTCCGCGGGTTCCGCGGAGTCTTCTGCCATTGAGATGTGAAGGTGCAGGCGTTGCGTCTCGAAAACCCAGCGGTATCCGGCGGGCGGAGGGGGAATTTCGATGCCTGCGCTGGGTGGACGATGCTCAACAAAATCAAGCTCGCCTTCTTTGCGCTCCTTACCTTTGAGGTATCCGGCCTGTTTGGCGCTCTTCTTCTTGATCTTGACCGGTTCCTGGGCCGTGCCCGCGATGATGGCGGTGAAGGCGTGTTTGAGGCGGCGCCCCGGTTGCGCGCCGGCGGCGGGAAATTCCGTGCTCTGCCCAAAGAGCGAAAGAAACGCAGTCCGTGCGACCAGAGGATCCACCGGGGCTTGGGCTGAGGTCTCCTTGGAGCTTTGCGGATAGGCGCTGCGACCTGGAAGCGTCAGGTCGTTGCCGTGGAGGAGTGTTTGCTGAATGGCGTGAATTTCGCGCGTGATCGTTCGGGATACCGGGTCTGCCGCGGGTTTGAGGTGGGGGTTGCGCGTGTTGAGCCGGGACACGTTTTCCCAGAGAAACTTTCTGAGGTTGTGGGTGGTGGGAGGCAGAGGGCGGGCGTCGGGCGTCGGAACCGAGGGCAGCGATCCCTGCAGGTGCAGGAGAATGGCTGGCGAGCAGTGAAAATCGAGCGAGGCGAGTTGTGCGGCCTCCTCGATCTCGGGCTTGGACGCCTGAAGCATTTCTTCGTTGGCGGGTTGAGCGGGGAGGGGGCCGAATATGAGGCCGGATTTGCGGAGGTGCTCGCAACCCTGCCGGAGCATTTCAGCGTCCCGTTTCATCATCGGCATCAATTCAAGGGCGACTGCGCAGGCTTTCTCGAGTGGGGATCCGCCGCTGATCGGGGTGCGTTTCCCGCCCCTGCGCCAGTCCCAGTTTCTGCCCGGGGCATCGTTGCGCTGCACGAGCAGGGCGGTGCGTATGAGTTTGCCGAGAACAAAGGCGTTGAACTGCAAGTCGGGTTCGCAGTGAGCGAGAATGCCAAGGGCGACGAGGTCCGGCAGGCTGAGGTATTCGCCGTCTGGGGAAGGGGCGTAGGGCTCGGCATCCTCGAAAATGGAGATGAAGAGACGCCATGCGAGTTGGCGCGAGCCACTGCTCCGCTTGAAATGGTCGTCCGGCAGATTGTACGTGGGAGCGAGACGCAGTTGTTCGATGGCGGAAACGAGGGTTTGGGAGGCTGCTCTTCCGCGCCGGATGGCCTTTTGCAGGCGGGAAGCGAGAAGGCCGACGGAGATCGTTTTTTTGTAAGCGGGAACCGGTTCGCAGACGGCCTCCTTGTCGCACGCGATCAGAATTCCGCGAGAGGGGTCGTCCTCTTCCGTGGCGGTCGACGGGCTTTCGTGAACGAGAAACCGTGTTTTTTGGGGCATCCGGTCCACCCAGTGCTTGAATGTTCCGGGTGCGAATTGCTCGAGGGAGGTCAAAAGCACCCCGTTTTCGACTGCAACCGAGATGCCATGGGAGGGGGCAAGGTCTGAGGGGATTTCCTGCGCGGTCAGCCACCGGGGCTCGGGTACAAGTTTCAGTCCGTAGTGGCTGCAGTAGCGGGCCTCGGGAAGGCCCTGTCGATGGGGAAGCGTATCTAGCGCGCTGCAGAGTTGGTGGCCGGATTCGAAGCGACGGCCCAGCCACTCCTCCGGAACGACGCTTGTGCCTGCTTCGTCCGCGCAGCCAATGGCGGCGACCGAGAGCGGAAAGGGGATCGGGTCGGTCCTTTTGAGAAGCAGCCTTGCTTCAAGCTCGGGGGCCATGGTGGAGCGCAGTTGGCGGAGGCTATCCGGCACTGGGAGCCCGTTTTTATCCAGCCAAAGACAAAGGGCGGCGTACGCGATTCCCGCTCCTTCCCGGGCCACCTCCTTTTCGACGGTCAGCCAGATCGCCGCGGCCTCCAGGTCGCCTGCCTCCAGCATGCGGCAGGCTTGCGCGACCCGCAGGTGGGTGAGGAGGGGAGGGATGTCGTGTGCGGCCCGCAACGCGAACTGGTGGTAGGAACCTTTTTTGTGCCGCACCGCGCATTGGCCTGCCCGCAGTCCGTGGTTTTGGACGTTGGGAAAAAGTTGGCCGTTGGCGAGTTGCTGGGCTTTGTAATCGCCGGTTACAGCGAGAATCTGTGCGATCAGGGCGGGGAAGGTGGAAGGGGCCATTGTGGGTTTTTGGCGAATGCAACGCTCTTGGTAAAAAGGGGAATGTGATTTTTTTGGTTTCGCAGTGGGGCAGCGTCGGTATGCGGCTCGGAGCGTCTGGAGACGAATTCTGCTCGAAGTCCGGGGCGCGGACCGTTGCCCCCCGGCCAACTCTCACCAAGAATATCGGGTGCTTCGCCTCAGCTGAACATGCCCCGGCGTCCGCGCGGCACAGGCGGTTTTTTGAAGAAAGGTCTGCCCACGATGTTTGGACAGTTCCTGGGCTGCGGCGTCGGAGAGGGAGGTAAGGCCCTCGAGCAGGAGATTCCCTCCGTGCTTTGACAAAGCTGCTGCGGCCTCATCAGAAAGCGTTTCCAGTCCGTTGAGACTCAGGTCACCATGGTGCTCCGCAAGCAGAGACGCGGTAGCCGGAGAAATCGCGGTGAGTCCATTAAGCTCCAAAAGGCCGGAGTGCCCCGCAAAAGCTCTTGCCGCGGTATTGCTCAGGGTTCGCAGCGCATTCAGCGCAAGGTATCCTCGGTAGCCGGCCAGAATTTCCGCACAGGAATCGCTAAGTTGCTGCAGTCCGCCCAGAGACAATCCGCTCTGATGTAAAACCAGAGATTTCGCGGCTTCCGTGTGGAGCGTCACGACGCCATCGAGCAGAACCATCCCTTCGTGTGCCGCAAGGCAGGCGGCGACACTTTTGGAGAGCTGTTGAAGTCCCCCGAGGGAGAGGATTCCCTGATGCGCGGCCAACGCTTCTGCGACCGCTTTGGAAAGCGAGGTCAGGCCGTTGAGCGAGACGCCATTTCCTTTGTGCTCTGCTAGAGCGCGCGCCGCCCTGGCAGACAGCGTTTTTAGCCCGTTAAGCGAAAGGTCGCTTTCGTATCTGGAGAGCGCCATGATTCCATAATCACTCACCGAGGTGAGCCCATTGAGGGAGATGCCGATCCCTTCGTGTTCGGCAAGTGCGTCCGCGGCCTCCTCGTTCAGATGCGTCACGCCGTTCAGGTACAGGGAAAAAAGGACACCGAAATGCGTGTCGTCATGGGTGGACGCATAGCGACTCATCGCCAAGGCCTGCGCCTCTTGCTCGGAAAGCCCGGCCAGCCCGTTGAAGGAGAGGCTGCCCTGATGCTCGCTGATGGACTCCAAAAAATCCTCGGAAAGCGCCTCCAAACGGTCGAGGGAAAGCTCCCCGACTCGCCTTGCCAGGGCTCGGAAAGCAGCGTTTGAAATGGAGGAAAGGCCATCCAGTGAAAGCGCACCGTCGCTCTGTGCGAGGCCGTCTGCCGCCGCGTCGGAGATCGAGCGCAACCCGTTGAACGCGTAAAATGCGAATTGGCTTCCAAACAGGCGGGCCGCCTGGTCGGACATCGCCTCCAGTGCCGGAAGCTCGACTGGCCCAAAGTGAAAAGTCACCGCCTCAACCAGTTCCAGATGTTCCCGGGAATCCGTCAAAACGGGAATTCCCCGCAGCGAACCCAGGAGCCCGCGCAGCGAAATCCCGCCCTTATCGCAACGGTGCGCCACCAGTTGCCTCACCGAGGCCCCTGACAAGTGGCTCAAACCATCCAGATAGAGGAAACCCTTCAAGTGAACCAGCGCTGCGAACGCCTCCTCCGAAAGCGATTCGAGTCCCTTGAGTGAGAGGGTTCCCTTGAAGCGACTCAATGTCGCTGCTGCGACATCGGAGAGGGAGGTTAACCCGTCGAGGGCAAGGCTTGGGGTGTGGCGCGCGAGACGGGTTGCAACTTTTTCGGTCAGGCTGGTGAGTCGTGAGAGGTCGAGATGGCCGGCATGGAGCACCGCCGCCTCAACCAAATGAAGATCTCCTTTGGAGTCGGAAAGGGTCACGCGGGCCTCGACTTCATCTACGATGGAATCCAGGAAAATCTTGGCTTTCGAACGCTGCAAGGCTTTCAGCGAGGCTTGTGAAAGTGCGGAGAGTCCGGGGAGGAGGAGGCGACCCTCGTAGGAGGCAAGCGCCAGCGCACAGCCGTCGGACAAAGAACGCACCCGTGAAAGGTCCAACTCGCCCAGGGAGACCGCGGCTGCGGCCGCGGCCAGCCCTTCTTCGCCGTCTGTCAACCCTGTGAGGGTTTGGATTTCGCTGAGAATGGATTGTTGGAGCTGCATGGTGTCACGAAAATGGCTCGGAAGCCGACTTCCTAGGGCCGCCTAGGGGGTGAAAGGCACGGGGAGGGGATTCTGCGGAGCGGATGACTGGCACGGGCGTGGGGCCGTTATGCTGAAAATGAGACGGTCACTCCATGCGGAGATACCGGGTGAGCGCCTCGTTGTCCGGCATGTGTTTTAATGACAAACAACGTTTCACAATAATCCGGATCGCCCCAGTCATCCCCGCTGTACCCGTCGGTAAACATGATGAACCGCTCTGGAACAATGTCCCTCTGCTTCATGTATTCCCAATTACAGGAAAAGGAGGTCCCCCCGCCGCCAATTAAGTTGTATCCAGCGATTTCATCGTAATTTTCAGATGAAAAAATTTGTTCATTAAAAACCTTGGTGTCAAAACACCAAACGCGCAGTTCGCAACGTGCAAACTGGGATAAGATGCCTGCCACCTCGGAAACAAACTCCCGGCAGTCTTCGGGACCGATGCTTCCGCTGGTGTCGATGGCAACGCAGACCTGCAAGCCGGATTCCACCTTCAGTCCGGGGAGTATGATTCCCGAGCAGGAGGTTTTACGGCTGGGGCGCTGGTAGGTGAAATCGGAGGGGAGGGCGCTTTGAAGAGTCACCTGCAACAACTCGCGCCAGTTTAGCTTCGGTTCGGCCAGCGATTGAATGCGTTGGGAGAGAGCCACCGGCAGGCCGCCCGCACTGCCTTTTCCAAACGCGAGGGAACAGAAGATGGTGGCCCTCAGATCGGCCTGTTGCCGGGCACTCCAGTCGACTTCCAGATGCTGGTCGACCACGAGTCCCTTCTCCCAGAATTCCAGCAGGCCCCCATCCTTCTCTAACTCCGAAACCAAGTCTTCATAAACTGCCTCCGTGGTCCAGTTCCGGTATTTTTCGCTCAACAAACCGCCCTTGATGAAGCAACCGACCTCATCATCCACCAGAATTTGATTGATCACAAAGTCAGCTGCGCAATTCCAAAGCCGAGCTTCGTAGGCAGCCCCACGGTTGAAATGCTCGAAGCAACAGTGCAAAACCTCGTGGGCAAACAAAAATTCGAGTTCTTCCTCGGAAAGGCGAGCGATGAAACCTTTGTTGTAAAACAGACGGACTCCATCCACGGCTGCAGTTCTGCACCAAGCCCCGCCTTCCACGATTTCCAAACGGGTAGCCATGCTCCCAAAGAAAGGCCTGCTGCAAAGCAGCGAGACCCTTGCGGAGGCGATTTTTTCGCGAATCAAGGGGTCGGGGTCCATTGCAAAAAGGAGGCTTGAAGGCGGAAACGGAAGTTCGCGCGTCGCTGAGTCGGAATGGAAACCGTTGGGTCTGTTTTTTGTCAGCAATGCTCTGCCGTCTCCAATGCTCTGTGTCCGCTTCCTTTTGTTTTTGGGACTTCAGGTTGCATCAGCCTTTGTAGCCCTTGAGGAGGAGTTTGCCGTATTCTTTGATAAACCGAACGAAGCAGCGGCAGTTTTCGATCGGTAATCCATAACAGTTGCAAAGCATGATCGAACCCAGAGCCACATATTCTTTTTCGAAATTATCCATCATGAACTCGAGTGCGAAATTGGCGGATGTCGCAAACACCGCTTCTCTCGAGTCAAAAATCAATTTCAATTCGAAGCACAAGTTGACCACTAGACTGTAGATTTCCGCGACGTTTAACTTGGCCGGCAACTTTTTGAGGTTTCCCGTCAAGATATCCGCGGCATTTGGCAGGCTGGTAACCGCATGGCGGTGGGCCATGAATTTTGCTCCAACCCCCACGCCGACCGCCGACATCACGAGGTCGGTCAAAACCTCCTCCTGTTCCCCTAACAGGGGGTCATTCAGAAAGTCGGAGACGAAACGCCAGGACCGGGGTGTGGGAAAGGCTCGTTCTGCAGATTTGGGGTCAAACTGCATGAAATCGGATTTTGCATACGAGAGGTATCCCACCACGTCCCGGTGAATGCCGCGTTTGAGGGCCCAGCCCAGCCAACTATCGAAGTCGTCCTTCATCTCCAGATGCAGAAACCGGTTGGCCAAGGGCTTGGGCATCCGGTAGGTCACCCCGCGATCTCCCTCGCGGTTTCCCGCCGCCACGATGTCTACGCCTTCCGGAAGCCGGTAGGTTCCGACCCGCCGGTTGTGGATGAGTTGGTAGGCGGCGGCCTGGACCGAGGGCACGGCCGAGGGAAGTTCATCTAAAAACAAGATTGCCGCGCTGCCCGCTTGCGGCAACTCGCAGGGAGGCGCCCACTCCATGCTTTTGCTTTCCGGATTGTAAAAGGGGATACCCTTGAGATCGGTCGGATCCCAAAGGGCCAGCCGCACATCGATGACTTCGCGGCCCAGTTCCTTCCCCAACTCCATCACCGTTTCGGATTTCCCGATCCCCGGTGGCCCCCACAACATGACTGGGCGTTTTGCACGGAACGCTGCTCGGAGAATCTGCTTGGATCGGTCGGGAGAGACTTGTCTATCCATGAAAGGGTGGGGAGTTGATTCGGGAGGCAACAATCCGCCGGCCCGCTCGTTGATTATTGCACGGGAGTCTCCGGAATCGATCCGATCCTCTTTAACGCAGATAGGTTGTTGTGTGCGCGATTTGATCCCCTGCTTTCGGACGCCGAGCCAATCACCAGCCAACTCCACACCCTCATAGGCGATCGGGCAACGGAGCGGGCAGTCCCGCGTTGGCAGTTGAACCATCGCCTGTGCAATAATTTGGAAGAGGCAAACATGACACTCCAAGAGCAAATTTTCTCCCGGATCCAGTCGCTCGAAGAAATTGCGGACGCCGAGTTGGAGCTCGTCGAATTCACCGCACGAACCTGCGCGGAACTCGAATTCTCCGAGCTTAGGGATCTCAGCCCTGCCGTGGCGCTCGCACTCTCCAAGCATCGGGGAGACCTTTCCTTTTCCAAGCTCCGGGATCTCACCCCCGCGGTGGCGCAGACGCTTTCCAAACATGAGGGAGACCTCACCTTTTCCGGGCTTAGGGATCTCAGCCCTGCCGTTGCACTCGCATTCTCGGGGTTTGAGTGGAACCTTTCTTTGGATGGTCTGACTGCCTTGTCCGAGGCGAGTTCCAAGGCGCTTGCGAGGTACCCGGGCTTTTTATCGCTCAAGGGAATCACTTCTCCGAGTGACGTTGACCGCGAGTTTTTCTCCGAAGGGTGCCGAAGCACCGGCATTATTTGGGGCTTTGATTCTTTGACTGAGGACGAGTTTCACTTGGTTCGAGATTCGCCTGCACGTGTTGGGGTTCCGTTTGTCGTAAAGCGTTTGGCGTCCCTCGCAGAGCTAAGCTCTTGTGCGCGGGATCTCGAACTGGTGAGGAACGCCAGTCTTCATAGCGGTCAGATTGTCCTGCCCCTTTTGACGTACCTTCCAGTCGAGGCCGCACGCCTTCTTTCCGCGCACCCCGGAAGACTCTGTCTTGATGGAATCACCTCCCTGCAACCGGAAACGGCCGAGGCGCTCGCCTCCCATCGGGGATGGGCGCTTTCACTCAACGGACTCCGCTCCATTTCGGACTCCGTCGCGTGTGCTTTGAGCCGATATCCGGGGGATTTGCACCTCGATGGGGTGGCCTCTCTCGGCCCCGCCGCAGCCCAGGCGCTCTCCCGGCACTCCTGCGACCAGGTTTCCCCTGGTGACCTTTCCATGAACGCTCTCGCCGCTGTTTCCGATGAAACCGCGCTGGCGCTCTCCGGACACCGGGGCGAACTCTCCCTGCGCAACCTTTCCTGCAACGTGGATGCACCCGGACATTGCGCACTCAAGGCGAAACTGGGACTCTAATTCGAACGCCGGCGTGGAGGGAACCAGACGGCTCTCGTGCTGAGCCGCGGGAAATTTGCTTTTTTGGGGACGCGGGCAGTCCGGCAGGGGGGCGACTGTTCGCGATGAGTTTTGGATCGGATGGGGCCCGGGTTTTTTGGGAGCCGCCCGACCGTTCGCCTTACTCTAGACGGCTGAGCGCAGGCAGACCGTAGGCGCGCTGCAGGATTGAGCCACTGGATTCGACTGCTTTTGCGTCCAAAAAAATCAGGGTGGGATCCCCCTTGAGTTCGATCCTGTGCAGGCCCTCGGCCGCCACCGCCATTGCCTTGGGAACATCCGCCAGACAGGTCAGCGGCATGCCGTTGATTGCGGTGACTTGAACATTACGGATCTCCTCGTAACCCACGGTCACATCTGAGGGCAGCACGCGTGTGAGCACCACGGCCCGTTTGATTCCCGCATCGGGTAGTTCCGACTGGATGCGATCCAGTTGGACCAACTCGAGGGGCGCCTTTCGGCTCCAGTCTGCGCCGAATTCCTTGAGGAACTGGCGCGACAGCTCCTGCAGTACCAACCCGCCCAGGACGAAGTAGGGAGGCGCACGGTCGATCATGTAGGGCTCGCTCAGATACTGGTTTGGCTTGCGCCTCGCAACGGGGACCTCGATGTCCAGCGCTTTGCCTTCTCGCCAGATTTTGACCTTCACTTTCTGTCCTTCGAAGTGCCGGGTGCTCACAAGGTGGCCCAGGGAAATCCGGCCGTAGTCCGCGTCGCTGTAGTTGCCGTCGGAATCAATCGGATGGCCGGCGATGTCCAGGAGCACGTCGCCTTTGAGAAGGCCGGCTTTTTCCGCGGGCCCTCCCCGCAGAATTTGGGAGATCAGCACGCCGCCGTTGTTTCCATTGAGTCCGAGATAGCGGCGCAATTGCGGGTCACGTGTCGGCGAGAAACTGCATCCCATTCTGGGAAAGCCTTCGTACGGAGCTTTTTGGGCGTCTTTGAGGAAGTGTTCTACGACAATCGCCGGGATGAAATCCAGCAAGCTGGACTGCGCGTCGTACCGGAGCATGAGCCCTGCGAGCTTCCCCTCTTTGAGGACGGGCAGGGACAGCATCGAGTCGCGCATCTGAAGCGGAACCGAGAGGCGGCAGATTAGGAAGGAGGAGTCGTCGATGGGATAGCGGGTGACCTCCGCAGTGGTGACTTTTCCAGCGGAGGACTGGACCTGCCCGTTGGCTTCGAGTTGGACGACGGTGAGCGCATCTCCGATCCGTACCGCTTCAAGAGCAATGGTTTGTTGGCCCTCCAGAAAGCCGGGGGAGTCGGCTTTGAGCAGGGCGAGGTCGGCCTCGTAATCGACGTACTCAACCGAGGCGGCTTGCTTGCGTTCGCCATCGGGGCTTTCGAGTTCGATGTAGGTGGCGTTGGCAACGCACTCGGCGGTGACCAATACGCGGCCTCCGGCCAGAACCGCTCCGATTGCGCGCCGATTGGCCGGCGCACGTTTCGACCAGGGGCGCGAGAAGTCGTACGCCTGCGAGGTCACGCCGACACGGACGATGTGTTTCCGGGGGTCCACCAGATTTTTGGCTGCCGCAGCGACCGTCTGGTTGGCAGCTGGGGCGTCCGCGAGGGACGCACCGTTTTTTGGGGCGGCGGCTGTCGGGGCGCGTTCCAGGGCGGCAGCGGAGGCGACGGATGTGCCTGCGGAAAAAACGGCCAGCGCGAGGGGTGCGAGGAGGAGGAAGGGACTCATGGCGGAGGGGGTGGCGGGTTAGCGGGCTGCGGTATCCAAAAACTGTTCCTGTCTCACCCCGTAACGGGCGCGGATCCGTTCGCGGGCCGAGTCGACGACGGAACGCTCGAGCACCAGGGGACGACCGTTACCCATGAATTTCAGCACGTGGAAATCCGCGGGCTTTTCAAACGCCGCGGCCACATCAGAAAGGGTTCTGACGCGTGTGCCGTCCACCTCTTCAAGCACGCCGTCCTTGAATTCAGTGAGGTAGGTATTGATCGGATCCGCCAGAATCGCGCTGAGGACGATGACTTCCGGATGGTCCTTGTAGAGTTCCCGCGGGACAAACGCCTCAAACAGGTAGGTGAGACGCGGGTTTTGGAACTGAACGGAACCCAGCAAATTGCGGGAAAGCGGCTGGAAGAGAAGGCCGCCGTAAAGAACGTAGGAGGGAAGCACGTCGAACTGGTTGGATTGCATCGTGAAAGGCCAGGCGTGGGTCAGGGGCACGGTCACCTCGGTCTGGGTTTTGTTGCGCCACAGGGCGAGACGGATCGATTCGCCCTTGAACTTGCGTTCGGCAACCTCGGCCATCTGGACCCGCTCGCCTTCGAGTTCGACGGTGCCGTCGCTGGCCACAGGCAGGGAATCGATTGCTAGGATCACGTCCCCCGGCTTGACGTAGCCGTGGCACACCCCCGCCGAGGCGACGCTGGAAACGAGGACGCCGCGGTCGTCGTCGGCAAGTCCCAGACCCCTGCGCATCGCAGGGTTGAGCGTGTTGAAAAGCGAGACGGACAGGTCCATGTAGCGGTCGTACCTGCCGTCTTTGATGTCATCGAGGAAACGGCGGATCACCGGCGTAGGGATCATGTAGCCGACGTTCTGGGCCACGTCGCCGCTGAAGCCCTGAAAGGCCACGCCCACCACCTTTCCTTTCTGAAGGACGGGACCTCCGCTGTTGCCCGGGTTGATGGCAGCATCGATCTGGATGGTGAGGTGCGAGTCGATACCAGAGTGGGCGTACGGCCGGAAATCAATCCGGGAGACGACCCCGCGGGTCACCGAAAGGCGTTCGCCGCCGATGGGATAGCCGTAGACCGACACCTCGGTTTCGATCTCCGGGATGGACCCCAGTTCGAGCGGAACCGTTCCGTTGAAGAAAGACGGATCCTCCACCTTGAGCACGGCGAGGTCGCAGTCATGGGCGGCGTGCTCGACCTTTGCGATGTACTTTTTGGGGTCGTTCTCCTTCTCGAGTGTCAGAAAGCGTGCGTTGGAGACCACGTGTGCGTTGGTCAGAACGCGGTCCTTGGAGACCACCCAGCCGGTGCCCGAACTGCTCCCCGTGAAGCCCGGAAGCCACGGCTGCTTGTAGTTGGGTTCCTGGGCCGTGTTGGAGATCCGGGCGAGGCTTTTTCGGATCGGAGAAGGCTCCGCACCCCTCGCGGGGGGGATGACCGTGAGGATTGCAAAAGCGGAGACGCCGAGCAGGAGGAGGGGCGGGATGCTGCGGAGGTGCATGGTTGTGTACCTCAACATGGCTGAGGTCCAGCCCTCTGACAACGGGCAATCTCCCCTGCAGCGCGCGCAAGGCCTGGTTCTCCCTCTTCCAGATCTCGGCTGGGCGCCAGACTGGGAGCCGCCTCCAGTCAGACGTTGAAACGGAACTCCACCACGTCCCCGTCCTGCACGACGTATTCTTTGCCTTCGATGCGAAGCTTTCCGGCTTCCCGGGCCTTGGCAAAGGAGCCGAGTGTGACGAGATCCTCGTAGGCGGTCACTTCGGCGGCGATGAAGCCGCGCTCAAAATCGGAGTGAATCACGCCGGCGGCTGCGGGAGCGCGGTCGCCTGTACGGATGGTCCAAGCCCGTGTTTCCTGCTCGCCGGTGGTCAGGTAGGTGCGCAGGCCCAGCAGGTGGTAGACCGCGCGGATCAGGGAGCCCACCCCGCTGCTCTTGACGCCGAGGCCCGTGAGGTACTCCTGCGCCTCGGTCTCCGGAAGGTCGACCAGTTCGCTTTCAATCTGGGCGCTGATGACCACTGCACCCGTTGCGAAATGAGAAGCCGCGTACTTTTGAACCGCCTGCACGTGGATGGCCGCAGGCAGTGTCGGGGTGGGGGTGTTGTCTCCCGCCTCCAGCATCGCCGAAACCGCAGCAAGGTCCGCCTCCGACACGTTGCACGCAAAAATGGTGGGCTTGTTGGTGAGGAGGAAAAACTCCTTGGCCACCCGCTTTTCGTCGTCGGAAAGGGTGGCGGTGAGGGCGGGTTTCCCCGAGTCGAGATGGGGAAGCAGTTTTTCGATGACCGCAGCCTCGGCCTTGGCCGCTTTGTCTCCGACGCGGATCGCCTTGCCCAGACGCTCCATGCGCTTGGCGAGGGAGGCGTAGTCCGCGAGCACCAGTTCCGTGTTGATCACCTCGATGTCGCGGACGGGGTCCACGGTGCCGCTGACATGGTGGATGTCGTCGTCCTCGAAACAGCGCACCACCTGAACAATCGCATGGACTTCGCGGATGTGGCTCAGGAACTGGTTCCCGAGGCCCTCCCCAGCACTGGCGCCCTTGACGAGCCCGGCGATGTCCACAAATTCGATGGCGGCAGGGACGATTTTCTTGGAACCGGAAATTTTCGAGAGCACCTCGAGGCGCGGATCCGGGACGGTGACCACGCCGACATTGGGGTCGATCGTGCAAAAGGGATAGTTGGCGGCCTGAGCTTTGCGCGTCCGGGTGACTGCGTTGAACAGGGTGGATTTGCCGACATTCGGAAGACCGACGATACCTGCGGAGAGCATGACGAGAGAGAGATGAGCTTTGGGCTGGGTTGAATAGGGCGGCGAGCCTCACCCGAAAGTCGGAGGCAGAGAAGCTTAAAGGAGGGTGGGACGGGAGACAGCCTCTGCGCCGCGCGGTTGTTCCGCCCCCGGGTGGATCAGTTTTGCCGGCGCCAAAGCGCAAGCCAACCGGCGATGAGCAGGAGACCGCCGACGGGCGTGATTGCGCCCCACCATTTTACACCGCTTAGAGCCAGCACATAAAGTGAGCCGCTGAACACGACGATTCCCGCGGCAAAAAGCCGGAACGCGAGGCTCCTGTTGTTCGCCCAAAGCAACACGACGGCGTGAAGCATGTGGTATAAGGAAGCGGTATGCCAGATCTCCACGGACTGGTTGGCCGCGAGCACTGCTGTGAGTCCGTGCGCGCCGAAGGCGCCGAGCACCACGCCGGAGGCACCAAACAAAGCGGCAATGCGGAGGGGTTGAAACATCCCTCAACCTTGTCAGCAAGTGGGGCCTTGCATAAAGGAATTCCGGGGTGCAGTGCCGTCGCGCTTTTCGGGTAATGCCTGCTCAGGGAACACCTCTGATATTTTATTTCGGAGGTTCTGCTTGGGCTGTGGAGGGGCGCGGCGCGCTGGGCGGGGGAAGCGGGCCACCGCGGGCGTTGAGCAGCGTGAGGATGGTTTGCTGGTTGAGGTACCAGTCGCGCAGCGTCCGGGAAAGGGAGGATTCCTTGAATTCGCGGAAATTTTGGACGTTCAACGCGGAGTCCACGTTTTCCTTCAACAGCTTGGCAATGTCAGTGCGTGGTTCGGAACACCAGTTGCGGAAGGACCCGGAGCCATCGGAGAGCATGCGCGCGGCGGCGGCACGGGTCTCCAGATCAAAGCGGAAATCAGCGACTTCGACGGTGGCCTTGTCCACCTTGCCCTTGTGGCGGTGGTCTTCGTTGCGGGCAAGGACCACCTCCCTCGAGAGGTCAATGATCCGGCGTTCCAGTTTTGCAACCACATCATCTTCGGCCACTTCCTCAAGTGCCTGAACGCCAAGGTCGCGCTTGGCGGTCTCCAGTTTCTGGCAGAACCGCTTGAGGACCCCTTTTTCAAGCTCTTCGAAGAACGCCCTGCCTTGGCGCATAATGAGTTCCTTGTCTTCCTTGGAGAAGGAGGCAGGTTTGTCATCGAGCCCGGTGAAGTTGGTGTAGTCGGGGCTTTCGAGCAGGCGGGCGAGGCGGTCGGTGAGTTTTTTGGCGTCAAACTTTTCGATGGCGTCAACGCCGGAGGGCTCGCCCTTGAGTTCGAGTTTCAGTTCGACCGGGAGGTAGGCGAAGAGCGCGCGGTCGACGCCCCCAAGCTTGTCGATCTGGGCGTTGAGAGCGGCGAGGTATTTCCGGAGTACCTCTTTTTGGTTGAGTGGGCCGACGAACGGGAACCCCTGTTCGACTTTGAGGGAACGGCGGCCGGCCCGAAACCAGGAAAGCAGCCTGCCATAGGCATCTGAAAGCCGGGTGAGGGAGCGTTCGGGATCGAGGTTGAGTTGGTCGAGAGGCCGCTTGTCCCGCGGGTCCCGGGGTGCCTTTGCAGCGATGAACTGCTCAAGCAGGCTGTTGGGCAGGGTTTTGAGCTCTTCCCCGATGGAGGCGTACGCGGACACGACGGGTTCGGCGCCGGAGTCGAAGCGGTCCACATCCCCGTACTTTTCGACGTCCTGATCGGTGCCAAAAAGCATGCGCTTGTCGGCGACCTCTGTGGAATTGGCGTAGCCCCAGCGGATTGCGGCAAGGTCGTAGGGCAGAACTTCGGAGGTCTTGCGGATTTTCCAGCCTGCGTACACGGAGGCGCGCATATCGATGTAGTCCATGACCGAGGAGGAGGGAATCCTGTCGGCGAAGAGCTTGGTTTGGTCGTCGGCCAGGTAGGACTTGAACCAGTCGGCAAGTTCCTTGTGGGAGAGGGTGTTGCTAAGGCTTCCCGCGAAGTTGTGGCGGAGGCCCAGCATGTGGCCGACTTCATGGGCGACCACCTCGCGCAGGTAATCGCCTGCAAGCCGCTTGGCGGCTGCGTCGTCAAGCTTGGGATCCGCCAGGGCCACCTCCAGTCCCGCGGAAAAGTTTTCGGCAAACTCGACGGGGTCGGTCTGACAGGCGCGCGCGTTCGCGAAGAAAGTGGAACCGGGGGCCTCCGGAGCGTCCAGAGAAGGGGGCGGAACGTCTCCGATTGCGGGTTTGGGAGGGGCTGGGCGCGGCTGCGCGGCCGCGGCGCGCAGCAGGCGCAGCAGGGCGCGGGCACGCGAGCGGCCGTTGATGGCGAAGGTGCTGGTCAGATAGGTCTGGCTGCGTTGGGACGCACCGGATCGGGGATCAACGATCACATCCGCATAGGCGAAACCGGCTGAGTCCCAAGGTACCCATTGGATCAGGTTGAGGCGGGCGTCCGGCGCGGTGACGCCCTCGGGCGCCTTCTGTGCCTTGAGCACCTCGCGGCCGAACGCCCTGTTCCAGTAAAGGATGCCGTCGCGGACCGCCCCCTCGTACTCGGGCGGCGTGTTGGCCGAGTAGTGGATCACGACTGGCTTTCGGATGTCAAAAAGGGCGATCCTGCTCGCGGTGCGCCCGGTGGTCGGTTCGATATGGGGTTGCAGTTCAAAAAAGCGCACGTAGCGGCCCACGCCTGGGGCGTGCTCCTTGGTGGTGAAGTCGCCCGCCCGGTAGGGGGCGATGAAATAGCGGATCTCGTAGCGGTCCTCGCGGTTGGGATCGAACTGGCGGTCCCGCACCTGAGCGCTCTGGCGGATGGTGAGGATTTCGCCGTCGGAACTGACTTCGAATACGCGTCCCTGAGGGATTTCCAGCGACCGGGCCTGGGCGATGCCGGAATGGGCGCCTGCTTGGCTGGTCGCGTACCACAGGTCGTTGAAAACGCGACGCATTCCGGCGTTGAAGTCGATAGTGACGGTTTTGTCGTCCTGAGCCACGATCGGGAAGGTGGTGAGCAGTCGTCTGGAGGGCAGTTCCTTGGTGACGACCATGCCTTCGGTGGATTCATAGAGGTCGACCCCGTCGTGAAACACCTCGAATCTGACGATCTTCCCGGCCAGAGCGGTGCTGGTCGGGGCAACGATTTGAGGAATTACCGAGGCCGAGATCAGGAACTCCTTCTGGAGCGCCTCCTTGAGAACGCGGACGTGGTTGTTAGGGGCGGCGGAAATGGGCGGGAGGGCAGGCGGAACCGGCGCTGTGGTCGTCGCAGTGGTCGTCGCAGGTGCGGGCGGCGTCGGGGGCGGAGATTCGGCGGTTTGGGCGCACAAAAAACTGGGGGCGAGGGCGCAAAGGGACGCCGCAAGTTGGAGGGGATGGATCTTCACGGACGTATGACTTAGCCGACGTGGGTGCCGTTGGCGCGCAGGAAATGCACATCAACCCGAAACCGAAGCGCTTCCCGGTTGGCACGGCGGCAGGACAGGTGCCGATGTCATGCGCGGGCTCATTCCAGCCTGTGGGGAGTGGGGAAGAGGAGACACCTAGAGCCAACGCCGGCACTGGACTTGGCGGGTCGCGTGCGGAGCGGGACTGAAGCTTGCGGAGCGGTCC
>JBILKV010000162.1:0-9968 GCA_044376515.1 Chthoniobacteraceae bacterium | reverse complement strand
CGGCGTCCGATCTGGATCAAAACAGCTCCACCCCGGCTGCCTTTGCCGTGCGGGTCTCCAACCGAGCCCAGTTCTCGGGCCGCTTTGACCCGGCAACTGCGACGGTGTCCACCGAGGTTGCCCCCGCGTTGCTTTCTGCCAGACAGCTTCCGCAGGTCGGGGAGTTGCTCTCCGAGGGGCCGCTGCCGGTCGTTCCGGGAGGTACGGTGACACTCCGCATCACGGCGCAATCGCAATCGGGCCTCAACTTCGCCTGGCGCCGCAACGGAACGCCGCTGGATCCGCTCGGAGTCCGGATTGTCACCTCTGGCAACGACTCTTCCCTGAGCTTCGTGGCGTCGAACGCCGCAGTCGAAGGCGACTACGACGTGGTGGTTTCGAACAAGGTCGGTTCCAGAATCTCGGGGGCCAAGCGCGTTTCCCTCTCGGAGCAACCCGCTTCCATTGAGAGCGAGCTTACCCCGCTGACCCTGCTGGAAGGACAGGAACTCCGCTGGTCGAGCTTCTCCGCAGCCGGGAAGTCTTTGGTGTTCAAGTGGAAGCGAGGCGACACCGTCCTTGAAGGCCAGTCCGGCCGGATTTTCTCCCTCAACGCAGTGAAACTCTCCGACGCGGGCGAGTACTCCGTTGAGGCGGCCAACGCCTTCAGCACCGTCTCCAGCAGCGCCGCCCTCAGGGTGTTGCAGGCCGTTGAGATTCAATCCGGCCCGCAGGGCACCGTGGTCCTCAATCCGGACCAGACCAAGGTGCCCCTCTCCGTGACGGCCACCGGAAGCGCGCTCAAGTACCAGTGGCTGCGCAACGGCCTGCCAGTCCCGGGGGCGACCGGTGCGACCTACACGCTGCCGGTGGTCCGGCCCTCGGATTCGGGAGACAGGCTCTCAGTGCGCGTCTTCAACTCCGACCCGCTCAACGGCAGGGTGCTCAGCTCCAGAACCAGCGGAGAGGTCCTGCTCTCGGTTCGTGAACCCGTCTCGGAAGTACAGTTTACGCCGGGGGCCGGCCTGCTTGATTTCGATCAGCTCATTCCTCTGAGCGCCTCCTCCAAGGGGACCGGACCCTTCACCTACCAGTGGTTCAAGGACGGCGTGGCCATCCTCCAGAACGGCACCGCTCAGACCTACCCGCTCCGTACCGAGGCCACGGCCACGGGTGCCTACTCGGTGAGGGTTGCCAACGCAGTCAACGCCGAGACCAGCCCGGCCCAACTCCTCACGGTCAAGGCGCCGCCTGCCATCACGCTGCATCCGCTCGGGCGCACGGCCAACTCGGGCACGGTCGTCAAGCTCCTGGTGCAGGCGACCGGTCTCGCGCCGCTTTCCTACCAGTGGCGCAAGGACACGGTTCCGATTCGCGGCGCCACCTCCGCGGAATTCACGATTCAGGGACTGAGCGACGAAACCGAGGGCGAGTACGACGTGGTGGTGACCAATTCAGTGAAGAAGGTCACGTCCAATGCCGCGGTGATCGGACTCAACGACTCGCTCAAGCTCGATCCGGAATTCCCCAAATCCGTGACAACCGTCGCCGGGACCCTCGCGACACTCGAGGCCAAGGCCCAGGGTGCGCTGCTTCGCTACCAGTGGCGCCGCAACGGAGTCAACGTCCCCGGGGCCAACTCGCCAACACTCGTGCTCAGGCCCGCGAAGCTCTCCGACGCTGGTGTTTACGATGTCCAGGTCAGCAGCGGCGCGGTCTCTGTCTCGAGTCAGACGGCGAACCTCAAGGTTCTTGCACCCGCCGCGATCGTCGAGCCGCCCGCACCTCAGTTGCAGGTGCTTCCCGACGACACCAACACCGGAACCGCGCGGCTTGCGGTTCGAGCCGGCGGCGATGGCGACCTCAGCTACCAGTGGTTCGAGGGCGACGCCTTGGTTCAGGGGGCCACGGGAGATACTCTTACGGTGTCCAACGTGACCGATCAGGTTCGCTTCTTCTCGGTGGCCGTTTCAGGCAGGAACGGCACGATCAACCTGGGCTCGGCCCGGAGTGCCTCCGTGGGCGTGCGCCTGCTGCCCCTGCCTCAGCTCACCGCTGGCGGCCAACCGCAGGATGTCTCGATCACCGCGGGTGGCACGGCACTGCTCCAGGCGCAGGCCATTGAGGCCGGTACGCTTACCTACCAGTGGGAACGCCAAAGGGCCGGGCGCTGGACCGCGATTGCAGGTGCTTCCGACTCGCAGCTCTCCCTCAGCCCCGCGCGTCCGACGGACGCGGGTCTTTACAGGGTGCTCGTTCAGAACGCCAGGGGCAGCGTTTACTCCCGCGAGGCGGCGGTCGCCGTCCGTGATTTGGACGTGATCGATCCCAAGGGCCAGCCCGCACCTCTGGTCGTCGTCAACCCGGGAGACGTCGCGGTCTTCTCAGTGGTGGCGAAGGGCGCGGAGTTGTCCTACCAGTGGCGCAGGGACGGGGTGCCGATCTCCGGCGCCAACTCCGCCGTGCTTCGGTTGGTGGCCGATCCCACCGCCACCCCGGTTGCAGACAAGGCGGCCCGGGAGGGGCGCTATGACGTGCTGGTCAACCATTCGCTGGGGACTTCCCTAAGCGCACCGGCGACCCTGAAGGTGCGCCTGCCTGCGGTCATTGAACAGCAGCCCCGCCGCACAGCCCTCACCCTGAACAAACCCTTCACCATCATGGTGAAAGCCTCGGGAGACGAACCCCTCACCTACCAGTGGCGCAAGGACGGCACCGATATTTCGGGCGCCACCGAGGCGAGTTTCTCGGGGGCCAGTGCCAGCCTGCTGGATGCGGGCAGCTACGAAGTGACTGTCTCCAACGCCGCCGGCACCCAGCAAAGCGTCACCGTGGAAGCGCTCCTGCCGAACCCAGTGAGCATTACCTCCCAGCCCGTTGCCGCAACGGTCAAGGCGGGCGATCCGGTCTCCTTCAGCGTTGCCGCCACCGGCACGCCCCTTGATGGCGAGTTCGCCCTGGCCTACCAGTGGCGCAAGGATGGCGTTGAACTACAGGACAACCCTGCAAAGGGAATCTCCGGTACCCGTTCCGCCACGCTCAAGATCGCAGTGGCCGACCTCGGAGACGCCAGAGACGTCGGGTCGGCCGGCGCCTACGATGTGGTTGTTGCGGGAGCGGCCAGCACGCTGGCGAGTCTGCCGGCGCTCTTGACCGTTCACGGGCGGCCGGTCATCGAGGCGGCTCCCGAACGGCAGGTGGTCAACGCCGGGGACGCCGCGCGGTTTACGGCGACTGTCCGGAGTGCCTCGGCGCTCCAGTTCCAGTGGTTCCTCAACGGCGTCGCCCTTTCGGATTCTGCCCCGGGGGTGTCTTCTGCCAATGTATGGGAAGGCACCAGAACCGCCTCGCTGGTGGTCAAGAACGTTGCGAGAGTCACCGGTGTGCGGACCTTCACTGTGCGGGTGAGCAACCCCTACGGAGTGGTCACGACGCAGGGGGTGGAGCTGCGGACGCTCTCCCCGCTTTCGCTCTCCAAGAAGGCGGCCGCGGCCCCAGACGGATCCGGCCTCGCAGCGCAGGCCCCCGAGGACGGAGTAGAAGTCCGCAAGGTCGGCGAATCCATCGTGTTCCGGCAGGATGTGGAGCAGAGTGACGATTACGTCATCAACTTCCAGTGGCGGCGCAACGGCGTGGCCATCCCCGGCGCCAACGCCTCTTCCTACACCATTGACAAAATTACCGATCCGGACGCGGGTTCCTATGACGCGGTCATCAGCGCGATGGTCAAGGGCGAGGAAAAAGGCCGGGTGATTTCGGCCGCGACTCTGCTCAAGGTCCTCGCTCCCCCGACGATCGCACCGATGGCTCCGCTGACCGTGCGTCCCGGACAGCGCGCGCTTTTGGTGCCGGTGGTCTCGGGCGGGGCCAACCTGAAGGTGAGCTGGTCCAAGGTGCAGCCCGACGGCAGCCGCCTTCTCGTCTCGGGTCCCGGCCGAAGCTTCAACGCGGATACTGGGGTCCTCACGATTGACTCTGCCACGGTTGCCGACTCTGGCACCTACGAACTGTTCGCCAAGGATGACAACTCCGATGTGGGGCGCACGGCTCTGGCGACCCTGAACGTCGCCCTGCCCATTCAGGTCGCCCTCGAACCGAAGGCGAGTGTGGTCAGCCTCAGGGCGCGCGACCGTTTCACGATTCTGGCCAAGCCGACCTCCGACCTCACGGGGGCCTACCGCTACCAGTGGCGCTTCAACGGAGTGAACATCTTCGGGGCCGTCCGCCAGCAGTTCGACGTTCCAGCGGTGCAAGTCAGGCACGCGGGCCTCTACGACGTGGTCGTCTCCAATGGAAGCGAGCGCGCCACGAGCGGGACGCTCCAACTCCGGGTGCGGGATTCGCTGCGGATCGTCACCCAACCCCAGTCCAGGCTGACGGTCAACCCGGGCCAGCCCATCGAACTCTCCGTGGCAACAACCTGGACCGACGGTGTGACCTACCAGTGGATCAAGGGCGTTGGCCGTTCCTCGCAGGTGATTGTGGGCATGACGGGCCGAACCTTCCGGGTCGACCGCGCCGCCGTCACCGACGAAGGGGTTTACATGGTCGTTGTCACGGGCCCGACGGGTCGCATTTCCAGCTCACTCGCACGCGTCACCGTCAACAAACCTGTCACGATCGTTTCGCCGAAAGAAGCCACGCTGCAAACCGTCACCCCCGGCGCCACCGTGGAGTTCCGCGTCGAGGCAACCGGAACCGGACCCTTCATCTACCAGTGGTTGCGCAACGGGGCGCCGATCCCCGGTGGCACCAATCCGGTCCTGCGCATCAGCGGCGTATCGGCCACGGATTCGGGTGACTACCAGGTCCGGGTTGCCAACATCGTGGACCCTGCCGGCGTTCTCTCTGTGGTTTCCAAGCTCGCAGTGAGCACTCCGGCCTTCATCGCAAGCGAACCAGGGGATCTCAGGGTGGCCCAGGGCGGCACCCTCAATCTGTCGGTCACCGCCGGGGGCGATGGCGTGCTGAAATACCAGTGGCGCCGGAACGGCGTGCCGCTGGTGGGCGAAACCAAGCCGCAACTCTCCCGCGCCAACCTGAGCGTATTTGACACCGGCCTCTTCGACGTGGAGGTCAAGAACTACCTGGATGCCTCTGAGGCCGTTGAAATCGGGCGGGTCTTCTCCCGCAAGGCGAGTGTGCAGGTCATTGAGAAGGTGAGCATCCTCGCAGTGCCCTCCAGTCAAAGCGCTAAACTCGGCGGGCGCGCCTCCTTCCGGGTGCTGGCCGCCGGAACCGGCCCCCTGCAGTACCTCTGGAGCCGTGAAACCGCCTCGGGCTTCGAACCCTTGGATGTCACAGGCGATACACTCCGGATAGATTCCGCCAAAGAGGAAGACTTCGTGAAGTACCAGGTCAGCATCACCGGTCCCCTCGGAGGCACACCGGTGACCGTGACCGACTTCCTGCTCAAGAAAGTCGACGCCGGTCCGGAAATCCTGACGCAACCCGAGGCGGTCGCTTCGCGGGTTGGCCAGACCGTCACCCTCAGGGTTGAGATGAAACCGCCGGTGGCCGACGGTTTGACCTACTCCTGGTTCTTCACGGATGGAATGAAGGAGGGAACCCCAGTCACGGGAGGAACTTCCAGTAGTCTCACCCTCGCAAATCTCGCCTCCAAGGACACCGGCTACTACTACGTGGTTGTCTCCGACGTCGCCGCCGCGACCATGAGCCTCCCGGCATTGGTGTTCGTCAACGAAGCCGATCCAATCGGGCTTCCCAAAACCGAGGAGGACATCGCGCAGCGCAAGGCCCAGCAGACCCTCTTTGCCAACGAGGGCGAAACCGTGACGTTGCGTTCCTACGCCATCGGTGACGGCTTCCGTTACGCATGGCGCCGCCTCGATGGCAAACCCATCACGGCCACCTCCAGAGGCGTGGATGGTCCGACGCTTGTGCTGCGCAATGTCTCGCCAGCGGACGCCGCCGAATACATCACAAGCATCTCGCTCGCCGACGGAACCAAGATGCTCGACATCATCCCTTGGAAGGTGGTGGTCATCGCCGCGCCCGTCTTCCTCGACGGACCAACCCCAGGCACCAAGCAACAACCCGAGTCGCAGGTCAGGCTCCCGGGCGAAACCGCGATCCTCAGCGCCGGAGTCGTTGTTACCGGTGACACCCGCTTCCAGTGGTTCTTCCGTCCGACAGGGACTTCCGAATGGCTCCAGATGCCGGGTGCCACCACCAGCACCACCCGGGTCGAGCGGGTCACCAATGCCGACGATGGAGACTACCGGCTGGAGGTGCGCAACGCTGCGGCCACCATCAGCTCCGAAATCGCCAGGGTGACCGTCCTCAGGCCTGTGGTGGCCACGGGCGTGTCGGTCAGCCCGGCCGCCGTGAACCCGGGCGGGGACGTCACCCTGACGGCCTCCTGGACCGGCGCACTGCTCGAAAGCAAACCGTTCCAGTGGTATGTCCAAGACAACCGCACCCGCGGTTGGAAGGTCTTGGAAGGGCAGAATGAGGCGACCTTGGTCGTGCGGTCCGTGACGGAAGCCAACGATGCCAATTACAAGGTGCGGATCTCGGGCAAGGTCGGCGGCTTTGTCGAAAGCGCTCCCGTGCGGCTGGTGGTCAATGACCCGGTCGGCTTCCCCACGGGCCTCAAGGTCCAGACCATGGCGCTGGTCGTGGGCGAGCGCACTGCATTCACCGCGGCGGCCACAGGGTTCAGCCCCGGCTTCCAGTGGCATTACCGCCGTGACCTCACCCAGCCTTGGACCCCGTTGACAGGCGCTTCCGCGCAGTCCGCAGTGTTTCAAACCGGCCCGGTGACGGCTGACATGGGCGGGCTCTACGGGGTGACCCTCAGCAACGCGTTCTCAGTCGCGGGTGCCTCCAAGCTCAAGCCCTCCGAACCGTACCTGCTGGGCCGGCTCACGGTGTACGCTCCGCCTCAGTTTGTTTCGCCGGAGCTCACCGTCTCCGGGGCGGGAGCATCCGCATCCAATGCGTTGGCCGTGGCCAACGAGGGCGGTGCCATCATCCTGAGCGGCACCATTCGCTCTGATTCGACCGTTCCGGTCAGCTATTCCTGGCGGAAGAACGGCGTCCAACTGCCCACCACTCAGGCGCGTCCGACCTTCGGTCAGACCGTGGTGGTGCCGTCTGTCCTGACCCTGGAAATTCCCAACATCGGAAGGGAGGACGCTGGCCGCTATGAACTCCTCGTCTCCAACGCTTATGGAGTGACGGCGAGCACCCCGGTCAATGTCTCGGTGAGACTCAAGCCCCGGATCACGCGCGATCCGGTTTCGCTCACCGTCGTTCACGGCAGCTCCGCCAGCTTCCGCGTCGACGCCGAGGGCGATGACGTCTCCTACCAGTGGTTCAGGGGCACGCTCTCGGGCGGCACGCTGCGGTTTGACCCGTTCTTCGTGCCGGGCACCACGCGCCCTGCCACCGGTCCGCTTCTGGCGTTCACCTCGCTTGATTCCACGAGCGAACTCAATGGCGCCGTCTTCCAGGCCGTCGCGTCCAACTCCTTTGCCTCGGCTGCCAGCGCCCCCGCGAGACTCGTCATCGCCGCGGTCGGCGACCTCAAGATCACCGAAGAGTTGCGGGTCAACGGACTGACCAACGGCGTGGCCCTCCCGGCCGCACCCGGCCAGGCCAACCCGCCCCAACTCAGCCTCTCCATTCAGGCCGAGGGCAGCGGTGCATTGACCTACCTGTGGCGTAAGGACGGAGTCACGCTGGGTTCCGGGACTGGCAATACCTTCAACCTGGGTACTGCAACCAACAACTCCGCGGGTGTTTACGATGTGGTCATCTCCAATGAAGCCAATTTCGTCTACAGCACTCCGGTGACCTTGGTGGTCGACCCGTATCTCGCATCCTTCTCCGTGCCGGCGGGGGGAGCCGTGGGCGACGGCCTGCGGTTGGAGGCCATCGCGGTTAGCTCCAAGCAGCCCACCTACAAGTGGCGCTTCCGCTCCTCGCCCACCGCCGACTCCTCCGTAGTGGTGGATTCTGCCGATGTCTCCGGCAGCGCTGCCGCTGTCCTGCTGCTCAAGTCAGCCAAGATCTCCGACACCGGCGAGTACCAGGTGGAGGTTGCCACCGCCGATGCCATGGTGCTCAGCAACTGGATGCCGCTGACGGTGGTGACCAAGGTCGACATCGACCGCGGCCCGAAGGACTTCGCCGGAATCGAGGGCGCTCCCGCTGAATTTTCCGTGGTGGCCAAGGGTGGTGGGACCATCAAGTACCGCTGGTTCAAGGACGGGTTGGCCTTGCCGGGTGCGGACCAGGCGGTGCTGCGTATCGGTTCGCTCACCCTTGCGGATGCCGGCAACTACCAGGCGGAGGTCTCCAATGCCGCCGGTGGCGTCATGAGCGAGCCGGCCCGGTTGTCGGTGGAGGAAATCCTCGCCGTGTCGGTGCAGATCCCCGGGCGGGTCGTCTCCGGTCAGGGCGTGAGCCTGCTCGCCGCCCCGCGCGGCGTGAAGACCGGGCGCTCCCTGACGTACCAGTGGTACCGCGGCGCGGGCGCCTCGCGCGTCGCAATCGCCGGCGAATCCAAAGCCCAGTTGATCATCAACCCGGTCTCCACCACTGACGTCGGGATCTACTCGGTGGAACTCTCCGACGGCGTGCAGCAACCGGTGGGCGGCCAGGGCGTGCTGGCCCTCAGCGTTGCGCCGCAACTTCGGGCCTCACTCGCCAACCAGACCGTTCCGGTTGGCGCGAAGGTGGCTTTTGCCGTCGCGGTCAAGTATGCCGCAGACAAGCAACTTGTCTACGAGTGGTCCCGCGGTAACACGAAGCTCCCCGGCGTCACGGGCGAAGTGCTTCGCATCGCCTCGGTCACAACCACGGACTTCGGCACCTACACGGTGCGGGTTTCCGACGCTGCCGACCCCACTGTGTTTGTGGAGACCTCCGCAAAGCTCGTGCAGGCTGTGGGTGCAACGCCTTCGACCCTCACGGGTGCGACGGGCGCCGAGGGGACGCTTGCCGCCGCTGACTTCGCTCCCTGGTGGGTATTCGATGTGTCCGTCGCGGGTTCCACCGGCGCGAACGCTGCGTTGAACGGCTTCTGGCTGTTGGAGCGCAAACAGGTGCTGGAAGCCGGCAAGGTCGTGGCGGTTACCGCAGGTCGCTCCGCATGGATCTGGCCCGATCGGTCCGTGCAGGAAACCCCGGTCTGGAGCGCTGACGAACTGCAGGTCACCGACGGAGCAACCAACGCGCAGGCCGAGTTCTCGGTGATCGCCTCGAAGGAGGGCCCGCAGCTCAACACCTTCGTGCTTGAGGGCAGCGTCGAGCTTGCAGGTGCGGCCTCCATCTATGGCGCGCCGGAACTGCTCTCGGGCGGCTACGACGTTGATCGCTCCCTTGATGTGGACCTGTTCTGGGCGCAGAGCCGGGTCGACGCCGTCGAAGCCGTCTCGGATTGGAACACCGTCCTCAACTCGCTCAAAACCGAGCTGTCGGCGGCCAAGGCTGCCGTGCCACGCGGGGACTAGGGACTGGAACGGCCGGGGGGCATCCGCAGATGGGGCGGGGAGTCGCAGCCGTCGGAATTTTGGATCCCTGCTGAGGAGTCCGTCGCAAGGTTTGGTGGGCTCAATCTGACCTGCGCTCAACCCAGCGGCGGGATCTCACGCGGCGCCGTGGAGGCGCGGGGCAAATCATACCACCTCTCAATGATAACCGGAGTGTATTCGCCCCAGAGGGGCAGACGACTCGCAGCCCATGGCAGCGCCCTGGGATCGATCCGTTATACAGTCGGAAGCCCTACAGGGGCGCCCCCTGATGATGCCGCCTTTTGCAAGGGCACCCTCACCTGCCCGGTCCATCCGAAAATGAGCGATGGGAACCCCGTGACTGAATCGTTCCGCCTTGTTGAGAGAAGCGGCGCGGATTTTCGCCAAATCTGACGCCCCGCAAGGGGCACTTCTCTTTCAGCCCATGGCAACGCCATGGGAAAACCGTCCCAAAAAAGAATACGCCCTGAAAGGGCACACTCACCT
>JBILKV010000161.1:0-9986 GCA_044376515.1 Chthoniobacteraceae bacterium | reverse complement strand
CTTGGAGTGTCGGTGATTGGTGGGATCACCAAGTGTTTGCCAGTGTAGCTCAGGGGTAGAGCAACTGATTCGTAATCAGTAGGTCGCGGGTTCAATTCCCGCCACTGGCTCCAGTTTAAGTAGATCAATCACAGGTTCTTCTGGAGACAACGAGGTTCGGAAATCGCGCGGCTGCTGTGTCGAGAATTGCCACAAAATGGCCCTGTGTGCCGCTTTCGGCGTCACATTTCCGTCACTTTTTCGGGCCCCTGTGCTACCTTTCTTCCTGTGAAGATCCGGGCCAGAAAAAATCCCTCAGGCGCCACCGTCTACCAACTCGACCTCGGACTCATCGATGGACGGAGAGTCAGGCAAACTTTTCAAAACAAGGCCGACGCCCAGAGTGCCCTCGTCCGAGCCAGGGCGAAAGTCGCTTCCGAAGGGATCAATTCCCTCATTCCCCCGCCACCCGAGCACCCCAGCCTCGCAAAGTGGATGCTTCGGCTCGAGGGAACAGGGAAAACGCTGGATGACGTGTTCCGCTGGTTTTTTGACACGTATCGGGAGCCGAAGTCTGTTCCGCCGACCGAAGACCTGCTGTCCACCTACAGGCTTGAGCTTGGGCGACTCAACCGGACCCAGAAGTACATTCACCAGAGCCTCGCCACCCTAAATGTGTTTTTTGCAGCGGTGCCGCGTGTGACGGATGTGTCGAGGGAGAACGTCGTGCCCTTCATCCAAGGAAATGGATACAGCCCGGCCACCCAGCAGAACAAACTGGTAACCCTCAAAGCCTTTCTCGAATGGTGCGTGTCCGTAGGGCACTTGCACAGCAACCCGCTCTCTGGCGCCGCCAACCGGATTCGCATACCTAAAACGCAAAAAACGGAGATCCTTTCCCTCGGATACGTCGAGGCGAGAGAACTCCTTAAGCTCGTCCTTACCCCCAGACATGAGGCGCTTGCAGGTTGGCTGACTCTGGCTCTCTTCGCCGGGATCCGACCGGATGAAATCGCCCGCACCGGAAGGGAGTGGCTGCACCTCGAGGAAGGCACTCTCCGAGTGACTGCCAAGGCATCGAAAACTTCGCAAACCCGCGTGATCGAGCTGTCACCTGTCGCCGTGGCGTGGTTGCGCCACTGGTCAACCCGGGTTCAAGAGGACGCGCCCTTTACCATCAGCGGGCACCGCAAACGGTGGGAACGCCTCAAAGCCGAGGCTGGCGTGGCGGAAAACTGGGTGCACGATGCGCTCAGGCATACGTTTGCAACCATGCACTACGCGGCTCACCAGAATGCGGCACAACTCAAGGCGCTCATGGGCCACAGTCAGGGGGAAAACACTCTGTTCTCCCATTACAGGGCCGTGCAGACAGTCTCGGGCGCAACCGTCACACGGGCCATGGCGCTGGAGTTTTGGGACCTGTTTCCTGAGCGGTTACAGGGTGCCGAAAAAGGATAGGTTCGCTAGAGCTGTCGGTCGCTACTTCCGCGGCCTTGTTTGGTTGGCCCCCGTCTGCCGGGCCGTCCCCTTTCCGGGTTGAGGCACTCGGACGCCGATCTTTTTGAGGTAGTCCTTTAGGGCGTTTTCAATCAGCCAAGAAATACTTCTGCCATCGTTGGTTGCTAGGTTGACCATCTCCTCCTTCAAGGCGGAGTCAATCGAGACGTTCAACTTGGCACGGTTACGCGTCTGAACTTTGTCCATACGTACTTAGTGCGCCCAAAGAGCCGGTTCTGGCGAATGGAATAATTTTTTTCTTAGCACATCCGAGGACAGGGGTGCCAGCGATTGAAATAGTACGCCAAGCGGCGCACTAAACTGCCATGAAAAATCAATCCCACCCCAAAACCCGCCTCAATCTCTGCATGGATTCCCGTCTCAAAACGGCTCTCTTGCAAACCGCCGCGCTCAAGCGCGAAACACCCGGCAAAATCATAACCCGTGCACTCGCACATTATTTGAAACGGCGCCGCGCGAAATCCGCCCAGCCCAAGGCGCCGCGCGCATGAAAGGCGGAACAGTTTCCCTCTCAAAACCAAACCCACACAACACATGAGCGATGATTTCATCCCCCTGATTGAGGCGATCAAAAACCGCTACGGAGTCAGCCGCCGGACCGCCCACCGCTGGCGGCGGGAGTACCGGCATATCCTGCTGCCCCTGCGGGGCGAAGGAAGCCAGTTGATCGTGCGCCCCTGTGTCTTGCCGTTGCTCGACCGGGCGCTTCAAACCAAGGAGCTCGCAAAATAGATCCGCATGAACATCAGCAAGGGCAAACGGCCCAAAGCCAAGAAAGTCCTCCTGTACGGACCGGAGGGCATCGGCAAAACCACCCTCGCCCGGCAGTTCCCGAAACCACTCTTCCTCGATGCCGAACGCGGCACGGGAGAGTACGATGTCGACCGGGTCGATGTACGCGCTTGGGAAGACGTGGAGAAGGCCATGGCGTTTCTGCTGCAGCCAGGGCACGGCTACCAGACGGTGGTCCTCGACACTATCGACTCCGCCGTGCCGCTGCTTGAGAGCAAACTGTGCAGGGAACAACGCGTTTCGGCGCTCAGAGATCTGGGCTACGGCAAGGGGTACGCTCTTTTGTCCGAACGGGTCGACGCCTTGGTGGACCAGGCCAACAAGCTTGTGGATTGTGGCATTCACGTTCTGTTTCTCGCCCATTCGCGGGTCAAACGCATCGAGCCGCCGGACCTGCCCGATGGCTACGACAAATACGAACTGCGCCTCACAGACCGGGTGGCGGGACCGATCAAGACGGCCATGGACGCCGTGTTGTTTGCGAACTTCCGGGTCAGCCTGGTGGAGGACGGCGGGCGCACCCGCGCACAGGGCGGCAGGGAACGCGTACTCCATGCGACACACTCCGCCTCGCACGATGCCAAAAACCGCTGCGGCATTTCCGACCGCGCACCGTTTCACATTGATTCGCTTGCGCCCTTGTTGGGCGGAGGCGGGCCGGTGGAGACCGAAACCACAACAGCGCCCCTTGGGGACGTTGCTGCGGAGAAGCCTCCGGCGGGTCACAGCCTGGACGCGGTCGTGGCGGGGATCGAGCCGCTCCGATTGACCGCCTTCCTGCTCAAGCGCGGCCAGATCTCGGAAGGGCAGACATACCGCAACTTGTCGGACGCATATGTCCAACGAGTCCTCGCTGCACCCGAGGTGTTTAGGCAATGCGTGCTGGGGTGATTTGCTTGGGCTTTTCTCAAGATATTTCAAACCTTCTGGAGACTAAATTCGTAGCTATTAGTGCAACCCCACAAACGTGTTGCGTGAAAATTGATTTCGAAAAGCTGAAGATGAAAACAAAAGACGAACAAAAGGAAAACCAGCAGGTAGAGGCAAGCGCTCCTGCGGCAATCAGGCACTCCTCGCTGCCAAAGTTGGCGCGATGCGCCTGCTACGAATCCAACCCCGTGGCCGGCCCGGCTGCCGCACGTGGAACGCTGCTGGACAGCTGTTTCCGGGAGCTGCTTTCAACGGGGGAACTTCCCAAGATCGAAGGACTCGGTGAGGAGGATGTGCAGGCGGTCCAATGGGCGGCGTGGACATTGCGTTCGATGTCGTGCGGTGAGGAGATTCTGAGCCTCGACGAACAGTGCAGGGTGGAGACGCCGGGGATGGAACACATCGGCACGGCGGATGCCATCGTGCCCGGACTGCTTATGTCAGCCGACTTGAAGACGGGCCAGATCCGGAACTATCGCGAACAGATGGCGGCCTACGCACTTGGCCTGATGGAGATGCACTTCGCCAGCCGCTGGACGTGCGAACTTCTGTTTTGCGACCAAAGGCAGGTGGTGACTCACCAGTTCACCTACGCGGAGGCGTTTGAAATCGTCACCGGCGTGTTGGTGCGCGCTGTGGATCCGGAGCGCAAACCCGAGCTCTGCGAATACTGCGGATGGTGCGTAAAATCGCAAACCTGCGAGGCCCGCGTGGAGGCGGCGGCAAAGGCCCTTGAGATTGCCACGGCGGGGAACCAGGAAGACCAGGGAGTGCTTGCGCGCACCGATTTTGAGGGAGTGTTGGAGGATCCGGCACGGCTGGGACTGTTTCTGTCTTCCTGCAAGGTGCTGGACGATTTTAGGGAACGTGCCGAGACGCGCGCCCGCGAGTTACTGGAGGCCGGTGGGGACGCCGTGCCCGGATGGAGGCTGCGCAAGGGCGGGCCCGTGGAACTGGTGTTTCCCGACGACCTCGCGCGGTTGGTGGCGGCCGGGAACCTGTCGCTCGGAGGCGTGCTCGAAGCCCAGGGAACGCTGGGTGCCAAAAAGTTTCGCGAACTCTGGGCGAAGGAAATGGCTGGGAGCGTCGTGCCTGAGGAGGTCGTGCGGCGGACGGGAGTCCGGCGGGCGTCGCTCGTGCAGGCGTAAGAGGAAGCGGTTCAGTTCACAAATCACAATTCACAAACCAAACAACAGAACACAAAACATGGCGATTTTTACTCCAGTAGGCGGACAGGCGGCGGCACTGAGCAGCATCAAAGCGGGAGCGTACCCGTGCGAGATCGTGGGGGCGGTGGAAAAGGTGTCGAAGGACGGGCAGTTCTCGCAGCACAGTCTGCGGGCGCGGGTCTTTGATGAGGCGAATGATGATTGGGAAGACTTTTGGGAACTGCTGACTTTTTCGCCAAAGGCCCAGTGGAAGCTGGAGGAGGTCATGCAGGCGCTTGGGATCGGCTTCTCCGTGGGTGTGGCGGTCCAGGTGGAAGCTGGCGACTGGCTGGGGAAGACGGGGCGCCTTGTGCTGAAGGAAGAGATTGAACAGGGCCAGAAACGCCTGCGTATCGGCAGGTGGTTGCCGCGTGAAGGTGCGCCGGTGGAGAAGGCGCGACTGGCCGGGCATGGGGCCGAGGGGGGCGTTGATGCGGACCGCCTTCCCTTTTGATTGTGCGCAAAATTGATGTGCTCAAAAGAGTGCTGCCACTTCCTGAGCTGTTGGTACGGCTTGGGCTTTTTCAAAAGGCACCGGGTGCGGGCAACCACAAGTGTCCGCTGCACAGTGAGGTGAAGGGGGCGGCGTTTTCGATGTCGCGGTGCGGCGATGTCTGGCTCTGGAATTGCAACGGGGCCTGCAGTGTTGGGGGCGACGAGGTCACGCTGATTGAGCGGCACCTCGGATTGCCCAGGTGGAGAGCGATCCAACATTACGCGGGTCTGTGTGGTGCCGCGGTTGAGGAGAAGCGGGTGCCTGTGGAAGAAGGGGAAAGGCGGGTGCGCTTTCCCGAGGATTTACGACGAGGCAATCGTAGTGAGCTGGAAACGGTGGCAGCGCAAAGGAAGTTGGATTTCTGGGCGGTGGCCTCGATGCAGCAGTGCGGCGTGCTGCGGTTTGGAACGGTCTGCGGAGAGCCCAGCTGGATTGTGACGGACCAGTCCGGGCACTGCGCTGAGGCGCGACGCATGGACGGCGAACTCTTTGGCGTGATGGGCCGTTTGGGGGCGCGCAAGACGCACACGCTGCCGGGAAGCTCAAAGGGCTGGCCGGTGGGCCTGCTCCTGGACGGGCCGTGGACGGAGCATTTTCAAAAACTGCTCTGGGTCGAGGGCTCCGGCGATCTTGCTGCCGCGTACCATTTTGCGGTTCCGGTGGGGAACTGGCTGCCTGTCGCAATACTTGGAGCATCGGTAAAGCAGCTGCATCCGGAGGCGGCCAAATGGCTGCGTGGGAAACAGGTGCGACTGGTGCCCCATGTGGATGTTGCCGGAAGAGCGGCAATGGAGCGTTGGGCTGTTGTGTTGCACGGGCTTGGCTGCGCCGTGGACACGTTCGAACTGGAAGGATTGCGCCGGGCCGATGGAAGCCCGGTGAAGGATCTCAATGACTGCACGGAGCTGCTTCCGGAGGACCAGGCTGAAATAGAGGGACTACTCACATGAGCGAACGCATCATCAAATTTGAATCCGGGCGGCGGGGTTCGTCAAAGGGACGGTCGACGCTGTACTACCGGCCGGCGCAAAAAGATTTTTTGCAGGAGTTCCCAAACGGGCGGGCAGTCGCCATCAACGAGCGGGCGGCGGTTAATGCACTGGTGATTGAGAAAGCCGCGTCCACGCCGGAAGAGGCACATGAGCTTTTGTACAAGGTCCGGAGGGATGCGGCGATCAACTACGACGGCCCAATGGCTGGCTACAGCCGCGGACTGCACGAAGAGGTGGGGCAAATGTATTACTGCACATCGGAACCCCTCTTGCTTGAGGGGGTGGTGCGAGAGGAGACGGATGCGTTTGGTGCGGGCTGGCCGGTGATCCATGAGCTGTTACGGCGGCTGTTGGTGAATGAGGAGGTGGGATGGGACCAGTTTTACGTGCTGCTCGCCTCGCTCAAAAACAGCGCTCTTGCCCTCAAACACGCTCTTGCGGGGCCGGCTAACGGAGGGCGGCGGAGCGTGCGCCCAGGACAGGCCGTGGCACTGGTCGGGCCGCGGGCCTGTGGAAAGACGTTCCTGTTCGAACGGGTCATCGCACCTCTGCTGGGTGGGCGTGTGGTGGATGCGTTCAAGGCGTTCATGTCAGAAAGCCAGGGGTTCAACGGTGAGCTGCTGACCGGGGAGGTTTGGAAGATCGACGACCGTGAGTGTTCCACGGACGTTCGGGTGAGGCGGCAGTTTGCGGCGAACCTGAAGGCGTACCTGTACTCCAGTCAGATTAGCATCCATCGCAAGTTCTGCACCCCGGTGACGCTGATACCTTTCGGACGGCTGTTCATCATGTGCAACGACACGGACGAAAATCTGCGGGTGCTACCCGATGTGACGCCGGACATTGCAGACAAGATCCACGTTCTCCGCTGCAACGCGGCCTCCCCGCCCATGCCCGTTGACACCGAGGCGGAACGGGATGCGTACCGGACACAGGTCCGACGGGAGCTGCCGTTTATGCTGGGAGATTTGGAGCGGTGGACGGTGCCGGAACGCTACTTTGAGGAGAGGAGCGGCGTACGGAGCTACCACAACGGGCACGTGCTGCGGACGCTCAGACGCACCAACCCCGAGGCGATGTTGGCGGAGCTCCTGCAGGTCGCGTTTGCCGCTGGCGTCCTGGAACAGCCTTGGAGGGGGCGGGCCATTGAGCTGCAGGCCGCATTGACGGACCGCGGTTTTTCGAGTGCGCGCCTCGCCAAAGAGCTGTTGCAGTACCCGGCAGCGGTGGGGCGTTACCTGGGGAGGATCATGGACAACCGCGAGGTGTTTTCGCGGGAGTACGGACTGGAGGTGGACCGGGGCGGACAGGTTCGAGGGGTGGAGTTGTACACGATCCGCCGGGTTGAACCGGTGCACCAACCGGAGCTGCTTGCGTAGGACGTTGCGCCAACTAGGGTCAAGGAGTGCCGTCAGATGTCATGTCTGGCGGCATTTCCGTTTTCAAGGGGCGCAAAAATGCCACTCGGCCACAGAGAGAGCCCATGCAAATTTGCGGTGTTTTGCGGGGCAAAGGAGCAAGTTTCCGAAAAGTGTGTGGCATTCGAAAAACGGGGTTTCTCTCTGTAGAGGTTTTCGGATTGTCCGAAACCTACTCCTTTACTCCTTCAAATCCGCCATTTTTGAAGGAGCAAAGGAGCAAGTTGTTCATTTCTACGCGCGCGAAAAAATATTTATAGAAGTAGGAAACTTGCTCCTCTCCTCCTTCAGCTTTGAAGGAGGCCGAAACGGGCTGAGGGTGAGTGATTTTTTGCGCGGTTCGCGCGCGCGAGAGGTAGCGAGAGGCAAAAATGGGCAGGCCGGCCCCGTGTTGGCGGGAACCGGCCATGAAACAACGAAGGGGCAATTAGCGGGGCGTCTGAAGCCCGTGGTGGGCTGCTAGGCGGGGCAGTCGGGATTGTTGCACACTGCTGACCAGCCGGAGACGCAGGGGCGGCCCGTGTCTTCGCTGATGTCGACGTCGGCCTCGGCCTCCATCGGCTGGCCGCAGTCCTCACAGAACGGCGGGTCTTCGTTGTCTTCTTCGGTGGGAAAGTACGAGTACATGGCCAAAGGTCGTTTGAGGTTCGGCAAGCGGGGTGGTGCTTGCGTGCGTGGCTACTGGTCGAACCCTGCGTCGTCGAAGCCGCCCGCTTTCAGGAAGCTGGGGAGTTGCTTGAGAATCCGGCTGGTCGCTTTCGGGCCGCAATACTTGTAGTTTTTCCCTTGGTCAATCAGACCAATGTTGTACAGGAACGCGCTGAGCTTTTGCTGGTCGAGGGCGCCCAGGGCATCGTCAAGCGGGTGCCAAAAAGAGGAGACGCTGCTCCCTGGCTTGTGGGTTTCCGGCTCAAACACGACCGCGGGCTCCAGCGCTTCCGGCTGAGGTGCGACTGCCTCCGGTGTGGCCTCGGGCGCGGGTTCTTGTGTGAGGATTGCCGGATTCTGCTGGGGCACGACAAACGCGGGGGAGGGTTCGCCTTTTCGGCGGCGGGTTGGCGCGGCGTAGCGTTGCCGATCGACGATGGTGTAGGCTCGGGGCGTTGGGGTGAGTTCCCCGGGCAAGGGATGGGCACCGTTGCCGTGGCGGGCGACAAAGTCCGCGATGGGCTCTGGTGCGACTGGTGCGGGGAGCGGATGCGAGCCGTTGCCGTTGTGCGCGGGGGGCGTGGTAATTTCGACGGCTTCCTCCTCGGTGATGATGCCGGAGAGGCAAGCGGGGTACACGGCGCGGACGGCCTCTGCGGTGGCGCGGGCGGAGAGCATGGCGGTGGGATGCTTCTGCCATGTGGGGTTGGCGGTGAGGCCTGCCTCACGGGCGCGTGTCATGGTCCAGCTAACGGTGAGCGAGCCTCCCTTGGGGTGCGATGCGCACACTGTGACGCATGCGGGGCCGCGGTCGATGTACTGAATGGTGCCGCCGGCCTTTTGAAAGCGGGCAAGCATGCACTCGCTCCGCAGGCTCAAGCGGCCGTTGATGACGTGGTACTCGTGAATCACTCTGCCCAGGGGGATGCCCTCGGCGAGTGCCAGGAGCATGGCGACCGTGGCCTGCTCGGGGGTTTTGAATCCGCCCATGCCGGATTTGGCGATGATGGCGGCGATGCGTTCCAAGCTGCTGACCTGCTCGTTGCTGATGATTTCCTGCGTGTTCATACCTCGATTTTCCCTTCTAAATCCGCATTTAACTGCCTGCGGGGGAAACACTTCCCCTCAACTATTGCTACGTATTCCGACGGCAAAAGGTTTGATGTTTTTCAGAGAAAAACACGCCTCAAAGCGTTGTTTTCGAGGGTTTTAACACGTCCGAAAGCTCGGGCGGTGCGGGGGCGCGCCTATCGGGTGGAGCCTGTTTTTTGGGTAAGGGAATCCCCTACCGGCCCCCCTCGCGGGGCGGCCCACGGAGGTGGGGCGTACAACGGGAGTGCCTTTGGTTCCCCCCCGGGACCGATACCGATTGAAAACGCCGCCACAGGGCGGGGTACGAGAGTGCCTTTGAGCACCACCCCTGTCCCTCGCCGGGGCCTAAGGCGCGGGGACTGGGGCAGAGCCCCAGACAGACTGGTTCGTGAAAGCCCTGCGCTTTGAGCAAAGGCGGGGGGTGGCCCGCGGCCCCATAGGGCCTTTTAATGGGCCTGTGGCCCCTCAGAGGTAGAGGGGAGGCTCGGTGAGAGCTTCGGCGACTTTTTGGAGGCTAAGGGCTCTTAGCATCGCTTTGGTGAAGCCAGCTTTCCTGAGCTCGGGATGGATTTTGGTCTCCTTGGCTGGGTCGAAGCAGTTGAGGGGAACATTGAGGGAGAGGCAGGCACATTCGGCAGCCAGCGTGTGGCAACAGGCTCTTTGCACTGTGGACAGTGGGAGGAGATCGAAGGAGTGGAGGAGGTTTTTTGAGTTCTTCATGCGCAGCGACTGATGAAGAACTCAAAAAACCGACGCAACGACTGGGGCCGACACTGTGGAGGTACAGCGTAAAGCGGCGGTGCGAAGCCCGCCGGTTGGGGCCGCGAAGCGGGTGGCCGGCGCAGCGACAGAGCGAAGGCGGGAACTGGCGCGCTGCCGCGCCCCGCCTGAGCGGCGAAGCGGAGCCACG
>JBILKV010000160.1:0-9987 GCA_044376515.1 Chthoniobacteraceae bacterium | reverse complement strand
TGGGCGGCATCCCGTGCATCACAAGGTAAAGCCTGCGGACGAGCGTCCGTGGGTCCGCCTTGGGCGAAGGCTGGAGTCCTTCCTGCCGGAGTTTCGCCAACACGAACCCGTCGATTGCGTTGTTGCCAAAACCGCTCTCCACCGGGGGCGCCTGAGGCCGTTTGACCGGTTGGAAGGACCAGTGATCGGTCTTGATCCGCAGCGCGCTGGCGGCCTCCCTGGCACCTGGCAATTGAGCCCCACCGTCTATCCACTGGCGCAGGATACGCAACTGCGCCTCTTCAAGACGATCTCCCTTGGGCGGCATCATGTCTTTCGGATTTGTGGAGCTCACCCGCTTGAGAATGTAGCTTTCAGCGCTGTGACCGGCGAGGAACAGGGGTTCGCCGGATTCGCCGCCCTTGAGGATTCCCAGCGTGCTGTCGAATCTCAGTTTGTTTTTCTGCTCCTCAGGTCCGTGGCAGTCAAAGCAATGCTCCTCCAGAATCGGGCGCACGCTTTTGGCGAAGAAATCCAGCTCTGGGGTCTGGGCAACCGCCCGTCCGGACATCAGGAACGTCCCGAGAGCGAGGAGGAGGCAGTGGGCGGAAAAGGTGTAGCTGCGCAACATGTCCTTGGAATTGTATACAATTCTGCTTTCACATGCTACAACCCTTTCCTCGCCCCTTTTCTTAGCCATGCCCGCCGCCCCGTCTCCCCTTCCTTCCCAGAGCGCCGCCAAGGTCCGCGTGGTCTCGGGAGTGATCCGTGGCCTCCTTCACGGCCGCTGGCACGGAGGCGAGCGCCTGACCGAAGCCTCGGTCGCCGAGCTTTTCTCGGTGAGTCGCACCCCGGTGCGCGAGGGCCTTCTGGAGTTGGCCGCCCTGGGCATGGTCCAATTGCGACGCAACTGCGGAGCGGTCCTCCAGCCCTTCGGACCCCGGCAACTTTCGGAAATCTACTCCGTGCGGGCGCTTCTTGAAGTCGAGGCGGCCAGTCTGGCTGCCGGTCGGGTTCCGGCGGCAAGCGTGGAGTCCCTGCTCCTTGGGTTTGAAACGCTGCGCAGGGACGGACTGCCGGACGAGGGCTGGAAGCTGGACCGGCAACTGCACACCACCCTCGCCAGTCACTCCGGCAACGCGCGTCTGGCGGAGGAAATCGGCCGTTACACCCTTCTGGTCCAGACCATGCGCGAGGCGGTGGGCGAGTCGCTTGCCGACATCCAGACCACCTCGATTGCCGAACACATTGAAATCTTGCTATGTGTGGGGCGGGGCGATTCCGCGGGATCGGGGTTGGCGATGCGCAAACACCTGCTTCAAGCGGAACAATCCGCCCTCTCAACCATGAGAGCCCTCAACCATGAGAGCCCTCAACCATGAGAGCCCTCAACCATGAGAGCCCTCAATGCAAAGGCCCCCCAAGCAACGCTTTGAACACGGCACACAGCGGTCTCTCACCTCGCGGGGCCCCGCCGCGCCACCGGCAGGACACCCGAATCAGAAATGGCCGGCGTTCCCATTGAGCAGCTGGTCCAGTGATGCCTCGGCATCCTTGACCGCCAAAAAAAACGCGTAAGGACCAGTCACCGTCCACGCTCCGCTCCACTCCCCGACGCTCGTCCGCCCAACACCGGCCCGCTCCCCGCCCAGGCCCAAGGAGTCGGCGGGAGCCACCATCAGCAACCCGTGCGGGGTCTTCATCGTAAACTGCGCCATCTGGCCGCCGTTGAAGTCGATGACGCGCGCGGAAGCAAGCTGGAGCGCCGCAAAGTTTTCCGGAACCTCGACCCCCTCGATGCCATGCAGAAACAGCCAGTCGGGCGTCTCGGCGGCCCGCCCGTCAAACTTCTCAATTCCCGCGGGTCCCGCGGCACTGGTGACTTCCAACAGTTTCTGCATCTGGGCGCGCATCTGAACCGGTTCACTTTCCCTCCAGCGCTCCCAAAGGACCCACCCGAGGCACATAAACACCCCCAGGCACACGGCGGCGACCCCGAGCGCGCGCTCCGCCCCGAAACGGCGCCGCCCCACCAACGCGGGGGCGCTCTCCAGCATGCGACGCTCCTCGTCAGAGAGAACAATGAGCCCGAGCAACTTCCGCACCTGCACCTCGGAGGAACCCGACATGGCAAGCCGCTGCCTGACATCCGCCAAGGCTGCACGCAGTTCCCTAGGCCGGACCTGGATGACGTGGGCGATCTCGCCGGGCTTGAGCTCCGCCACGAGGTGGAGCGAAACTGCAGACCGCAACCGCGGCGGCGTCATCCGCATCAGGGCATCCAGTTCTACGGACAAATCCCCCGCACCGGGCAGGCTGGGCGGCAGGCTTTCCATGCGCTCGGCCACGAAACGGGCCGCCCAAAGAAACAGGTGCCTGCGGGTGCGCCACTGTCCCGCCACCGCCTCGCTTTCGGCAACCGCACGTTGCGCCAGTTCCACCGCGACGCGTCTGTTGCCAGTGCGCAATAAGGCGAATCGCAGCAGGTCTTCAGTAAACTCCGGGCCGTCGGCATCCATCAGCCTCCCACTCTAATGCCAGAGCCCCCCAAGCCGGCAACATCACTTCCAAACCAGAATCTGCTTTTCCCCCAAGGCCGGCTAGTTGAAGTTCGGATCCCGTGAACCGCGGGCCGCGGGCCATTCCACCGATGCAACCCAATCCCACCACCCCCGATTCCCGAGCCAACATGGAAGCGCTGCGGGCGGACTTTCCGGTGCTTCACCAGGCAATCAACGGCCACCCCCTTGTCTATCTCGACAACGCCGCCACCACCCAGAAGCCGAAGGCGGTCATCGACACCCTCGTGCGCTACTACCAGCACGACAATGCAAACGTGCACCGGGGAATCCACACCCTGAGCAACCGGGCCACCCTCGCCTACGAAGCCGCCCGGGAAAGCGTCGCCGGGTACCTCAACGCCTCCTCTCCTGACGAGATTATCTTCACCCGCGGCACTACCGAATCCATCAACCTCGTCGCGCAAGCGTGGGGCGGCGCTTTTTTCAAAAAAGGGGACGTCATCCTGCTGACTGAAATGGAGCATCACAGCAATCTGGTACCCTGGCAGCAGGCCGCCCTGCGTTCCGGCGCCACCCTGCGCTTCATCCCCGTGGACTCCGAAGGACGGCTCGATCTTTCCGGCATCGACGCCCTGCTCACCCCTCAGGTCAAACTCCTCGCTTTCACCCACATCTCCAATTTTCTGGGCACCGTGAACCCTGCAGCGGAATTGTGCGCGAGAGCCCGCTCCGTCGGTGCGATCTCCCTTGTGGATGCCGCCCAGAGTGCGGGCCACCTCCCTGTCGACGTGCAGGCGCTCGGCTGTGATTTCCTCGCCTTCTCCGGCCACAAAATGTGCGCGCCCACCGGGATCGGGGTGCTTTTCGGGCGAGCCGAAGTTCTTGAACAAACCCCGCCCTGGCAGGGAGGCGGCGAAATGATCCTCTCGGTTCGTTACGAGTCCTCAACCTACAAGCCGGCCCCCTCAAAGTTTGAAGCGGGCACGCCAAACATCGCGGGCGCCATAGGACTCGGCGCAGCCATCAGCTACCTTGAGGCAGTCGGACGTGAGGCCATCCACGCCCACGATGAAGCCCTCGCGCTTGCGGCATTTGACCGCATCGAATCGCTCCCCGGCTACAGAGTCCTCGGACCAAGATACCCGCGCGGCGGGCTCGTTAGTTTCGTACACGAATCAATCCACCCGCACGACCTGACCTCCTTCTGCGACCAGAAGGGGTTGGCTCTCCGGGGGGGCCACCACTGCAACCAACCCCTGATGCGAAAGCTGGCACTCTCCAGCACGAGTCGGGCGAGCTTTTACTTCTACAACACCATGGCGGAGGTGGAGCGGATGGTGGACATACTTCTCGATGCCAACCATTTTTTCGCATGAACCCAGAGTTCGAAGAGCTGTACCAGCAGGTGATTCTGGACCACTCGAAGCGCCCCAGAAACTACGGCACTCTCGAGGGGGACGCCATTCACGTCCACGGCGACAATCCCTCCTGCGGAGATGAAATTCAGCTGCACGTGCGGTTCGGCGCCGACGGCGCGGTGGAGGATATCCGCTTCACCGGAATGGGTTGCGCCATCAGCCAGGCCTCCGCTTCGCTCATGACCTTGAAGCTCAAGGGCAAGTCCCGCACCGAAGCACTGGGACTGCTCGAGGCCTTCACCGACGTGGTCACCACCGCCACGCAGGAACCCCCAAGGGCGCTCGGGGACCTGAAACTCCTCGCAGGCGTCCGTAAATTCCCGCAGCGGGTCAAATGCGCGATGCTGGCGTGGCGCGCCTTCGAACAGGCCTCACAGCAGGCAGCCGCCGCAAATACCGACGCACGGATCGTGACGACGGAGGAGGCGTCCCCTCACTGCGGCTGAAGCGCCGCGAACAACCGGCGCGGAACAAGCCGGTTGCCCCGTCCGCGCGCCCAACTTTATTGCTAGCAGGCGCCCCAGGCGCTATGTTCAGACCGTGAGGCAGTTTACCCCAGACGCCGTGCCAGAACAGAAGCTCTCGACTCCCTGCTCCGGGTTTGCAGGTCCCTTGCATGGCCTGCTCCGACGGCTCGGTTGGCCGGCGGCGAGACGGCGTTTCGGGCAGGGCGGATTCACCCTGACCGAGGTCGCGTTGGCGATGGGCATCTTTTCCTTCGCCTTGGTAAGCATGATTGGCCTGCTCTCCGTGGGCCTGAAAAACTCAAGGCGCGCAAACATCCAGATCAGCGCCTCCAACCTGATGTCTGCGATCGCATCAGACATCCGTTCCTCCACCTGCCTGCTGAAAGCCGGCACTTCCTCCTATTCCTCCTACTCCTCCTACTCCTCCCCAAGACTCAAATTGTCAGCCTCTGTAGACGTTCGGGGCTCTGTCAGCGGAGTCAATCCGGCAAGTGCGATTTTGGACGAAAGTGGCTCACCCGCAGACCTCGCCTCGCCGAGCCCTCTTGTGAAACTCTTTACCGTGAGCTTCACGGCCGCCAGCGCGGGCACCACCGCCATCCGGGTCACCATCCAATGGCCACCGAGGGCGGCGGGCTCCAACGCCCCTTACGAGGGTTCGCTGGACGCTCTCATCCCGCTTCCCTCCCCCTGAGTCCATGGCTTTACCCAGAACTTTTTCCCGCCCGCCACGCGGAACCGCCGCGTTCACCCTGATAGAGTTGATGGTTTCCATCGCCGTTCTCGGATTGCTCGGAGGCATGGTCATGCAACTCCTCGGCTCCGCCTCGCGCATCACCTCCAATTCCAGAAAAATTGGCGACTGCGACACCGAAGCGCGCTTCGTTCTGGACCAAATCTCCGCAGACCTCGCTCGTCGAGTCAGGCGACCGGACGTGGATGCCTACATCGCAAAACTTCAAGGTGACGATCGGCTCTACTTTTTCAGTGAAACCCCCGGTTACTCCCCCAGTCTCGCGGCGCAGAACCGCAGCACCGTCTCTTTGGTCGGGTACCGCGTGCTGCCGCCGGCTAATGCCGGAGGCAGCTACGTCCTCCAGCGTTACGCCCGGTCGCTCCCCTGGGTAAGCACCAGCAGCGAAAAAGCCATGCCTTTCGTTGTACTCACTGGAAACCCTCCTCAACCGCTCGCATCAACCACACTCGCGGGCGCCTCTTCCGACGGCACGGGTGGTTCTTATCCCAAAGTCCTGAGTCAGGATAACTCGGAAAACATTTATTACCAGACCGTAGGAGAAAATATCGTTCGCTTTGAAATATCGCTACTGCGCAAACCAAACCTCTCGGACCCCTCCGCGCCTGTCGCGGCGCGTCTACTCAATGACACAGAAATCCCCGCGGAACTGTCCAGATTTGGATTCAGCAATATCTCCTCGCTGATCATCACGATTGCAGTGGTCGATTCCGATTCAAAAATGAGGATTTCACCCTCCATGGTCGATTCGCTTGCGCTCCAAGACACAAATCCAACTGATTTTCCCCTCTACCCTTTGGACCAATGGAACCGTTCCTTTCTAGCCAAAGCGAATTCGCTTCCGAAGACCATCGCGGGAGGAATTCGATTTTACCAGCGCGTTATCCAATTGTAAAAACGTCAGACCAGCGCGACCCTCACCCGCGAAACCGTTCCATCCACCCCTCTTGTGCAAAGGACCGCCCTTGGGACTATGCAAAGGGCGCCCTGCGTGTCCCACAGGGCGCCGTCCACAGGGCGCCGTCCACAGGGCGCCGGTAGGATACGGGCGCCGCTTTTACCGGAGTCAACCGGCGCCGGCACGGGTTCCGTGACCGACACCGGCCAACCGGGCTCCGGCTCAGGCGTTCAAAGAGTAGCGCATCGAGCGCTTCGCCCCGTGCGTTTTGAAGAAATCCTTCTGCTTGGCTTTGAAACTCGCGAAACGCGGCGCCTTGATGTCAGCCCGTTTTAAGATTTCAGCCGCCGTGTAGGATTCTCCGGGCTTCATAAAGGCTCGGAGCAACGCGATGATCTGGTCGTCCTCGATTTTCCCGCGACGCTTCTGCTTCGCCCCGCCGGAGGAATCAGACGATGGCGCCGAGAAACCCAATTGTTTCAAAGCCCGGTCAATGTCATCCAGTTCCCCTTTCACACGGGAGAGAACTTCCTCCCTCTTCTGCTTCAAACTTTTAACCTGTTCGTCCAACAATTTTTTGATTTTTTCGGATTCACTCATGGGATTGGATTCAGTTCAGAAATTTCTGCACCATCCTTACAGGTACAGGACATACCCGTTTATTTGATCAACATCCACGGAATCAAGATAAATTAATGGGTTTAGTCGGGATTGAACAGATCCATTCGCTTGAACCTCCACTGCGACACACGTTAAAGTCACGCTCCCCCAAACGCTTGGAACCCTGTTGAGAAAAATGCACCTCATGATCTCGCATGCCAACATTCCACATCGTTGCCATGTAAATTAAATCGATTGCATGCCCATTTCGCAATTAGACACACAACATCGGGACTTCAGGACACAAAAACCCACATCTTACGACTTTCGCCCGAACCTCCCATCCACGGAAGTCATTGCCGCATAGCCCAAACTTTACGGCTCCACATCATCTTCTGTTTCAGGATTCAATTCCGTTCATCGAACCATTGCACCTTTGCAGGACAAGGATCGTCGCCCTGGTTTTCGCCCCCTCGATGGGATTGTTCCCGGAAATAAATCAGCGATTGATTCTCGTCCTTGCCTGAAACTCTTGTTTTGATTGGCTTTACGTTGCGCTCGGCAGCCGCCCCTTGAATTCGTCCGATTCAAAACCCGGACGGGCACTGTGGATTTCCAACTCCGAATTGCTGCCTCCATAAAAGAATCTGAACCCAGTCCGTCCTCTTTCTCAACCCGCCTGCACCTGGTACATCCCCACGCTTATGAAAAATTTAACGTGGAATCGTGGAGCAGCGGAAGTCTTCCGGCCTGCTTCAGATTTTAAATCCTCTCCCCTCCCTCCGCGCCTCCGCGCGAGATGCCGTTTGGTTTTTGGCAGCTCGACGATCGGGCTCATCCATGTTTTCTCCGTGCCAGGTTTCTCGGTGCCAGGCCGCCCCGGTTTCGCGCGGTAACTTCAACTATCCGCGCCTCGATCGCCCGACCATCCACCCGCTCCGCCGCAATGCCTCCACTCCTCCCCTTCCTTCTTGCTCTTTTGCTCTGCTCCGGCCGGGCCGAGGCAGCCCCCCCCAAACCCAACGTGCTGGTCCTCCTCGCCGACGATCTTGGCTTCTCAGACTTGGGTTGCTACGGGGGAGAGATCGCCACGCCGCACCTTGACGCGCTGGCGGCCAACGGCCTGCGTTTCACCCAGTTCTATAATACGGCCAGATGCTGGCCTTCGCGGGCCGCCATGCTCACCGGTTATTACGCCCAGCAAGTCCGCCGGGATGCCATCCCGGGGATGAACGGCGGAGGCAAGGGGGTGCGTCCGCCATGGGCGCCGCTCGTCACGGAATTCCTCAATGGGGCGGGTTACCGCTGCTATCACTCCGGAAAATGGCACTTGGACGGCGAGCCGCTTGCAAACGGGTTCTCCCGCTCCATGGAGATTGGGGGCAAGGCTGAGAGCAACTATTTCAAGGCTGCCTCCAACAAGGAGGACGGCAAACCGGTGACGGTCTCGGAAGGCTACTACGCCACCAAGGCGATCGCTGATCACGCGGTGCGGACCCTGCAGGAACACCAGCGTCTTCACGCCGGAAAGCCCTTCTTCCACTACATCGCCTTCACAGCCCCCCATTTCCCGCTGCAGGCGCCTGCGGAAGACATCGCCAAATACCGCAACCACTACCAGAACGGCTGGAATGCGGTGGCCAGCCATCGGCACGCACGCCTGCTTGAGGCCGGCATAGTAAACCACGCCCTGCCCGAGATGGAAACGGAGCTCGGACCGCCCTACCCCTTCCCGGAGCAAATTGCCAAACTTGGACCGGAGGAACTCAACCGCCCCCTCCCCTGGAGCAGCCTTGCCGAATCACAGCAAAGGTTTCAGGCCTCAAAAATGGCGATTCATGCCGCAATGATCGACCGGATGGACCAAGAAATCGGGAAGGTGCTCGATCAACTCAGGGCAATGGGATTGTTTGAAAACACCCTGGTGTTGTTCGCCTCCGACAATGGTGCGAGCGCCGAGATCATGGTCCGGGGCGACGGACACGACCCCTCCTCGCCGATGGGCTCCAGTTCCAGTTTTCTCTGCCTCGGACCGGGCTGGTCCAGCGCCTCAAACACTCCGATGCGCCGCCACAAAACCTGGGTGCACGAAGGAGGCATCTCCACGCCCTTGATCGCGCACTGGCCCGCCGGGATCAAAGCAAAAGGTGAACTGCGCCACCGCCCCGGGCACCTCGTTGATATTCTGCCAACGCTGCTCGAACTTTCCGGCGTTGCCAAACCCGCCGAGTTGGGTGGTTCTCCCGTTCCGCCGGCGCCCGGCCACAGCCTTGTTGGGATTTTCAACCGCGACGATCCACGGCTTCCCGGTTACCTCTGGTGGCAGCACGAGGGACACCGCGCCATTCGCTCGGGAGACTGGAAGCTCGTTTCCACGAAGGGGAGCGCATGGGAATTGTACGACCTGAGTTGGGACCGGGGGGAATCGCACAACCTGGCCCAGTCGATGCCCTTGCGGGTGGAGGAATTGGGCGCTCTCTGGGAGAAGCAGTCCAACCAGAACGCTGCCCTGGCTGGAGGGAACCGTGGAAACAAATCCGCCGGCGCCAGCGCGAAGTAAGCATCACAGATGCGCGGAAGCCAGCGCCCCATCCTTCTCGCGAACAATCTCCGGTTGCTTCCCATCAACTCAGCCGTCATACCTGAGGTGCGGTCAGCGTGCTGGCCCAAAGGCCGAGGTGGCGAAATTGGCAGACGCACCAGACTTAGGATCTGGCGCCGCAAGGCATAGGGGTTCAAGTCCCCTCCTCGGCACTTCCCAAATCCCGCGTAGAACGCGGGTAAAGTGCTAAACAGTAATACCCTGTTAGTGTTGCAAGTGCACTGCCTTCTCAATCTCCGTCGGTTTTTTGGTGCACGATTTTGCATACGCTTACGTATAGAGGCATGGCAAAACGCAGTTTCAACCGACACTCAGAGCGATGCCCTCCAGCTTGACGCTTTCAAGGAAGCGGGTTGTGAGAGGATTTTTTCCGATGTCGCAAGTGGAGCCAAGACGGAGCGCACTGGGTTAAAGGAGGCCATCGCGTATGCTAGAAGCGGAGATGTTCTTGTTTGCTACAAGTTAGACCGCGTTGGACGCTCCCTGAAGGACTTGATTGATACGGTCAATATACTCAAAGAGAGGGGCATAGGGTTTCGGGTGCTTACCCGGCAGTTAGATACAACAACCCCTGCGGGGATGTTGATATTCCATGTTTTTGGAGCGATTGCAGAGTTTGAAAGGTCTCTGATTCAGGAACGTACATCTGCTGGGCTAAAAGCAGCAAGGGCAAGAGGAAGATTCGGAGGTCGACCTAAAACGATGGATCAGAAAAAGTTGTCGACAGCTGAGTCTCTCTACAAGGAC
>JBILKV010000337.1:0-3122 GCA_044376515.1 Chthoniobacteraceae bacterium | reverse complement strand
CATTCGGAGGGGAAAGTCTATACGGAAAATTTAAGCGGGCTGGGCTCGTCTAGAATTGCGGTTCTCGTGGGATGGTTCGTTTTCGGTGGCTTCTTTTGAGGCTCACGCCGCTTCTGGCAGGTACACCAACCCGAACTTCTCCGCCTCCACTTGGCCCGTAAACACTCTCCACAAATCCACGGCCAATTGCCGCGCTATTGCCACAACGGCTTTCTTCTTCGCCGCTGGGTTGGGCGTGGGACTGTTCAACACGGGGGCACTTTGTTCATGAGCTTCTGCTGTTTGAACACGAACAGAAGTAGGTAGTTCGTCGTAGGTCATCTTCTGGACCGGCGGAGGAGTCGCGCCGTCGACCCGCCGGCTTACCCAGTAGTATTGAGCGTGGGCGTCGATCCCGAGTTTGATCGCTGCGTAAGAGGGGCTCGATTGGGAGGGTGTTGAGGTTGTCATCGCTTTGAAGGTCGCGGAATCTCGCGTGGCTCAACGACCTCACGTCATCTACCAATTTTCATTTTTAGAGATTCTATGCCACCGCGCATCGAGGTTGAGTGTTACCGCACCACCCACGAGCCTCCGCCCTCCCCCCCTCCCACCTCGTCTCTCCGGCCATCGCATACAAGATCATTCCGACTCCCATGAACCCACTCCGTCTCATCCTGGCAGTCGCGGCCGCGTTTACCACATCTCTCCCAAGCCTCGGAGCCGATCGCAAACCCAACATCGTCATCATCTTCATTGATGACCTCGGTTACGGAGACATCGGCCCCTTCGGAGCGACCAAACAAAAAACGCCAAACCTGGACCGGATGGCGGCGCAAGGGATGAAACTCACCAGTTTCTACGCGGCTCCCGTGTGTTCTGTGTCTCGAGCCCAGCTCCTCACAGGGTGCTATGGCGCGCGAATCTCTGTACCATCCGTTTACTTCCCAGGCGGCTCACACGGGCTCAACCCCGAAGAGTTCACCATTGCAGAGCGCCTGAAACCGCTTGGTTACGCGACAGCATGCATCGGGAAATGGCATGTCGGGGACCAACCTGCGTTCCTCCCAACCAAGCAGGGCTTCGATCAGTATTTTGGCATTCCTTACTCGAATGATATGCAACGGTCCGAGGCTGGCTCTTCGGCGGCCGTGACGCCTCTGCTTCGGGATGATCGCGTCGCAGAACTCCTCTCCGACGAGCAACAAAGTCGAATCGTGGAACGCTACACGGATGAAGCAGTTCGCTTCATCGAGCAAAAAAAAGACACCCCATTCCTCCTGTATCTGCCGCACACCGCAGTTCACACGCCAATCCATCCCGGCGAAGCATTCCGCGGTAAGTCGGAAAACGGTCGTTTCGGCGACTGGGTGGAGGAGCTCGACGCGAGCGTTGGTCGCATTCTGACGACTCTTGAAAGGCTAAAAATCGATAAGGACACCCTCGTGATTTTTACCAGCGACAACGGACCGTGGCTGGTGAAGGGAGCCGACGGAGGAAATGCCGGGCCTCTCCGCGGCGGTAAAGGCAGCACTTGGGAAGGAGGAGTCCGTGTTCCGACCATCGCTTGGTGGCCCGGCCGTATCGCACCCGGAACCGCCTCTGACACCGTTGCCGGAACCATCGACCTCCTGCCCACCGCGGTCGCCCTCGCGGGAGGAACTGTTCCTCAGGAACCTTCAATCGACGGGCAAAGCATTGCTCCACTGCTCCTCGGCGAAAACTCAAAATCACCCCGAGAAGCGCACTTCTACTTCGCAGGATACACCCTTCAGGCGGTTCGTCAGGGCCCATGGAAACTGGCACTCACCCCGCAACCCGAGAATCTCGGTGCCAAGCCTTCCAATCCTGATGAAAAACAACCTCGCCTCTATCACCTCGACCAAGACATCGGCGAGCGAACCAATGTTGCCGAGAACCACCCAGAGGTCGTAAGCCGATTGCAGTCCTTAGCGAATGCGATCTCCAAAGAAATTGGTGGCCAGACCCCCTCATCTCGCCGGCCCGCGGGCTTCGTCCAAAATCCCACAACTCTCTATCCCACAGATCTACGCCCACCGAAAAAGTCAAGGTGACCAAGTTAAGGTCGCCCTTCCACGCGACACCAGAGGGACACTTTTTGAACCACCCGCACATCTCACAGTGAGCCTCGCTGAGGCGGAGATGCCTTTAGCGCGTCCCGTGACGATACCGCGCGCGCGAGCTGCGGAAACCGAGCGAAAAGCGATTTCCAATACTTATTAAAACTCGACGGGGACACTGCTCAAGTCTCTCCACTGCGGCCCAGCGATCAGCGTCGCCGTTTTTTGGCGCATCGCACAGGCGAGCTTTCAGCCATTTCTCGCCCGCCTGCTGACAGTGAAAACAGATCACATTGTAGGGCTTCAGCCTTCCCGCCTCGGGCTCTTCGTCCAACGTCGGAATACGCACCGTGCTGAACGCTTTTTTGTTTCCACGCTCAAAACGATCCAGACGCTGGCACATCGCTGCGGCATCGAGCCGGACATTCTTCACCGCTTTGCCACGCTCATCCAAGTCCTGGGGTTGCACCACGTAGCTCTTGATGCCGAGTTCCTCCAACCGACGGTGTCAGTGAAACCCGAACGCACCCGCCTCATAACGGGTCAGCACTTTCGTGGTGAGCTTCTGCCGCTTAACCACAATGCGCATGAGCTCGTCGTAGGTCATCTTCTCCACAGGCTGTGGAGTCACCCCGTCGACCTGACGGCTTACTCAGGAATATTGAGCGTGGGCGTCAATGCCGAGTTTGATTGGAGTCGTAGGAGGCGGTTGGTTGGGATGGATTGATGGTTGTCACGGCTTTTAAGATCGCGGGATCTCGCGCCGCTCGACAACCTCATGTCATCCATCATTTTGCTTCTGCTGGTTCCCGCGAGTCCTACAGATTGCAACGAAGGGGTGCATGTTTCTTTTAATAAAGCTTTTCTGGAAAACCGTGATGCTGCTCATCACGCTCCCACTCATCACGCTCCCCATTCCATGAAACCCGTTCTGCTCCTCCCGCTGATATTGTTTGCCAGTTTAACGCCGGTCTTCGTCTTGGGGCAGGGTGAGACTGCGAAGGTTTTGAAGGCGGGCGCGGCCACCAGCAACATCACGCCGCCGCTGGGGATGGAGATTGT
>JBILKV010000336.1:0-3132 GCA_044376515.1 Chthoniobacteraceae bacterium | reverse complement strand
GTCGAATCCGACGCGGTCACCGCCGCCGCTTCCGCCACGTTGCGGGCTGCCTCGAACGCCTCGAGTTCGCCGAGGGCGAACACGAAATCGGCGTTCCTTTCCCACAACCGGGATGCCGTGACCCGGATGAAACGCGCAGGCCGTCCCCCGTGGGCAAACGCCACCCGCGTGTCCCCGGGGCTGACCATGTCCGCAGACCGGCCGTCAAACACCACGGTTCCCCGCGCAAAATCATCGGAAAGGGAGCTTTGCAACAAAAACCTCCGCGGGAAGCCGAAGCCCGTGCGGTCCGGATAATCGCGGGGATGCGCCGGAATCAGGCAGATCTCATCCAGATGAAACGTCCTGCCGAGATCGACCTGCACCCAGGACTCTGAGTCCGGTTGCGTGAAGATCTCACTGTGCCAACCGTTGGTTTGGGGAGAAAGCGGATGAGCCGGAATGCCCAGAGCGTAAGACCCGTCCACCAGATGTCTCGGCGACCAGGTCGGAAGCGTCTCAACGGTCATTGGGGCGAGCACCTTGCACTGGAGCGCCACGTTCCGTCCCCCGCTAAAGACCAGCAGTTCCCCGAGACAAAAAATGAACCGCGAATTCAACCTCGGCTGCGGCACCAGGCCGAGAGCCGTGAAACGCACGTAGCGCGCTTTTCTTCCGCTCGCCGCTACAAGATAAGGCAGCGGGCTGGCCGGATCCTCCACCGTGATTTCCGCCAACCGTTCGGGTTCGCTCAGGAGCGCATCCGTCGAGGTCTCAATGCGAAAACCTGTCGGAAATCCGTAGGCCCCCGAACCGTCGATGCAGGCAGGAACCACCATCACGGAATCCACCTCAACTTCGCGTCCCAAATCTACTTGCACCCAACGCGCGGCGTGCCTTTCCGGGGCAAAACTGCTGTGGAATCCGACGTTGGCCACACTCTGGATCGCAGGCTTCTCAGGGCACCGCTCCAAAGCGGCGGAGATCTCCCCAAGTTCGCGCTCAGCATCCCGCGACAGGGGCTTGAGCCACGACTGGGCCCGGGCGTTTGCACCGATAAGCAGTGCCGCCAACGCCGTCGCATAGATCCGCGCAAAAGCCTTCATCCGGGGTTCATCATCCGGTTGCGCCCCCGGAATGCAACCCCCCGCGAGGGCCGCGTCTGTCACGGAAACACGGGATGGCCCGGCTCCATCCCGGAACGCGCCGGGAAGAAACCTTTCTGGAATTGCGGCGGGCCCGAGGGTCGTTTTGGATTGGTGCCGCCCCACCCCCCAATGAAGAAAACGACCCTGCTGATTCTGTGCGCCTTGGGACTCAAAGCCCACGCCGCTCCCGCTGTCGCCGTCCCGAAGACCGGAGAGCCCGCGCCTACTGCGAACTCCGCGGGTTTGGTGTTCCGCGCGGGTGCCCACGCGCAGGACATTTCGCCGACCCAATTCCCCGCGCCGGTCAACGGCGGCATGAAGGGCGGTTTTGCCCGGGGCATCAACGACCCGATGCACGCCCGCTGCCTCGCCCTGCACGACGGCAAACGCGCCCTTGTGTTTGCGATCGTGGACGCCTGCCTGTTGCCGCGTGAGATCGCCGAGGAAGCCAAGGAGATCGCATCGCGCGAGACCGGCCTGCCCAAGACTCAGATCCTCGTCTCGGCGACGCACACCCATTCGGCGGCGGCGCTCACCCCGGCCTTCCAAAGCGACCCGGATCCGGAGTACGTGAAAACGGTCGGCCCAAACATCGCAAAGGGAATCGTGCAGGCGTTCCGGAATTTGGAGCCGGCGGAACTCGGCTGGGCGTTCGGGAGCGACCCCGCTCACGTGTTCAACCGCCGCTGGCACATCAAGGACGGTGAGGCCTTTGAGAATCCCTTCGGCGGTACGGGTGACCGCGTGAAGATGAACCCGGGGATGGGCAATCCAAAGGTGTCTGTCCCCTCGGGGCCCGTGGATCAGGATGTGGCGGTCCTCGCGGTCCGGAGCGTGGCGGACAAACGCCCGATTGGCCTGCTTGCCAACTACAGCCTGCACTACATCGGAGGAAACCCCGCGATCAGCGCCGACTACTTCGGCGCCTTCGCCGCGGAGATCGCCGCCCGCCTCCACGCCGCGGACACGCGCTACAACGGGAAGCCGGCCTTCGTAGGGATCATGTCCAACGGGACCAGCGGGAACATCAACGGCGTGAACTTCGGGACCCTCCCGCCGCGCAACCGGCGGGACGCGGCCGAGAATCTCAAGACCGTCGCCCGCGTGGTGGCCGACACCGCGCAGGACGCTTATGACTCGATCCAGTGGCAGGCCGAAGTGACCCTCGACAGCGAGGAGGCCGATCTTCAACTCGGCGTGCGCAAAGGGTCCAGCCAGGAGGTGGCGCAAGCCCGCGAATGGCTCGAGTCCATCCCCAAGGACAAGGACGGCCAGTGGTCCAACAGCAAGGCCATCTACGCCCGCGAGACCGTCAAGCTCGCCGATTATCCGGACAAGGTTCCCGTCAAACTCCAGATGCACCGGATCAACGGTCTGAGCATTGGGGCGATTCCTTGCGAGGTGTTCGTCGAAATCGGGCTGCATCTCAAAAAGGTGAGCCCGTATGTGCGGCATTTCACCATCTCGCTGGCCAACGGGTACAACGGTTACCTGCCCACTCCGCAGCATCACGCTTGGGGCGGTTACGAAACCTGGCGCGCCCGCAGCAGTTACCTCGAAACGGAGGCTTCGCCCAAGATTGTGGCCGCAATGGAGAAAATGTTCTCCTCCCTTCGGGCCCGGGAAAAGTAGGCGCCAGCTTCCGGCTTCCGTGTCCGCACCCATGCATGTGCGTCCGGGGTCGGTTTGAGATTTTCACCTGCCGGCGCACGGCTCACAACCAAATGATTTACCAAATGCGCACCACCGATTGCCACCGCCTCCCAAACCGCTGCTCCCGCCGCAGCGCCTTCGGCGTGATTTCCGGGCTCTTCGCGGTTCTGCTCGGGTGTGCTGCGTTCGCGAGGCCGGCGGATGCACCGGATCCGACCACGGCCGAATGGCCCCGCTGGAGGGGGCCAAGCGGCGACGGACGCTGGAATCCCAGAGATCTTCCTGAGGACTGGGCCAGGCGTGAACCCACCCGATTGTGGGAGCGTCCGATCGGCGGCGGATTCGGCGGGGT
>JBILKV010000335.1:0-3137 GCA_044376515.1 Chthoniobacteraceae bacterium | reverse complement strand
GTACGATGAAACGGTAGACCGACCGCCTGAACGCCCTGGCGTCCAGCGGGTCGTGCAGATCGTAACGGTAATGCGGCGAGTGCGCCGGCTGTTCGATGACAAAATCCTGCCAGCCCGGCCCGCCCATTGTAAGATCCAGCTTGCCGGAGGCGGCCAGCACGGCATCGCGAACGGCCTCGGCCTCCAGCTTCCTCCGGTTTTGCCGCCACAGGAAGCGGTTGCCCGAGTCCTTTGCCTCCAATTCGGGCCGCGAGGCGGAGGCCTGCCGGTAGGTGTCGCTCAGGACGATGAGCCGGTGCAGGTCTTTGATGGAACCCCCACCGTCGCGGAATTCCGCGGCCAGCCAGTCGAGCAGTTCGGGATGCGTGGGAAGCGCGCCGTTACGCCCGAAATCGCCCGGGGTCTCAACCAAACCCGCCCCGAAGTGATACTGCCAGACCCGGTTGACGATGGTGCGCCACGTCAGCGGGTTGGCCGGATCGGCCACCCATTCCGCGAGCGCCGCCCGCCTCTCACCCTCCGCCGCATCCGCGGCGAGGGCGAAGCGCGCGGGACGGAAGGCCAGCGCCGCGAGCGCGCCCGGACTGACTTCGCGCACGGGCTGGGTGACCTGTCCACGCGCCAACAAGTGGATCGGCCGGGGCTTGCCGCCGTCGGCGCCCGTGCCGCGGAACGCACCGGTCCCGTAATGCACCGAGCCGACGTAGGCGATTTTTGGTTCCGGAAAGCCTTTGAGCTCGGTCTCCAGGCGTGCCTGTTCCGCCGCGGCTTTGGCGAGTTGAGACTGGGTCTCCGGCTTGGGGGCGGTGCGCATCAATTCGGCGCGTTCCTTTTCGAGGGCGGCAAGCGTCGAACCGGAGGAGTCTTTCCCCGGGTAAACGCCGTCGGTCAGGTTCTTGCGCTGCCAGCGTCCGCCCGACTCAATCGAGTCCAGCGAAGAAACCGCGGCGCTGAGCGCCACGTTTTCGCCGCCGGTGTCGAACACCTGCAACTCCGCCAGGGCGAACAGGAAAGCGTCCTTCCTCGACGCCAGTTTTGTGGCGGTGACACGAACGTAACGGGCCCGAACCTTCTCCGCGGAAACGGTCTGCAGTGCGACGCCCGGGTTCGGCTGATCAGCATTGGCACGGTCGACGAGGGTCGTCACAGCCGCAGTAAAACCGGGGTTGTTACAGGCCTCCACCCTGTAGCGCACCGGGAATCCGAACCCCGCGCCGATGTTGTTGTAGTTGTCGTAGCAACCGGCGAGAACGATCCGCTCCATGGCCACTTCGCGGCCGAGGTCCACCTGCACCCATTTTTGCGTGTCTTCCTTCGGGGCGAGGCCGCTGTGGAAGCCGCCCTCGGCCTGGCCCGGTTGGCGCGCTTTGCGCGCGGCGGTCAGGGCCTCGTCAATTTTGACCAGTGCGGGGCCGGCCTCCTTTTCAGCCCGCTTTTGAATGGCTTCCTTGTCCGCCCTGGCCTTCTTCGACTCACCTTCCAGCACCATGTAACGGGCGGTGAGGGCGGGATCTGCGAAGTACTTCTTGTCCGTCCGATCGATCGCCGCGTACACCGCCTGCAGGGAGTAATAGTCCTCCTGGGTGATCGGATCGAACTTGTGGTTGTGGCACTGCGCGCAGTGGATGGTGGTTGCGCAGAAGGTGCCCAGCGTGTTGGCCACCATGTCGTCCCGGTCGAGGTGTCTTGCGATCTTCCCGTCCGTCTTGGTCTCCGGCACCTCGGCGTGTCCGATGAGGTCCCACGGCCCGGCCGCAAGGAACCCAAGGGCTTCAATCCCGTCGGGCGAACCCGGATACAGCACGTCTCCGGCGATCTGCTCGCGGATGAACTGCGGGTACGGCTTGTCTTGGTTCAACGCCCGGATGACGTAGTCGCGATAGGGCCAGGCGTTGGGGCGGAGCTTGTCCTTGTCGTAGCCATGCGTGTCCCCGTAGTGCACGACATCCAGCCAGTGCCGCGCCCAGCGTTCGCCATAGCGCGGACTCGCCAGCAGGCGGTCTACCACGCGGCGGTAGGCGTCGGGAGCGGGATCCGCCCGAAAGGCGTCCAACTCCTCCGGGGTGGGTGGCAATCCGGTCAGGTCAAACGTGATCCGCCGCAGGAGCGTTTCCTTCGAGGCTTCAGGGGAGGGCGTCCAACCTTCCTTGGCAAGACGGGCACGGACGAACGCGTCTACGGGGTTGCTTCCGGCTGCGGGGGGCACGGGTTTTAGCAGCGGCTTCAGCGACCACCAGTCCGTCGCGGCGGCGACCTTGACGGAGGCGCTTTCCGGCCAGATCGCGCCGTCCGCCACCCAGGCTTCCAGCACCCGCCTTTCGTCGGCGTTGAGCAGTGCCCCCTTGGGAGGCATTCGCATTTCGGTGTCCTCACCTGACACAAAGCGGAGGAGTGGGCTTTTTTCCGGCTGGCCGGGGACGATGTTGGGCGCATGGGATTCCCCCCCGGTGAGAGCGATCTCGCGCACGTCCAGGCGGTAACCGCTCTTCTGCTTTTCCGCCCCGTGGCACTGCAGGCAGTGCTTTTCGAAAAGGGGCTGCACCTCACGGGCAAAGTCCACCGCACGGGCCGCCGGCAGAAAGGCGGGCAGTAACAGCAAAAGGAGCAGTACGAGGGGAGACATGGGGACGATACTGGCAGAACAACGCACCGTTGGCACGTCACGCAAACACGTGTGGTCACCCTGCGTGCGGACACTCGGCGGGAGCGGCGTCAAAGGATGTTTTCGCGGATGGCCTTCGACACTGCGCCGCTTCTGGAGTTCACGTGAAGTTTCTCATAAATTCTTCGGAGGTAGGAGTCTACGGTATGTGCGCTCAGGCCGAGGTGCTCGGCGATCTGCTTGTTGAGGAGTCCGTCCACGACGCACTGGAGGACCTCCGCCTCGCGTGCGCTCAGCGCGTAGTCCGCCTGTTTTTTGGGCGCCATCGACGCAAACATCTCCAGCACCCGCCGCGCAATCTTTGGACTCATCGGCGCCCCGCCCTCGAGTGCTGACTGCACGCACTGCAGCAGTTCCTCCCCCGACTGGGTCTTCAACAGGTAACCGTTTGCGCCCGCGCAAATCGCCTGGAAAAGCTTGTCGTCGTCCTCAAACACCGTAAGCACCACGATCGAGGTGGCCGGACTTTGCTTCC
>JBILKV010000334.1:0-3139 GCA_044376515.1 Chthoniobacteraceae bacterium | reverse complement strand
ACGGTGACAGCGCTCGCGCAGCCCGGAAATCCGCGGCCCCGCCTTTTCCGTTTGCCCGAGCTGGGAGCCGTGATCAACCGCCTAGGATTCAACAACGACGGGGCCGACGTGATCGCCGCCCGTCTGGGCGAACTCAAGCGGACGGGAGCGTGGCCGGGAATTCCTGTGGGCGTCAATCTGGGCAAGTCCAAGGTGACCCCGCTGGAGGCTGCCACGGAGGACTACGTGTCCTCTTTCACACGGTTGCGGGCGTTCGGGGATTATTTTGTGCTGAACGTTTCGTCGCCGAACACGCCGGGGCTCAGACAGTTGCAGGACAAAACAGCCTTGGAAGGACTGCTCGCCGCGGTTCAGGCCGCCAACACGCTCCGTCAACCGCTGCTCCTCAAAATCGCGCCCGACCTCGAGTGGTCGGCGATTGAGGAGATCCTGTTGTTGGTGGAAAGGCACCGGCTTTCTGGGATCATTGCGACCAACACGACGATCGACCATACCTCGGTCGTGGAGTCGCGCCGCCAGCAGGGCGGTCTGAGCGGGGGTCCGTTGAGGGCGCGGTCGCTGGAGGTGTTGCGGTTTATTGTGGCGCGCACGCGTCTTCCGGTGATCGGCGTGGGTGGGATCGCGAGCGCGGACGATGCGCTTGAGCGATTGGATGCGGGTGCTGCGCTACTCCAAATCTACACGGGCCTGATTTACCAAGGGCCGGGCTTGGTCCGCGAAATTTACCGCGCCTTGCTGGCCCGTTCTGCATCGGTCTGACGGACTCGGGTATCGGGTGGGCGCAGACTGTGGACTGTCTTTTTTCCGCGGCTCGGGTGCAGGATGACGGCCATGTTACTTTGGAAGGTTTTCAGCCAGGTGTTGCTGCCGATTCTGGTGCTGGTTGCGTGCGGTTGGTTGCTGGAGCGGCGGGTCCGGGTGGATCTGAACACTTTGATCAAGCTGAACATTTACGTGTTGGTTCCGGCGTTTATTTTCCGGGAAGTGGTTTCATCGTCCTTGGGAGCGGGGTTTGCGGCTCGTGTGATGGCCTTTACGATGACGATCCAGCTTGGAATGTTTTTGTTGAGCGCGGTGGTGGCACGGCTTTCGGGGTACGAGAGGCGACAGGCGCGGAGCCTGCAGTTGGCGACGATGTTTTACAACTCGGGTAACTACGGGGTGCCGCTGATGAGTCTGGCCTTTCCTGCGACGGGCCCTGTGCTGCAAGTGTTCGTAGTTTTGACCCAGAATATCTGCACCTTCACGGTGGGCGTCTTTCTTTCCTCACCCGAGACGGAGAAGGGCTGGCGGTTTTTCCTTCCGATGTTCCGGCAGATTTCGCTTTGGGCGGTGTTGTGTGCGGTGGCGGTGCGGTGGTGGGAGGTGCCGGTGAGCGAGTGGCGGTGGCTGTGGGTGCCGGTGGAATATTTGCACCATGCGTTGGTGGGGGTGGCCTTGGTGACTCTCGGCGTGCAGTTGGCGCGGACGGAGGTGAACCAGAGTGTCGGGCGGCTTTCATGGGCGCTTGGGTTGCGGCTGCTGGCTGGGCCTGCGTTGGCGGCCGGGATGTGTCATGCGTTTGGTTTTTACGGGGAGGAGGCGGTGGTGTTGGTGTTGAGTGCGGCCTTTCCGACGGCGGTGAACATCGCCCTTTTGGCGCACGAGTTTCAGGCGGATTCGCAGTTTGCGGCGTCGGTGGTGTTTTATTCGACCTTGGCGAGCATGGTGACGGTCCCGTGTTTGATCGCGGTGTTGCGTGTACCGGAGGTGCTGGCGTTTTTTTGAGTGTGGGGTGTGGTATGGCCTTTGTCTGGGCCACCTCTTGGAATTTCAGGCCGAACGATCCGCAATGGTGTGGTGGACGGTGCTCCGAGGAAGAGTCCTGAACTCGAGAAATCAGACTTGAGAGAGGGAGGAGATTAGGTTTCCTTGGAGTGTCGGTGATTGGTGGGATCACCAAGTGTTTGCCAGTGTAGCTCAGGGGTAGAGCAACTGATTCGTAATCAGTAGGTCGCGGGTTCAATTCCCGCCACTGGCTCCCTTATAATGAGGGAGTTACAAAGAGAGTTTTCAAAACGGCCCCTCTCGAAGCTGAAAAAGTACAGCTAAAGTATAGTTAAAACGGACGACGGCCTCCTTTCGGCGCGAGCTCTTTCCGCCGTAAGTCGTTGAAAACGTTGCGGACGAACTTCCGCTCCTGAAGGGCCAAAACCCCATGGGGCACCACTGCACTCGGGGGGGGGCAGCGAAGAGTCACCCGCAATCCCTGCTTCGCAGTCTAAACACTGGGAAGATTGTCCCGGGACATGTCACCCGATGCGGACGAGTGTGCACACTCCACGAAAAAAAAAGCGGCTAGCTTAGGAAAGTCCCTAACAAAGGAGCACCCTCGAGGCTATTCCCGAGGCAGACAAGTCTTGATGAACTAAAAATGAACCCTCCCACTACATCTCACAAGTTATCCGAAAACTCCGGATTGAAAAGAAAAAAAGGAAAATATTTTTATTCCACAGTAACCTCCCAACCCGGCAGCCACTCGTCGCCCCAACGATCGACCAGTTCCTCGGCAAGCTCTTTCAGATACAGAGGCCTCAAGATCAGGGAGTTTTGGCACAACGGAAGGATGCAGCCCCGAGTGTACTTTCCAAAGGGCTCCCCGTTGAAACCCAGTGGCGGGTACCGATGGTACCTCTCTCGCGAAGACGCCGAGCGGGCGGTTGTGGAACACGAAAACCTTCAGCGACGGTTTGGCGAACTGGCGAGCACGGTAACCATTCAAGAATTGGTGGATGCTCGCATAGCCAAAGACTGGCTTCAAGGCACAGGCATCTCGGTCGTTGAAGCCGCCAAGCAGGTCCGGACGGCTCTGGATAAAACGCTTGAATCAAGAACCGTCGGAGAAGGACTGGGAGCATACCACGCCACCCTCTGGGAAAGGTTCCAGGAACGCAGAAATGAGGATCCCCGTTGCCAGCCGCGGCACTGGCGTAGCGTCAAGCACACCCTTGCTCGGCTCAAGGGGCTAGCAAACAGGAGCCTCAGGGAGGTCACGGGCGAGCATCTGCGCCCTTTGTTTAAAAAGCTGAGCAAGTCTTCGTTCCGCGCACACCAGCGCAACCTCCACGCTGCATTTGAGTACTGCATCGATGAAGGTTGG
>JBILKV010000159.1:0-10074 GCA_044376515.1 Chthoniobacteraceae bacterium | reverse complement strand
CCCTGCGCGATGAATCGGGCCTCGAAATTCGTCAGTGGTTCCGCCGGATCCGCCGGCCATTCCGTGCGCGTCCAGCCCGCCGCCTCCGCCGCAACCTTTTCCATCCACTGGAAATAGGGGAGGTCATCCGTCTTCACCAGCAACTCGCCTTCCGGCCCGAGGCTGTTCCGCACCGCCGCAAGGAATTCGGGCTGCACCAGTCGCCGGTTCTGGTGCGCCCGTTTCGGCCACGGATCGGGAAACGAAACGTAGGAAACCGCGACCGAGCCCCGCGGCAGCAGAAACTTGGCGGTGTACAGATTTTCGAGCCGTAGCACCCTCAGGTTGGAGAGTCCCAGCCGCGCAGCGTTGCGGCAGACTTTCTCCACCCGGCCCACGAGCCTCTCGGTGGCGAGGAAGTTGCGTTCCGGATGTTTCCGCGCCATGGCCACCACAAAGGCGCCCTCGCCGCACCCGTAGTCCACGCAAAGCGGACCCGCCTGCGGAAACAGCTCCCCCACCGCGGCCGGCTCCAGAATGGAGGCCGGCATCCACTGAACTTTTTCCGGGGTAAGCGCATCAACAGGCATCTCGGATTCATACCATTAATCCCCCAAAAACGGAAAGAAGAGGATCCGCAGGTCCGACAGTGGGCCGCACATCATGTTCAAAAGGATGTAGTTAGGATGCGGTGGTGGGTGGGTCGTGCGAGGTCCCGGGAGCTTTGCAGAGCCATTCCACCGCCCGCCTGTCCGGGGTGGCTGTTGTCTACCGCCGCGGTCTCACAACAGCGCCGACGTCCCGGGCACGTTTGAGGGCGCCCACGAGCCAACCGTGCATCCGCAGGCCCGTTCAGGATGCGCTCAGTCCGGATGTGGCAACCCCCGACAGACAGCGGCCGAGGTATTCCAAAAGTACGGGAGCCGGGGTCCGCTTTTTTTGCCCCTTGTCCTTCCATCGGCGTTTCTCTCTTCGATCTGCGGATTTCCCCAAAGGACGCTCGGGTTTGGCGGTAGGCTTTCCGCCGTGGGCTTGGTATCACTCACTGAAGCCCCCTCACGCTCTTCGCCCTCCATGAAATTGCATCACTTTCTCCCTGTCGCCGCCCTGTTTGCACCTGCAGCCCTTGCCGCCGCACCCTTTGAACTGCAACCGGGCGACCGCGTCCTCTTCATGGGCGACACCCTCCTCGAAAGGGAGGGCTCCGCCGCCGCTCTTGAAACGCTGCTCACACGGCGCTTTGCCGACGTGCCCTTCACCGTGCGGAACCTCTCCTTCAGTGCGGACCTGCCCACGGGCGTCTCCCGCGCCAGCTTCGATCCGGCCGCCGCGGGGATGGAACGCATCCGCACCCAACTGGACCTCGTCAAGCCCACCGTCGCCGTCCTCGGCTACGGGATGGCCGCTTCCCTCGAGGAGCTGACCTACCGCTCCGGGGATCCGAACCTGAACGCCGATCCCACACGCTACGGCAGCGGGTTCTCCGTCCAAAAATTCAAGGCGGACCTCGCCGTCCTCATGGACGCCATCGCAGCGGCCTCAGGGGGGAAACCCGTCCGGTTTGTGCTGCTGGCTCCGTTGCGCCACGAAGACCTGCGCGCCACCCGGCCCGGCCTGCCCGACCCGGCCGCCCACAACGCCCTGCTCGCCGCCTACACCCAGGCCATCCGCGAACTGGCCTCCGAACGCGGCGCGCGCTTTGTCGACCAGGCCGCCCTTCTCCAGCAGACCGGCGGAGCCGCACTCACCGACAACGGCATCCATCCCTCCGCCACGGGACTCGACCGGTGGGCCGCGGCGGTCGCCGCTGAACTCGGCTGGGCTCCCGCCGCCGACAAGGCCGCTGCGCCCGGCCTCCAGAAGGCGTTGCAACGCAAGAATGAGCTGTTCTTCCACCGCTGGCGGCCGGCCAACCACACCTACATCTTCGGGTTCCGCAAACGCGAACAGGGCCGGAACGCCGTTGAAATCGAACAGTTTGACGCGCTCATCGAAAAGGCCGACGCCGCGGTCGCGGCCCTCAAGGCCGGGAAACCCGCGCCGCCTGAGGCGGTCCTGCCCGCGGACATCCCCGCCGAACAACCCGTCGAAGCCCCGGTGTTCCAACTCGAGGACGGCTTGGAGATCAGCCTTTGGGCCGCCAACCCGCTGCTTTCCAAGCCCGTCGAAATGAACTGGGACGCCAAAGGCCGCCTCTGGGTGGCCTCCACGCCCATCTATCCCCAGATCCAGCCCGGCGCTTACGCCACCGACAAGGTCTTCATCCTCGAGGACACCGCTCGCAAGGGCCGCGCTGACAAGACCACGGTTTTCTCCGACGACCTCCTCATTCCCACCGGCGTCGAACCCGACCTCACCGCCGAGGGACGCAACGCGGCCTACGTTGGTGCCTCCACCGAGTTGCTTCTGCTCACTGACACCGACGGCGACGGCAAGGCCGATCAGCGCCGCATCGTCCTGAGCGGCTTCGGCACCGAGGACACCCACCACACGCTCCACTCCCTCCACTGGGGCGTGGACGGTCGCCTCTACGTGAGCCAGAGCATCTACATCCACACCCACGCGGAAACCCCTTGGGGCGTCGTGCGTCTGAATGCCGGCGGAGTGCTCGCCTACGACCCGCGCACCGAAAAGGTTGAGGTCTTTGCCAAGGGCCTCGTCAACAACTGGGGCCATCAAACCGATGCCGAGGGACAGTCCTTCCTCACCGATGGGGCCGGCAGCAACGGCGTCAGCTGGGCGTTTCCAGGGGCCACCTTCGCCCCGTCCGAAGGGGCCAAGGGCACCATGCCCAGCGTGAGTGCGGGCGGCTATCCCAAGTTCTGCAGCCTCGAAATCATCCGCAGCCCCCTCTTCCCCTCCTCCTGGCAGGGCAACGCCATCACCAACGATTTCCGCGCCCACCGCATGGTCCGGTTTTCCTTCGCCGACCTCAGCAAGGCCGAGCCCGCCCGCAGCGCCTACGCCACCAGCGACATGCCCGATGTCGCACGCACTCCCGACCAGGGCTTCCGTCCCGTCGACGTCAAACTCGGCCCCGACGGCGCCCTCTACGTCGCCGATTGGACCAACCCGGTCATCAATCATGGCGAGGTCGATTTCAGGGATCCGCGGCGCGACAAGAAAAACGGACGTATCTGGCGCATCTCTCACAAGGACGGCAAACCCGTCGCCTGGAACTCCTTGTGGGAAAAGGAAACCGCGCAACTTCTCGACGGACTGCTTTCCCAGAGCGCCTGGGAACAACAACAGGCCCGGCGCGTGTTGAACCGGCGTCTGGCTGGGAAAGGTCTCGGAGAACTCGACGCCTGGCGTAAAGCCAAGGGCACGCAGGAGGCCGAACGGGCCGCCGCCTTTGTCCGGGCCGCCGTCGCCGGTCCGGCCGCCGCCCTCGATGGCCTTGCCGTCAAGGAGGCTGCAACCGCCTGCTGGGAAGCCCGCTGGCGCGGTGCCCTTGGGCCGGTCGCCGGCAACCTCGACCGCCTCGCCGCCCTTGCCGTAGACGCCTCGCCACGCGTCCGCGTCGAGGCGATGCGCGCGCTCTCCAGAATCCCCTCCACCGCCGCCGGTGAGGCGGTGGCCGCCGCGGTCGAAAAACAGCCCGCCAACGACCCCCAGTACGCCTTCGCTTCCAAGCTTTCGATGCGCGAGGCCGGCGCCTCCTGGGTTGAGGCCGTCACCAGCGGAAAATGGGATTGGAAGGGGCGCGAGACGCAGCTTCTCGCCCGGTTGCAGGCGCTGGAAGTGCCAGATGCAGGCCGCGCGCTCGCCGCTGTCATGAAGTCGCTCAGCTTGCCCGACGACCTCAGCGGTCCCTGGGCTGAACTGGTCGCCTACGCCGGTGGCGCGGAGGAAGCCGCCAAAGTCTGGGCGACGACCGCAAGGCCGGGCCAATCCGCCGCGGCGACCGTCCGTGGCTTGCAGGCGCTGCTTGCAGCCGCCAACCGCGGCGTCCGCCCCTCTGGGGACACCAAGCCTCTGGAAGGCCTGTTGACCGCTCCAAACCAGGCCGTCGCACAGGCTGCCCTGCCGCTCGCCGGGCATTGGAAAATGGAGGCTCTCGCCCAGCATCTGGGCAACGCCGTCGCCGGCACCAACGCCGCCCTCCGCACCGCCGCCGCCGAGGGCCTGCGCGCCCTGGGTGGGGAAGCCGCCGCCAATCAGGTGCGCCCGCTTCTCTCGCCCGAACGCCCTCGGGAACTCCGGTTGCTCGCTCTCTCCATTCTTGCCAAGGTGCGCCCCGCGGAGGTCGTTGCCGCCGCTGCGCCCCTGCTGGCCGACGCCTCCAAACCCGCCGACGCTCTCCCCGTGTGGCGGACCCTCGCCACCGCGGACGTCGGTGTCGCCCAGAAAGTGGCCGCCGCCCAGCGGGACCAACTCAGTCCGGTAGCGAAGGAGGCCGGCCTCCAGGCCGCCCGCGAACTCGGCAGACGCGGCACGGCCCTCGAGGAAGCCCTCAAGGGTAAGAGCGCTCAACAGGCTGCCGCCGCCGCGCCCCAAGCCTGGGCCAAGCTTGTTCAGGAGCGTGGCAACGCCGCCAAGGGCGAACTGCTCTACCACAGCAACCGCCTCAACTGCGTGCAGTGCCACCAAATCGGCGGTGCCGGCGGCAGACTCGGCCCCGACATGTCCACCATCGGCGCCAGCGCCCCCCTGGACTACGTGATTGAGAGCGTCCTGCAGCCCGCCGCGAAGGTGAAGGAAGGCTACCACGGCGTCAGTTACACGCTGACCGATGGCGGTGCCATGACTGGCGTTCCCTTTGAAGAAAACGCCACCGCCGTCAGGATCCGTGTCCCGGGCGGCCTGGAAATGGACGTGCCCAAGGCCAAGATCAAGGCCACTGAGATCGTGGGCTCCCTCATGCCCGCCGGACTGGTGGATGCCCTCAGCGAGGAGGAGAAAATCAACCTGTTCGCCTTTCTCGGATCCGTCGGACGCCCCGGCGCCTTTGACGCGAGCAACGGCGGCGTCGCCCGCATCTGGAGGATCCTCACCAGCAAGGAGGACGCCCTCCACGGCCGCTCTCTCGCGGGCGCCGGCGCGGCCTACACCCTGACCGACGGGCGGTTGTTGCCGGAGCACTGGGAACTCCCGCTGGCCATGGCGGGTTCGGCTGGGGAAGTTTTTGCTGTGGCCAAGTTTCAGCTTGGCGCTGCGGCCCGGGTGAATTTGTCAGTTGCCGGCGGCGAACAAGTCTGGGTGGACGGCCTTCCTTTCCAACCCGGAGCCAAGGCGTTCGAGGCTGGGGAACACACCGTGGTTGTATCGGTTAAGCCCAAGAGCCCTCCCTCCGTATTGAAGCTCACCGCTGACAACGCCCGTTTCGTTACCCCCTGAAACGGGATCGTCCGCGCAGACATGAAACCGCGGAAACGCGGAGAAACATGGTAATCCCTCGCAACCCCTTCGCTCCGGCGCACTGCTCTGGGCCACAAGTGAAACGGCTGGAACCGGTAGGGGTTGAAGAAGGTCTGGCCTGAGCGTGGTGATCCGGAGCCGCGGCAGGCGACCCCTGCGCGCTGCTGCGCACAAGCGGGACCCTCAATCGGACCCAGCAGCTCAGTCAGCAACTTCAGCAAGCCGGCCAGATCCGTCCGGTGTGCGGCCCCTACTTCCGATCGCTCCCCGTGTCTTGGGGCGACTCTGTGGATGCCGCGGAACCGACGCTGCCGGCTTTCATCTTGTCGAGGAAAGCCGTGCCGGTGGCCAACAACTGGTGCAACACCTGTTTCGGCGCGCTTTTGCCGCGTTCCTCCGCGTCCAACTCTGCGGTCGCCTCGTTTTTGGCCGTCTGCCAGGCGGGTGCGAAGCCGGGGGCGCTCACCGTCAGCCGTTGTTCCGCCCGGTTGAGCACCTCCAGAAGCCGCAACTTCTGCCGCTCAGGGGTTTGGAGGAGACTCTGGATTTTGATCCGCAGGTTTTCACTCTCCGACTGCGCCCCCTTCAACTCCTCCTGCAGCCGGTGGAAGGCCTCCGTGAGCGTCTTCATCTGCGAAAGCTGAGTCTGGTCGGATTTTCTCAGATCGCGCCGTGCGAGAAACAGTTGGATCCGGACGATCAGGGTGGTGACCAGACCCGTGTACAGGCCGAGGGCATAGGGGTGGGTGATCCAGTCAGGGGTCATGCGGCCGACACTGGTGCCACAACTCTCGCGAAGTTTGAACTCCAATCAGAGAAAAGCACGGCTTCGGCATGCGGAAACCGGTTCGCCCGCAGAGTCCGCCCCCAACAACGCCCCGGGGCCCCCCTTACAATATGTGGGCGGTCTGGTTTCCACGGACTCTGGCAATGCGGCAAAAACTGCCAGCCGCATCCGAAAACTTAGCCCGCAGTCGCGAAGGAGTGAAGAGCGTGGATCCCTTGTGCTTTTTCGACACTCCTTTTGCCTGCGCTGCAGAGGCAGAGATCTGTTGTCGTCCGCAAATGAAGGGCCTGTCTGGCCTCATTCTAGCTACGCAGGCCGCGAGAACGTTCTGCCCACCCCTGACGGCGCAAGTTGCAGTTGCGGCGCATGCATCCCGCTCGGTGCCGGAGCTTTCCCAGGAGTGTTTTTCTGCCATGAAGTTTTTTGACCCCAAGCGTTCCCACGAAGCTGTAAACATTCAGTCTCCCCGACTTCCAAGCGCGCCGCCTCTGAAGCAATCGCCGGACCTTGGGTTTGGGTTGCGAGCCCTGTCGTTGTTGACCGCTTTGCTCGTCTTTTTCCAGGGCCCCTTGGCGCTGGCCGCCGTCACAACATGGACCGGTGCGACATCTGGTTCCTGGGGCACGGCGTCGAATTGGAATCCGAATGCCGTTCCCACCTCCGTCGATTCGGCGTCTTTCACGCCGGTCGTGGGCACCCCAATCAGTATCGATTTGTTGGGGAGCAGCTCGTTTGAGGTGAAAGGGCTCACCATTGGAACCTCGAGCGCGAGTGGCGCCTCCAGCGTCTCGATCGGCACCCTGCTTTCCGGCGGGTCCCTCAGCTTGGGAACGGACGGGATTACCTTTGCCCAGCCCGAACCCAACCAATCCAGAACGCTCCATTTGCTCTCCGGGGTGGATCTCGCTGGGGCGCAGACGTGGAACGTCGCCGGCGCGGGCGATTCGCTCTCCGCAGCCGGGGTGATCTCGGGGTTGGGTTCCAGCAGTCTGACCAAGACCGGCGCGGGAAGTCTCACCTTGTCGGGCACGAACACCTTCTCCGGCAGCCTCAACCTAGCGGCTGGGCAGCTGAACCTGAACAGTGGCTCGGCAGCCGGCACAGGCGTCCTGACGATCTCGGGCGGATCGCTGGATAACACCTCTACGTCGGCGAAAATTCTGGCGAATTCCGCCCTCGTGTTTAACGGGGACTTTGTGTTTGGGGGTTCGAGGCCACTGAACACCGGTACCGGGCCAGTCACGCTGAATGCGGGAACCGTGACCGTACTCGCGAACGTTCTCACAGTGGGTGGGACTCTCGGTGGTGGCGCTGGGCTCACCAAGGACGGGGCGGGCACCATACTAATCAACAATGCACCCGCAACTTACGCCGGATCAACGGTGGTGAGGAGCGGCTCGTTGGTAACCAACAACCTTGGAGCTATTCCGGCCCTCTCCGCAGTGGAAATTCTTTCTGCCGGAACCCTGATTCTTGGCCTTGCCCAGACGGTTGCCTCGATCAAAGGGTCTGGAAGGCTGGATACTGCAGGCCTGACGATCACCAACGGGCAGAACCTTCAGTTTTCTGGCGCGTTGGGCGGGCTCGGCGCCCTGACCCTCTCTTCGGGCACCCTTACCTTGAGTGGCACCAATACATTCGGGGGGATCACCACCGTATCGACCAACGCGGTCCTAAAGATCTCCAACCCCGCTGCACTCGGTGCGACCTCAGGCCATACGGAGGTTTCCACCGGCGGCGCCCTCGACCTGAATGGACAGGCTGGCGTGGCCGAGTCGATCATCATCAACGGTGCGGGGATCGCCGGTGCTGGCGCGCTCCTCAACAGCGACACAACGAATGCCGTCACCCTCTCAGGGAATGTCACCTTGACGTCCGACAGCAGCATCGGGGGAGCAGGCGATCTGAGCGTGTCAGGCGGACTGCTCGGGGGCCAGTTCGCAAGGGAGTCGAGCCTCACCAAAACTGGTTCCGGCGTCCTCACCTTGGGCGGGTCCAGTAGCTACACGGGTGCGACCGCCGTGGCCCAGGGGACCCTGCGGCTGGCAGGCGCAAATGCGCTCGGATCTGATTCAAGTACCCGCACAGAGCAGGTTGCCGTCAGCATTGGCGCAAGCCTCGACCTCAATGGAACGACTTCCGCCGTCAACGTGGACCTCAGCCTCAACGGGACGGGAGCCGCCAACTCCGGCGCCCTCGTCAACAGTGGTGCCGCGGTCGTTTATGGAGGTGCGGTCTCCCTCGCGGGGAGCAGCGCGGTGACCGGCGGCATCACGTTGACTGGCAACATCTCGGGGAACAAAGCCCTCTCCAAAGTGGGCGCCGGGACTCTGGTGCTCGCGGGTCTCTTCAATGGAGCGTCAGACATTCTGGTCACCAGCGGGGCCCTCCAAATTGGCACCGGCGGCACCTCGGGCGCGCTGGGCTCGGGGAGCGTCTCCCTGTCCCAAGGAACCGAACTCGTTTTCAACCGCTCCGACACGTATTCCGGAACCGTTGGAAACACGATCATCGGTACCGGGTCGGTCACGGTGGCCTCCGGAACGCTGCAACTGTCGGGACAAAACACCTACACGGGAGTCACGACACTCCTCACGGGGAGTACGCTTGTATTGGGTTCCCCCGGCGCTCTGGGATCCACGCAGCGCGTGGTGGTCAACGGAGGCGGCGCTTTGGATTTGAATGGGAACAACGCGGCTGCCCCGCTGACTCTTGGGACGCTTGGTTCGAGCGCGACGCTCGCCAATCTTTCCGGACCCGCCACCTATAGCGGAGACATCTTGTTCGACGCCGAAGGGATTGTCAGCGGCACCGGCCTCATCACCATCAGCGGTTCGATCTCGAGCAATCCGAGCGTTCAATCTCCCTACGCCCTGATCAAAGAAGGCTCGAACACCTTGATTTTGACCGGAACCAACAGCTTCGGAACAACGCAGATCAATACCGGAACCCTGCAGATCGGCAACGGTGGAGCCGCAGGATCCCTTGGCGTCGGGCCGGTCACCAACGACGGTGCTCTGGTCTTCGCCAGATCGGACTCGAGCACGGTCTCGAACGTCATCAGTGGCTCCGGCGCGCTGTCCATCCATTCCGGTACCGTTTCCCTCGCTGGGGACAACACCTACTCGGGGCTGAGCACCGTCAAGGGTGGAGCCGTCCTTGCCATCGGTACGGGTGGCACATCCGGTCTTGTCGGCGGAAGCATCGCCCTGGAATCGGGCGCGTTCGTCCGGTTCGACCGGAGCGACGAGATCCGGTACGCCGGCACCCTTTCCGGTTCAGGCACCTTGATCAAAGCAGGCTCCAACCTCCTGATTTTGACCGGAGCCAACAACTACGGCGAAACGCAGATCCTCGCCGGGACACTCCAGATCGGCGATAGTGGAGTAGTGGGATCCCTCGGAGTGTCTTCAGTCAGCAACGGCGGTGAATTGGTCTTTGCCCGAACGGATTCGACCCTGGTTGCCAATGCAATCAGTGGCTCCGGCGCGGTGTCCATTAGTTCTGGAACCGTTTCTCTGATCGGCAACAACACCTACACCGGGCTGACAACCGTCAAGAACGGTGCTGCCCTCTCGGTCGGCACCGGGGGCGCGAGCGGGAGTCTCGCGGGGCACATTGACCTGGAATCGGCTTCCACCCTCCGGTTCAACCGGAGCGATGCGGTGTTCTACGGCGGAAACATCTCCGGTTCGGGAGCGTTCACCAAGCTCGGAAGCGGAACCCTCGGGCTCTTTGGCGACAGCTCCCTGACGTCAGGATCCGTTTCGGTGGACGCGGGCGTGCTCTCGATCGGTACCGGAGGTGCGACCGGCTCCCTCGCCGGGGACATCCTCAACAACGCCGCGGTGCGCTTCCACCGGACCGGCTCGCTGAACTATGGAGAGGTCATCAGCGGTTCGGGCTCGGTGAGCAGCGTGGGCTCTGCGGAGGTCACGCTAAGCGCC
>JBILKV010000158.1:0-10087 GCA_044376515.1 Chthoniobacteraceae bacterium | reverse complement strand
CGGCTTACGAGCATCAGGTCGGCGCCGGCGGAAGCGAGGCCGGCGGCCATCGCCAGGCCGAGGCCCTTGGAACCGCCGGTCACCACGGCGCTCCGGCCCTTGAGGTTGAAGCGTTGCAGGCCGTTGGAGGGTGCGCCGGTCATGGTGGGAGGTGTTCGGGAGGGGGGTGGGAGGGGGCTTAGAGAATACCGCGGACGACGAGGTTGTTGAGGCGGTGGGCGACGTCGGCGAGGCCGTCCTCGACAAGCTGCTCGTAGGTGCGTCCGTCGCAGGTGTTGACGCCGTGGCGGGGATCCATCCGGCGGAGGGGTTCGAGCGCCGGGTCCTCGTGGTGGAAGACTTCCACGAACACGTGCTTGAGGCAGCCGGTGCGGGCGGCTTCCGTCAGGAGGGCACCGATCCAGCCGTCGTCGGTGGAGAGGCAGCCGCGGGTGGTTTTGGCGGAGGCATGGAAAATGCCCAGTTCGCCGGCGGCGGCGATTTTGGCGATGAGGGCGGCGTTCTGCTCGATGGAGAGGCCGGAATCGCCGCAGTGGGCCGCGTCGACGAGCAGCTTGAAGAAGGTCTTGCCGAGGGCCTTGTTGGCGGCGTGCACCACCGACCAGCCGCGGTCCACGTCGGTGAAGGTTTTGAATTCGCCGGGGCGCAGGAATTCGATGTGCCAGTTTTCCACACAGGAACCGGCCAGCCCTGCCTCGGCATAGACGCGCTGGTGGACGCGGACGTTCTGGGCGACCGCGGCGTCAAAGGCGGCCCCGTCGCGGCGGCCCTCCTTGTCGCTCATCCATTCCTCGATGGAGGTGGAGGAGACGTGGCGGATGCCGTGGGCGACGGCAGCCTTGAGACTGGTGACGAGCTGGGCGACGGTGGCGTCTTCGTCAGCCGGGTTCATCGGGTTGGCGCCGCCGACCATGATGATAAAGTGGACGTCCAGGTCCAACGCGCGCAGGCCCTGCACCAGCTCTTTGACTTCGTTCGGGTCGGCCGAGGCAAAGAAGGGAATCTGGACGCACTGGGGCCGGAAGGGGGCCCGATCGCACAGGTGGCGCATGGTCTCGACGATGGCCAGCGAACCAGAGTCGCCCCTCGGGAACTTGCCGGCGCCGTCCGGCACCAAACCACCGACAAACTTGATGTGGGTGGGGACAACGCCCAACTGCACCGACGACAGGGAGGAAATTTTGGTACTCATCGGGCGGAAGCTAAGCCGTTTTCGGCGGAGCGGTACGATCAGAAAAATGAATTTTCAGAGCCCTGGCTGAAAAACCGCAGGGAGGCTACGGCGAGGACTGCACCGGAAAGAACGCAAAGAGCGCGGAGAAGGGATTTTGAGTGGCACTGGTTCGGCGGGGTTCGCTGGCGTTGGCTTTGGCGGACCTGTGTTTCCCGGGATTTGTTTCCCCGAGCGTACCTTGTGTTCTCTGCGTTCTCTGCGGTGGAACGAAAGGGGCGGGTTACTGGGGCGGAACGGGGGCGGAACCGGCGTGCTTCAGGGCAAACTCGAGCAGTTTGGCACTGTCCTCCCAGATACCGGGCTTGTCGGTGTGCATGACCACGGCGATGGCCTCGCGGCCGGAACGGGCGGCGGAACTCGCCAGGACCTGCTGGGCGGGAATGGTGTAGCCGGTCTTGACGCCGTTGCAGCCCGGGAAGCGCTGGAGGAGGCGGTTGTGGTTGGAGAGCATGAAGGTGCCGGCAGGCGCCTCCCAGGGAGCCTGTTGCGTGCTGACGATCTGGCGGAAAAGGGGCTGGTTCATCGCCGCGCGCGTGATGAGGGCCAAATCCCGCGGAGTCGTGTAATGGCCTGGGTGGTGGAGCCCGTGGGCGTTCATGAAGCTGGTGTTGGTGCAGCCGAGTTCGCGGGCGCGCTGCGTCATCTTGGCGGCGAAAGCCTCGGCAGTGCCGCCGTTGTCGCGGCCGAGGGCGTGGGCGACGTCGTTGGCGCTTTTGAGCATCAAGCCGTAGAGCATCTGACGGCGCGTGTAAGTCTGGCCCGGGCGGATGCTGAGACTGCTTTCGCCCACCCGCGCGTCCTCCTCGGTGACCTCCACCGGGGTTTCCAAGTGGCCGGCCTCGATGACCAACAGGCCCGTCATAATCTTGGTGGTGCTTGCTGGGAAGAACCGGGAGTCGGCGTTTTTTTCAAACAGCGCCCTGCCGCCGAAGGCCTCCACCACGATGGCGCCGCGGGCGGCCAGGGAGAGTTCCCCGTCGTCGCCCGCGGTGGCGGAGCGGGTGGCCGGAGAGGGACGCTCCTGGGAAGCGGGTGTCTTTTTCTGGGTGGGCCGCGCGGGGGCGGGCCGCTTTTTGGACGCGCCGTGGGAGGAGGGAGCCGCAAGAAAAAACAGGGCGAGGACGGGGAGGAACAGTCGGCGCGCAATCATGGGGTCGCAGCTAGCATGTGGAAGGGCTGATGATTTTGCCATCCAGCATCATCCATGGGACGCGCCCCGCATGGGCGACGCATGCGCCCGCAGCGGCGGCGGGCGGTCCGTCGAAGGGGATGGCGATCAGGTCCGCATGGGCGCCCGGAGCGAGGCAGCCGAGGAGCCCCTCCCTGCCGAGGGCGCGGGCGGGGGCGGCGGTGACGGTGTGCAGCAGGGCGTCGGGGGTGAGGCTGGGATGGGAGGCCCGCAGCCTGCGCAGTTCGCCGAGGAGGCTGAGGGAGTCGGTGCTGGCAAGGCTGTCGGTGGCCACGCAGAGGTTGACCCCGAGCGCCGCGAGCCGTTCGAGGGGAAAGGGCGGATGGCCGAAATAGCGGTGGCTGCCCGGACAGTGGACGACGGAGGGGAGTTGTGCGGGTTGGAGGGTGGCCAGGAGAGCGAAGTCGGACTCGGTCAGGTCGTTGAGGTGGGCCAAGAGCCAGCGGCCGCCGATGGCGCCGTTGCGCCACAACCAGCCGAAGGGGGTGTCGTGTCCGCAGTCGTGCATGGGCCGTCCGAGGCCGGAGAGGAAGTCGTAGAGGGGCCCCCTGGCCTGCGTGAACATGTCGCTCTCCTCCCTTGATTCGGCGACGTGGGAAGTCAAGACCATGCCACCCTGCTCCGCGCAGGCCTGCGCGAGACGGTAGAGCAGGAGCGAGGCGGTGTAGGGGGCGTGCGGGTTGAGGCCGTAGCGGACGAGGGGGTCGGGGTTCTGGTTGAAGAAGCTCAGGGCGCCCGCGACGAGTTCCTCCGAGGTGACGCGGTGGCGGATGTCGATCATCTCGTAAAACCACCAGGTGCGCAACGGGGCGGGCCCCAGCGCGGGCAGCAGGTCGGGGAATGCGGCCATGCTGCAAACCGTTGTGGTTCCGTACTGTTGGGCCTCGGCGTAGCCCCGGTGAATGGCGTCGAGGATATCAGCGGGACTGAGCTGGCGCTTGATAGAGTTGAGCCGCTGGACCCATTCGGTGAAGCCGGCCTGCGGGGCGATGGCATTGCGCAGCGTGGAATAGTCCAGGTGGCAGTGCGCGTTGAGGAGGCCGGGCAGGAGGACCGCCGCGCCGAGGTCCACAACCTCCTCGCCCGCCCATGGAGGGAGCTCGCGGGCGCCTCCCACCCCGGTGATCCGCCCGTCCTCGACCCGGACGGCGCCGTCGCTCAACGGCGGGGAGCCAATGGGAAGGAGGGTGTTTGCTCGGAGAAGCATGGGACTATCGGGCGGGATCCGGGCCGGGGAATAATCCGGATCCACCGCCGCAATGCGGGACCGTTGCACGGCCGAACGCGGCAGGCAAGTGGAAGAGCGGCCCGTAGGGAAGCCGGCAGACTCCGGGTGCGGAAGGGGGCGCCCAGAAGACGGGACCGGGGGGCCGTTTCAAGCGAACCGGACGCAACAGGTTCCAACGGAGCGCGCGGGGGGAAGCCTAGACGAGGAGGAGGGCGGGGCTTTCCAGCAACCGCTTGAGCTCCGCCAGGTACTGGGCCGCCACCGCGCCGTCGACCACGCGGTGGTCGGCGCTCACCCCGAGGGCAACGCGCTGTCCGGCGATGATGGCGTCCCCGGGGCCCACCACCGGCTTTTTGAGCACAGCGCCCACACTCACGATAACGGCTTGGGGCGGATTGATGATCGCGTCGAAGAACTCCACCCCGTAGGCGCCGAGGTTGGACACGGTGATCGTGCCGCCCTGGTATTCGTCCGGCTTGAGCTTTTTGGCACGGGCGCGGGTGGCGAGGTCCTTGACGGCTTCGCTCACTTCGCGGAGCGACTTTTTCTGGGCGTCCCGGACCACGGGCGTGACGAGGCCGTCGTCGACGGCCACGGCGACCGAAAGGTTGACGGAACCGAACTGGAGGATGGCATCGCCGGCAAAGGCGGCGTTGACGGCCGGGACCTTGACAGCGGCGTTCACGACGGCCTTGAGGAGGAAGTCATTGACGGTGAGCTTCGTGCCGGTGGCAGGATCGGCGCCCGCGTTGAGTTCGGCGCGCATCTTCATGAGGGGCGCGGCGTCGACTTCGACGTGGAGGTAGAAATGGGGGATCTGGGTTTTGCTGGCGAGAAGCCGGTCGGCGATGACGCGGCGCATGCCGCTCAAGGGGAGCAACTGGTCGCCGGGGCCGGGGGCAGGCAGTGGGATTGCGGCGGCGGCGGCGGCCGGGGCCGGCTTTGGGGCGGCGGCGCCCGCAGCGGCGTGCTGGATGTCCTTGGCAACGATGCGTCCGCCGGGGCCGGTGCCGGCGACGGAGGCGAGGTCAACGCCCCTGGCAGCGGCCAGTTTGCGGGCCAAGGGGGAGCTTTTGATGCGCCCGCCTGCAGCGGCGGCGGCCGTGGCGGCGCGGGGGGCCTGGGCGGCGGCGGCTCCGGAGGGGGCAGCGGAGGCCTGTGCGGCGGAGGGGGTTGCGGCGGGTTTGGCGGCGGCGGAGTGGTCGGTGCCGGGGGCGGGCGCGGCTTCGCCCTTGCCCAGGAGGACGGCGATGCGGGCGCCAATGGGGACCTTCTGTCCGATCTGCACCAGGTGTTCGTGCAGGGTGCCGTCCTCGAAGCTCTCCATTTCCATGGTGGCCTTGTCGGTTTCGACTTCGGCCACGACGTCGCCAGTGGAGACCTTGTCGCCCACATTTTTGCGCCACTTGACGAGCGTGCCCTCCGTCATGGTGTCGGCGAGCTTTGGCATTTCGATGTAAAGAGGCATGGCTGGCGATTGCTAAAAGGTGGAAGGAGGGAACGAGACTGGCCGAGGTGTAGCCGAAGGCGCGGGGAGGGAAAACTATTTTAGCGGGTGCGGTCCGCCGGTGGTGAGCTATAGGAGAGAGGATGACAGGGGTCCAAGTGTTTTATGAAGGGCGGGTGCAGGGGGTGGGCTTCCGGTACTGTGTGCGGCAACTGGCCTGCGGGTTTGAGGTGGCGGGCTGGGTGCGCAACCTTGCGGACGGGCGGGTGGAGCTGCAGGTGTGCGGGGAGGCGGCCGAGGTGGAGGCGTTTCTCGGGGCGGTTCTTGAGAGCGAACTGAAGTCCCACATCAAGCGAAGCGAACGGCATGCGGTGCCGGTGTTTGCGGCGAGGGGTTTTGAAATCATTCGGTGAGGGGCGCGGAGGCATGGCAAACGTTTGTCTGGGGCAGTTTGCCTTCATGTTTGCCTTCATTTGTGCACTGGGGTTGCATCCGCGGCTTTGCTGGCTAGACTGAAGGGTCATCACCCTGCACATGAAAGCCACTGCAACCTTGGCGGCGCTGTTTTGTAGCGTCGCATTTACCTTCGCCCAAGAGGGCGCCAGCAAACCAGCCCGACCGGGCCAGCCCGTGCAGGCGCTCTCCAAGGGGCAGGCGGTGCAACAGGTGGAGCCCGGGGCACCCGGGCGATCCGGGGCATCCGGGGCGGAAAACAGGGAGGCCAGAGAGGACGCGGGCGGCATCAATCTGTGGGAAATGCTCCAAAAGGGAGGATGGGCAATGATCCCGCTGGGTGGGTTGTCGGTGCTCACTGGAATGCTGGTGGTGGGGTTCGCCCTGACCATCCGTCGGGGCACGGTGGCGTCGCGGCAGTACATCGCGACGGTGGAGGTGTTGATCCGCAAAAAGGACTACCTCGGGGTGCTCGCCATTTCCAACCGGCACGGCGAAGCGCTGGCGCGGGTGGTTCAACGCGCGCTGGATTTCGCCACGAAGAATCCCGGGGTGCCGTTTGAGAGTCTCAAGGAAGTCGCGGTGGCCGAAGGCAGCGCGCAGGCATCATCGATGCTGCACCGGGTCGCCTATCTGGCGGACATCGGCGTACTTGCGCCGATGGTGGGGTTGTTCGGGACCGTCATGGGGATCATCCGCTCTTTTGCGGCGATCGGGAACGGGAGCAGCACGCTTTCGCGGGACGTGCTGCTGGCCAGCGGGGTTTCGGAGGCGCTCATTGCCACGGCGGCCGGGCTGGTGCTGGCGGTCATTTCCGCGGGTTGTTATGCGCTGTTTCGCAACCGGGTGCAGAGTTTGATTTCGGAACTCGAGGGGGCGTCCAGCCATGTCATCGGCCTGCTGGCCGCAAGCTACCAGCGCCGGCGCGAGACCGGGCGTCAGGAAGACGAATTTTAACCGGCGCCCGCTCCCTTTTTCAGCACAGCCTTGCTCGACGATTCCCGCCACCTCGATTCCCGCCACCTCCCGACGGGCTCCAGCCTTCCAAGCTCATGAAATTCCGTTCCCGCAGCGAACCGGTACCCGTGGCGTTCCAGATTGCGCCGATGGTGGACATCCTGCTGGTGCTGCTGTGCTTCTTTGTCATCACGTGGAGTATGGCGCGCAAGGAGAACGAGTTGGACGTGCGGGTGCCGGCGGCGCAGGCCGCGCAGGAAAGCAATCCGGTCGTCAACCAGACCGTGCTCAACGTCAAGTCCGACGGCACCATCGTGTGGGACCGCAAGCAGGTCACCCGGGAGGTGCTGCAGGAGAAACTCAAGAGTCTTGCCTCCCTCTATCCGGACTACGCCATCATCTTGCGCGGGGACGTGAAGACGGACTACGAACACATCGTGCAGGTGCTCGACACCTGCCGGCAGGCAGGGATATGGAACGTTGCGTTCGCCACTTCAAAGGCGGAATGAACAGGGGTGCGGCATGCGGTTTGGTCCTGCTGGCTGCCGCGGGTGCGCTGGCTCCCGTGCGCGTGGCGGCGGAAAATCCGCCACGGGTCGTGCCGGTGGTGCCCAAGGCCGAGCCCGTAAGGAAAGTCGTCCCCGTCCAGCCTCCCACGCCCGCTCCCACGCCCGCTCCGGAGCCCACGCCCACGCCCACGCCCACGCCCACGCCTCCCGCCCAGCCCCAGCCCACGTCGCCGAGGGGCGGTGCACCGGGAGGAGTCCGTGGGGACAGTTCCGGCCGGATGGAGGTGCCCGCGCTTCAGCCGCAGCTGCCTGCGGCGGGCGGTTCAGGGAGCCCGGCCGCCAACGCCGAACAACAGCAGCTGGGGCTCGCCGACGCCCTCTACAGTCGTCAGCAGTGGGACGGCGCCATTCCAGAATACCAGCGTTTCCTGTCTGATTTTCCGCGCTCGCCGGAAACGGCGGCGGCCCTGTACCGGCTGGCGGAATGCTACCTCAAGATGGGGAGCACCAATTCCGCCAGGCTGTACTGGTCAAAGCTTGCGGCCCTCCCGCAGCCGGGGCCGATCGGAGGAGGGGCGGCCTACCGGCTCGCGGAGTTTGAGTTCAAGGACCGTGAATTCACGGAGGCGGCCGCCCATTTCAAGCTGGCCTCCCAACTGCTCCCGGATGCCAAGGCGCGGCAGAGCGCCCAGTATTTTTCCGCGCGCAGCTACCAGGAATTGGGACGCAAACCGGAGGCGCGCGCCCTCTACCAAGCACTGGCGGACGCTCCCGAGGCGCATCCGTTCCGGGATTCGAGCCGGTTTCAACTGGGACTTCTGCTGCAGGATGCCGGACGGCCCGGCGAGGCGTTGGCGCGCTTTGAAAAGCTCGCCGGCGAGGCTGGCTCCGCGGAAATCCGGGCGGAATCCACGGCCCGATCGGCGCTGCTGCTGCTGGAGGCGAACGAACCCCGGAAGGCGCTCAAGGCCCTGGAGAGTGCGCTCGCCTCGAGCGAAATCGCCCAGTGGCACAAGGTGCTCCATCTTGGGGTGTTCAAGGCGCATGTCGCCCTTGGAGACCAGGAGAAAATCATTGCGACTTATCCGGCCGCGGCGGCAGCGGTCGAGGCGGCGCAGTTGCCCGAGTTACAGCTGCTGGCGGCCAACGCCCACAAATCGCTCAAACAGTACACCGAGGCGGCAGACTTCTACACGAGGGTCGTCGAGGGAGCGCCGGAGTCGGCCTCGGCCGCCTCCGCCCGCTACGACCGGCTGGTGTGTTACTACAATCTGGAGCGGAAGGATCTGGCGCAGGAGATCGAGGCCTTCCTCGGCACCAAACCCAAGCCGCCTGAGCGGGACAACGCGCTGCTGATGAAGGCAGAGTGGCTGCGGCTGAAGGCGGACTACACCGGAGCCGGCGGCGCATACGCGCAGGTGGTGAAGTCCAAGGAACTCAAGCCCGAGCGCAGGAACGACGCACTGATGCGGTGGGCGGAATGCAACGTCCGCACCGGCGACGCCGAGGCCACCGTCGTGGCGACCAGCGAGCTGATGGCTGCCGCGCCCAACTACCCGCTCGCCGCGACCGCGCTGTTCTGGAGGGCCGAGAGCCTTCGAAAACTCAAGCGATACGGGGAGGCGGAAAAGGGTTACGAGACACTCGCCAAACGGTTCCCCGATTCGCCCGACCGCGAGACGGCCCTCAAGCAATGGGCCCTGCTCCGCGGGGAACAGAACGACAACCCCGGGATGGCCCAGCGGTTTGAACAACTGCTCAAGGAGTATCCTGAGACCAAGGACGCCGCGGAGGCGCACCACTGGATCGGACGCAGTTATTTCGAGGCAAAGGACTACAAAAAGGCCGGGACGCACCTGGAAAAGGCCCGGGACGGGAATGCCGACTACTTTGAGTCGGACAGCCTCAGACTGGTGTACTGCGCCTACAACCTCAACGATCCGGACGACTTCTGGAACAGGGTGCAGCAGTACCTGCCCCGGGGCAAAAACAAGGTCACGCCCGATCTTCTGCGCTGGTGCGCGCAGGTTTACCTCGATGCGAAGACGTCTCCCAAGGCGGAGCCGGTGCTGTCGCTGCTCTGCGCGGGCGAAGAGGTCACGGAGAACGACTGGCTCCAACTTGCGACCGCCCGCAACGCGGTGGGCAAACACCCTGAGGCGATTGAGGCGGCAGCGGCGTACCTCGGGCTGGTGTCCCATCCAGCCCTGAAAGCGCGGGGGTTGCTGGTGCGCGCCAGGTCGGAACTGGCGCTTGAGAAGAGCGCCGCCGCGCAGCAGACGGTCGACGAGGTGTTGCGGCTCCAGCCGGAAGGCATGCTCAACGGCGAAGCCCGCCTGGTGGCCGGGGATATCCTCGCGTCCCAAAAAGAGTGGGAGGCCGCGGCGAAAATCTACGAGAGCGTCTCGATCGCCTTCGACGAGGACCAGCTCGCCGCGCCGGCCATGGAGAAGGCGTTCCAAGCGTACCGCACCGCGGGAAAAGCCCGGGAGTCGCAAAACGTGCTCAACCGGTTGCAGAGCCGCTATCCCGAATACGCCCGCGAACGGGCCCTGAAGTGAGGATGCCCTCCACCCGCGTCCGCGGGTTGCTCCGTTGTGGTTGGGGGAGCGGTGTTTCCGACTGTTTCGACTGTTCCTTGAGGTGTGCAAGCGCTTCGCTGGTTTCAGTGGGTACGAAGGTTGTTTCTGCCCATCTTTGGCCTTGGTCGGCGCCGCGGGGACCATCCCTCTGACACCAACGCTCAATGCTAACCGGAGTGTTTCCGGCCCGAAGGGGGAGGCCACTCGCAGCCCATGGCAACGCCGTGGGTTTGATCCGTGATAAAACCATGAAGCCCTGAAAGGGCGCCCCATGAGGAAGCCACGCTTTGGGATGGACCAGGCAGGTGAGGGTGCCCTTTCAGGGCGTATTCTTTTTTGGGGTCGGTTTTCCCATGGCGTTGCCATGGGCTGAAAGAGAAGTGCCCCTTGCGGGGCGTCAGATTTGGCGAAAATCCGCGCCGCTTTTCTCAACAAGGCGGAACGGTTGATTCACGGGGTTCCCATCGCTCATAATCCAGAAAACTCAG
>JBILKV010000333.1:0-3156 GCA_044376515.1 Chthoniobacteraceae bacterium | reverse complement strand
GACGACCCAGTCCCGGTAGGACCAAGCGTGGACAAACCGCTTCTCTTCACGCCCGTAAACGTAGCCCTTGGTGTCGGAATAGCGCGCGACATCCAACCAGTGTCGCGCCCAGTGCTCGCCGTAGTGGGGGGAGGCCAGCAGCCGGTCAACCACCTTTGCAAAGGCGTCCGGGTCTGGGTCCGCGGTGAAGGCGTCCACCTCGTTTTGCGTGGGGAGGAGCCCGAGCAGGTCAAAGCTGGCACGGCGCAGGAGGGTGCGGCGGTCAGCGGTGGCACTTGGCCTGAGGCCGGCGGCTTGCAACCGTTCCAAGACAAAACGGTCCACGGCGGAGCGGCTCCAGCAGTCGTCCGCAATCCGGGGCGGAACGGGGTTGCGGACTGGTTGGAACGCCCAGTGCGCGCGGCCTTCCTCGACGCTTGGGGCCCTGAGCGTTTTTTTTGTCGCACTCGCAGTGCGGGGGTCGGGCGCGCCCATGCGGACCCACTCCTCCAGTGCGTTGACTTCCGATGGAGAAAGAGGGTGCTTTGGCGGCATCTCCAGGTCCGGTTCTTTGCGGCGCACCGCCCTGATCAAGCGGCTCTTTTCGGGATCACCGGGCGCGAGCGCGGCACCGTTTTCACCACCCTTTTGCCAGCCTTCCTTTGAGTCGAGCCGGAGCCCGCCCTTCTGCTTTTTTTCGCCGTGGCATTCGATGCAGCGCTCCGCAAGCAGGGGGCGGATTTTCGTCTCGAAGAAGGCGGTTCCCTCGGAGCTCTCCCCTGTCGCTGAAGCGCATCCCAAACGGGCTGCGATTGCGAACACAACTGCCAGTCGGGGCGCCTCCCAAAAGCGGCCTCGAGGCAATGGAATTTTGCGGGGAACGGGGTGCATCCGGGGCGGCGGCTTTGCCCATTCAGGCGATGATCTCGCGGACCACGGAGCCGGACACATCGGTCAGGCGGAAGTCCCTGCCCGCGTATCGAAAGGTGAGGCGTTCGTGATCGAGGCCGAGCAGGTGGAGGATCGTGGCGTGCAGGTCGTGGGTGTGGACGGCGCCCTCCGCGGGGAGGATTCCATGTTCGTCGGACTGTCCATGAACGTATCCGCCTTTGACACCGCCGCCGGCCATCCACGAGGAGAAGCAGAGGTTGTGATGTTCGCGGCCCGCGTGGTTTGCCTCTTTGTGAAAGGGAGTGCGCCCGAATTCAGTGGTCCAGACCACGAGGGTCCGCTCGAGCATGCCCCGCTGTTTGAGGTCGGCGAGGAGGCCGGCGATGGGACGGTCGATGGCGCGCGCGAGCCGTTCGTGGTCGCCCATGTTGCCGTGCGAATCCCAGTTTGCGCTGGAGCCCACGTCGATGAGTTCGAGAAACCGCACCCCGCGTTCGGCCAGCCGCCTCGCAACGAGGCACTGCCAGCCAAACCCGGTGGTGGCGTCGCGCTTCATCCCGTAGAGCTCCAAAGTCGCATCGGTTTCCTTGGAGAGATCAAAGGCGTCGGGCGCCTCGCATTGCATTCCGAACGCGGTTTCAAACGAGCGTATCCGGGCGTTGAGCGAAAGGTCGGCGGCGCGTTGCTCGAGGTGGCTGCGGTTGAGGCGGCCGAGCAACTCGAGTTCGAGCATTTGCAGGTCCATGCTCGGGGCGCCCGGTCGCAGGTTGGGGAGGGGCTCTTTGCCCGGGACGAGGTGAGTGCCCTGGTGGCAGGCGGGAAGGAAATCGCTGCCCCACGTTTGGGCGCCCGCATAGGGGGCGGCAGGGGCCAGCACCATGAAGGAGGGCAGGTTGTGGTTTTCGGTTCCCAATCCGTAGCTTGCCCAGGCGCCGACGCTTGGACGCGCCAGTTGGACTCCGGTGTGTGCGGCGAGCGTGGCCTTGTCGTGGCCGTCGCTGTCACAGTGCATGGCGTTGAGCACGCACACGTCGTCGATGACCGAGCCAATGTTCGGGAACAGGTCGCTCACCCAGATGCCGTTTTTTCCGTAGGGTTTGAATTCCCAGCGCGGCTTGATCAGGAAACGTTCAAACGTGCCGCTTTTGTTGAGCCAGCGGGAGGCGGTCGTTGCCTTGCCGTGGTCGCGGATCAACGCGGGTTTTCTGTCGAAGGTGTCCACCTGCGACACGCCGCCCGTGGAGAAGATGAAAATCACGCGGTCGGCTTTCGCAGGGAAATGCGGGGCCCGCGGGGCGAGGGGATCGACCTCGGTTGCATGGGATTTCCCGAGGATCCCCGCAAGGGCGAGCGCACCGAAGCCTCCGGAGGCGCGGCACAGGAATTCGCGTCTGTTCGAGTGAAGGAAAGCGTCCATGGGGGGTGGGGTCAGTCGACGTAAAGGAAGGCGTTTCCTGTCAGGAGCACCCGCGCCAGCCCGGACCAGGCCCCTGCGCGGGTGTCGGCGGGCGGTTGGGGAAGCGCCGCGAGTTTGCGTTGGTACTCGCTGAGGAACCCGAGCAGGCTCGCGGTCTCCGCGTCGGAAGGGGTGCGGGTGTGGGCGGCCTCCACGGCGAGTCGGATGCGGGCGCTGTCGTCTCCGGGCGAGGCGAGCAGTTGTTTTGCGAAAGCCTGCGCCTGCTCGAGCACAAAGGGAGAGTTGAGCAGGTAGAGCGACTGGGTCGGAGTGGTGGTCGGCAACCGTTGGGGGACGCTCACGTTTGGATCGGCCGCGTCGAACAGCGCGAGGAAAGGGTGGCGTCTGTTGCGCTGCAGCATCAGGTAAACGCTCCGGTGTTTGGAATCGTATACGTCGTGGAACGGACGATGGATCGTGAAGGCCCACGTTTGCACCGGGGGAAACGGGTGCGGCGCGGGAGCGTTCCGCTCGAGCAGGCCGCTGACAAAGAGCATTCCGTCCCGAATGGATTCGGCCTCCAGCGCGCGCCGGTTGAAACGCCAGAGCCATTTGTTGGCGGGGTCTTTTTCTAGGTTCGCCGCGTTGTCGCCGCTGGAACGCTGGTAGGCGGCCGAGCGGAGAATCAGGCGGTGCAGGCTCTTGAGGGACCATCCCGACGCGATGAATTCGGAGGTCAGCCAGTCGAGGAGTTCAGGATGAGTGGGGAGCTCGCCCCGGAGTCCAAAGTCGCTGCTGGTCGGTACGAGGCCCTGACCGAAATGCCATTGCCACACCCGGTTGACGAACACGCGCGCGGTCAGCGGATTGGTGGGGCGGGTGATCCACTC